>CAIVAS010000001.1 GCA_903903975.1 uncultured Burkholderiales bacterium
GGTCCTCCATCGGGCCGCCATACCGTGCCGGCCAGCGGGAGTGTGCGATGACCCAGATGCGCAGCGAGGCAGATTCGTTTGGCCCGATCAGCGTGGCGCAGGGGCGTCTGTGGGGTGCCCAGACCCAGCGGGCGCTTGAGCATTTTGCGATTTCGACCGAGCGGATTCCGCCTGAGCTGATCCGCGCGGTGGCCGAGGTCAAGCGCGCCTGCGCGCAGGTCAATGCCCGGCTCGATCGCCTGCCTCACGACAAGGCGCTGGCGATCATCGCGGCCGCCGATGAAGTGCTGGCGGGCGAGCATGCGCATGAGTTTGTGCTCGGGGTCTGGCAAGGCGGCTCCGGTACCCAGACCAACATGAATCTCAACGAGGTGCTGGCCAATCGCGCATCCGAGCTGCTCGGCGGCTCGCGTGGTGAGGCGCGCCGTGTGCATCCGAATGACGATGTGAATCTGGGGCAGTCTTCCAACGACGTCATTCCGACCGCGATGCATCTGGCCGGTGCGCTCGGCATGACGCAGGCGCTTTTGCCCGCGCTGGTTGCGCTGCACGACAGCCTGCGCGAGCGCCAGATCGAGTTTGCCGGCATCGTCAAGATCGGTCGCACTCACTTGCAGGATGCCACGCCGCTGACACTCGGCCAGGAGTTCTCGGGCTATGTGGCGCAGCTTTCGCAGGCCCGCAGCGTCATCGGCGCCTGCCTGCCGTGTCTGTATCCGCTGGCGATCGGTGGCACAGCCGTGGGCACCGGACTGAACGCACCACCGGACTTTGGCGAACTGGTTGCCGAGGTCCTGTCGCAGTCGCATGCAATGCCCTTCGTGAGTGCGCCGAACAAGTTCGCGGCACTCGCCGCCTGTGATGCGATCGTGGCCGCGCATGCCAGCCTGAAGGTGCTGGCGGTGGCTCTGCACAAGATCGCCAACGACATCCGGTGGCTCGCTTCCGGGCCGCGCTCGGGCATCGGCGAGATCAGGATTCCCGAGAACGAGCCCGGCAGTTCGATCATGCCGGGCAAGGTCAATCCGACCCAGTGCGAAGCGCTGATGATGGTTTGCTGTCAGGTGATGGCCAACGATGTGGCGATCTCGCTGGCCGGTGGCAGCGGCAATTTCGAACTCAATGTGAGCCGGCCGCTGATCGCCCATGCGTTCTTGCAGAGCGTGCGATTGCTCGCCGATTCGATGCGCAGCTTCGAGACGCATTGCGTGCGCGGTATCCAGGCCGACGAGGTGCGCATCCGTGAGCTGCTGTCGCGCTCGCTGATGCTGGTGACGGCGCTGTCACCGCATATCGGCTATGACCGTGCGGCCGAAATTGCGCGTCGCGCCCATGTCGAGGGGGTCACGCTTCGCGACGCGGCGATTGCGCTGAAAGTGGATGCCGAGGATTTTGACCGCTGGGTCAGACCCGATCAGATGGTGGGCAATGGCATGGCCGCGCTGATAGGGCAGGCGAGCGGACACGATGGTCTGGCTGGCCACGACATGATCAAGTCCGGGCACAAGCACTGAAGCAGGCGTTGCCTCGGTCAGTGGGCCGGGCGGCGAAAGTGGTTGATCGCGAGGATCAGCGCACCGGCCTGCAGCGCGGCACACAGGAAAAAGGGCGCGCCCATGCGCCAGTCGGTGGTGGCCAGATGGGTCACGCCCGCCAGGATCGGTGCGCCCAGGATCGGGGCGATCACCGCCATCAGGCTGTTGAGGGAACTGACCGAGCCCATGGTCTGCCCCTGATTGCTCTCGCTGGCAGCCTGGCTCACGATGCTCTGGATCGAGGCTGTGACCGTCAGCCCGAAGATATTGGCCGCGATCACCACGTACATCATCCAGCCCTGCGAGACCAGGCCGTACATCGCAAAGGCCAGGGTTTGCGACACCATGCCAAGCACTGCCAGGCGCGGCGCGGTAAAGCGCTTGAGCAGCCGCCCGAGCAGCGCGCCTTGCACGATCACCGCCATCACGCCGACCGCAGCGAGCGACCAGCCGTTGTGCTCGGTGTCCCAGCCGAATTTGAGCGTGTTGTAGAGCACCCAGATCGTGTACATCACAAACTGGGCCAGTCCGGTGAGCGCAATCGCGCCCATCAGCGATCCCACACCCTTGAGACGAGCCAGTTCTCTGAGCGAGCGCAAAGGATTGGCGGCCGACCACGACAGCGCACGGCGCCGATCGGGCGGCAGCGATTCGGGCAGCACAAAATAGCCATAGAGCAGGTTCAGCAGCGCGAGTGCGCCTGCCGCATAAAAGGGCAGGTGAATGCTGATGGCGCCCAGCAGCCCACCGATGATCGGCCCGAGAATGAACCCGATGCCGAACATCGCACCCAGCATGCCGAAGCGCTTGGCGCGCTGCTCGGGTGGGGTGATATCTGCGACATAAGCGTTGGCGATCGCGGCATTGGCCTGCATCAGGCCGCCCACGAGACGCGCGGTGATCAGCATGGCGATCGAGGTGGCCAGTGCGGTGGCAAAAAAATTCAGGGCCAGGCCGCAAAATCCAAGCAGCAGCACCGGCCTGCGGCCGAACCGGTCGGACAGCGCGCCGAGTATCGGTGCGCCGAGAAAGTTGGCCAGGCCGAAGGCAAATGAGACGATGCCCAGCCAGTAGGCTTGATCGGCCGGACCGTCGGTAAAACTGCCGATGAAGCCCGGCAACACCGGCACGATGATGCCGATCGAGATCATGTCGA
>CAIVAS010000002.1 GCA_903903975.1 uncultured Burkholderiales bacterium
CCTCCTCTATGGCTCGCGCATCTCCCTGCTGGTCGGGCTGGCCTCGGTCGCGCTCGCGATGGTGATGGGTGTAACGCTCGGATTGCTGTCGGGCTTTCTGGGTGGGCGCCTCGATTCCTTCATCATGCGGACCGCCGATGTGCAGCTGTCGTTTCCGGCGATCCTGATCGCGCTGCTGATCAACGGCGTGGCGCGCTCGCTGCTGCCGGGCAACGCCAATCTCGAGACGCTGGCGATCGGCGTGCTGATCGGTTCAATCGCGCTGGCCAACTGGGTGCAATACGCCCGCACGGTGCGCGGCTCGACCATGGTCGAGAAGCATCGCGAATATGTGCAGGCTGCACAGGTGATCGGCGTCGGTCCCCTTGCGATCATGCGCCGCCATGTGCTGCCGAATGTGCTCGGTCCGGTGCTGGTGATCGGCACCATCAATGTCGCCACCGCGATCATCACCGAAGCGACCCTGTCGTTTCTGGGCGTGGGTGTGCCGCCCACCACACCGTCGCTCGGCACCATGATCAATACCGGCAACAACTTTCTTTACTCGGGCGAGTGGTGGCTGGTGGTCTTTCCGGGGCTGGCCCTGATCCTGCTGTGCATGTCGGTCAACCTGCTGGGCGACTGGCTGCGCGATGCGCTCAACCCACGGCTGCAATAGGCCGGCATGATGACGATCGACACCCCCGCCACCGCGCCGCTGCTCGAGGTGAAAAACCTGCGGGTCGCCTTTACCAACCGGCGAGGCACGCAGGTGGCGATCGACGATGTCTCGTTCTCGATTGCGCCGGGCGAAGTGCTCGGCGTGGTGGGTGAATCGGGCGCGGGCAAATCGCTGACCGGGGCCGCGATCATCGGTCTGATCGAGCCACCCGGGCGCATCGTGGGCGGCGAGATCCTGCTCGAGGGCCGACGCATCGACAATCTCGATGCGTCGCAGATGCGTCGTATCCGGGGCCGGCAGATCGGCGCCATCTTCCAGGATCCGCTGACCTCCCTCGACCCGCTTCAGACGGTCGGCAGGCAACTGGTCGAGACCATCCGTACCCATCTCGACCTGAGTCCGACGCAGGCCCGCCATCGCGCGATCGAGCTGCTCGACAGCACCGGTATTCCAGCCGCGGCAGCGCGCTTTGACCACTATCCGCATCAGTTCTCGGGCGGCATGCGCCAGCGTGTCGTGATTGCGCTGGCGCTGGCCGCCGAGCCCAGGCTGATCGTCGCCGACGAGCCGACCACCGCGCTCGACGTGTCGATCCAGGCGCAGATCATCGCGCTTCTCAAGCGGCTGTGCCGGGAGCATGGCACGGCAATCATGCTGGTGACCCACGACATGGGCGTGATCGCCGAGACTGCCGATCGGGTGGCGGTGATGTATGCCGGGCGGATCGCCGAGATCGGGCCGGTCGCCGATGTGATCCACCGACCGCATCATCCCTACACCGTCGGCCTGATGGGCTCGATCCCGCTGATCGGCCATGCCCGCGAGCGGCTGGCCCAGATCGACGGCGCGATGCCGCGCCTGAACGCGATCCCGCCCGGCTGCGCCTTCAACCCGCGCTGCCCGATGGTGGTCGATGCCTGTCGCACGAGCCGCCCCGAACTGGTCGCCGCGGGTCGTTCGATGGCGGCGTGTCTGCGCCATGGCGCCCACGCACTGGTCCCGGTCACCGAATGAGCCTGATCGAACGCTTCGGCGAACACATCGAGCGCGGGCGCGAGCCTGCTGAGTCCGGGCGCGAGCCTGCTGAGTCCGGGCGCGAGCCTTCGGAATCCGGGCGCGAGCCTGCCGAATCCACGCGCGAGCCCTCCTTGGCGATCCCCGCAACGCCGGCGCAGGACCCCTCACCGGCACCGTCCCACCCGCGGCCGGCATCAGCCACGACGCGGCTTGATGCGCCGGGCACCACCGCCCCGACCACCGCATCCCCCCTGGTGGTGGTCGATGCCATCGCGAAAA
>CAIVAS010000003.1 GCA_903903975.1 uncultured Burkholderiales bacterium
CGATGAGTGCGCCCGCGCCGCAGCGTCCCGAGCCTGGCTATCAGTCGGGCTTCGGCAACGAATTTGCGACCGAGGCCCTGCCGGGTGCCCTGCCGCAGGGGCGTAATTCGCCGCAGCGCTGCCCCTACGGTCTTTATGCGGAGCAGATCTCCGGCACCGCCTTCACCGCGCCACGTGCCGATAATCGGCGCAGCTGGCTCTATCGCATCCGGCCGGCGTCGGTGCATTCGCCTTTCAAACGGATTGCCGACGGCGCGCTGGTCGGTGTCTTCGGTGCGGCAGCCGGTCTCGAGACTGCGCCGAATCAGCTGCGCTGGAGCCCGCTGCCTGTGCCGCAGGCCCCCACCGACTTCATCGACGGGCTCTTCACCATGGCCGGCAACGGTGACCCGGCCTCGCAAAGCGGCTGTGCGATCCATCTTTTTGCTGCCAACCGTTCGATGCGTGATCGCTTCTTTTTCAATGCCGATGCCGAGATGCTCCTCGTCCCGCAGCAGGGCGGGCTCACACTGCGCACCGAGCTCGGCCTGATCAGCCTCGAGCCGCAGCAGATCGCGATCATTCCGCGCGGCATCCGTTTTTGCGTCGACCTGGCCGATGAGGCCGGGCCGGGTGTTCGCGGCTATGTCTGCGAAAACTTTGGTGCACCCCTGCGCCTGCCCGATCTCGGCCCCATCGGTTCCAACGGGCTGGCCAATCCGCGTGATTTCCTCACGCCGGTGGCCGCCTTCGAGGACCGCGAGGGTGCTTTCGAGCTGGTCCAGAAGTTTCAGGGCCGGCTGTGGGCTGCCGCGATCGGGCACTCGCCGCTCGATGTGGTCGCCTGGCATGGCAACCATGCGCCGTGTCGATACGACCTTCGGCACTTCAACACCATCGGCTCGATTTCCTTCGATCATCCTGATCCGTCGATCTTTCTCGTGCTGCAGTCGCTCTCCGATACGCCGGGTGTCGACAACCTCGACTTCGTGATCTTTCCGCCGCGCATCCTGGCGATGCAGGACACCTTCCGGCCGCCTTGGTTTCACCGCAACATCGCCTCCGAATTCATGGGCCTGATCCACGGCGACTACGACGGCAAGGCGCAGGGCTTCGCACCGGGCGGCGCGAGCCTTCACAACGGCATGGCGGGTCATGGGCCCGATGCCGCGACCTTCGAGCGCGCGATTGCCGCCGACACCTCAACGCCCCAGGTCATTCGCGACACCATGGCCTTCATGTTCGAGAGTCGTGCCGTGCTGCATCCCACTGCCCAGGCGCTGGCCTTGCCCACGCTGCAGACCGATTACTGGCAATGCTGGCAGGGGCTGGCGCGCCGTTTCACGCCCGATCAACGCTGATTTTTCCTTGAGATACCTGCCATGAAAGCCGTCGGATACCGCCAATGCCTGCCAGTCACCGATCCCGAGTGCCTGGTCGAACTCGAGCTGCGCAAGCCGACAGCCGCCGGTCGTGACCTGCTGGTGCGCATCCATGCGGTGTCGGTCAACCCGGTCGATACCAAGGTGCGGCGTAATGTCGCGCCCGATGCGAGTGGGCTGCGCGTGCTGGGTTTCGATGCCGCCGGCGTGGTCGAGGCGGTCGGCCCCGATGTCACGCTGTTCAAGCCGGGCGACGAGGTGTTCTACGCCGGCTCGCGGTCTCGCTCGGGCACCAATGCGCAGTGGCATCTGGTTGATGAGCGCATCGTCGGTCGCAAGCCGCGCACGCTCGACTTTGCCCAGGCCGCGGCCATGCCGCTGACCGCGATCACTGCCTGGGAGGCGCTCTTCGACCGTCTGGGTCTGCGCATCGGTCGCCCCGACGATGCCGGCACGCTGCTCATCACCGCTGGCGCGGGCGGGGTGGGATCAATCGCCATCCAGCTTGCCCGACGCCTGACCGGCGCGAAGGTGGTTGCCACCGCCTCGCGTCCCGAAACCCGAGCGCAGGCCGAGCGGCTTGGCGCCCATGTGGTCATCGATCACTCCCAGCCGCTTTCGCAGGGCTTGCAGCAGGCCGGCATCCGGTGGGTCGAACGCATTTTCAGCGTCTCGCATACCCATGTGCATTTTCCCGAGATCGCCCGCGCAATTGCGCCGCAGGGCCGGGTCTGCGTGATCGACGACCCCGACATGATCGATGTGCGGCTTCTGAAGGCCCGCTGTGCCTCGTTTCATTGGGAAGCGATGTTCACCCGCTCCGGCTTCGAGACCGCCGACATGGGCGAGCAGGGTCGCCTGCTCAATGAAGTCGCGGCGCTGGTCGACGACGGCATGATTGTCACCACCCATGCCCAGACCCTGGGTCACATCGATGCCGCCAATCTGCGTGCGGCCCATGCGATGATCGAAACCGGCAAGACCATCGGCAAGGTGGTGCTGGCAGGCTTCTGAATCCGGCCCGGCTTTGCCGGGCGACCGCGCACGACAACACTGCTCACCGCAACACAGACGATCCGAACGGCAAGGCCTCGATGCCTGCCTCGACCACAAGGAGACATTCGATGACATCAATGAAGACCGTGGCAGCTGCCGCATGGCTCGGTGCCCTGATCGGGCTCTTTGCCACCACGGCAATGGCCCAGAGCTATCCCAACAAGCCGATCAAGATGGTCGTGCCGTTCCCGCCAGGCGCGGCTACCGACACCATCGCCCGGGTGTTTGCCAGTGCGATCGGGCCCTCGCTCGGCCAGACGGTGCTGGTCGAAAACAAGGCCGGCGCCGACGGCGCCATCTCGGCCACCGAAGTCATGCGTGCCAACCCCGACGGCTATACCCTGCTGTTTGCCACCAACAGTCCGATGTCGGCCGCGCCGGCGCTCAAAAAGAACCCGCCTTACGATCCGGTCACCGATTTCACGCCGATCGCCGATATCGGTCGCTATACCTTCTTCATCCTGTTGCACCCGAGCGTTCCGGCCAAGACGGTTGCCGAGTTCATTACCTATGCCAAGGCCAATCCCGGCAAGCTCAATTACGCCACCGGCAACACCACCGGCATCGTCTCGACCGCGCTCTTCGCTTCGCTGGCCGGCATCCAGATGGTCCATGTCCCCTACAAGGGCGAGCCGCAGGCCCTCACCGACCTGATCGCCGGGCGGGTCGAATTCATGGTCGCATCGGCCGGCACCACCGTCGGCCACATCAAGGACGGGCGGCTTCGCGCGATCGCAGTCACGCTCAACAAGCGCAGCCCGATCCTGCCCGAGGTGCCGACCATCGCCGAGGCCGGCATGCCCAAGTTCTCGCTGATTTCATGGGCCGGCGTCTTCGGGCCGGCGAAGATGCCCCGCGACATCGTCGATCGCCTGAACCGCGAGTTCAATGCCGCCATGAGCAAGCCCGAAGTGCAGGCGGCCATGGGTCAGCAGGCCTTTCAGCTCACCGGATCGACGCCCGAGCAGCTCGGCGTTCTGGTCAAGGAGCAACTCGAGAGCTTTCGCAGCACGCTCAAAGTGGCCGGCGTCGAGCCCGACTGACCGGGCCGTCCAGTCGTCCGGATCGACTGTCCGCAGCCATCTGGTCGAAGTGATTCAGCTGGTCGACGTGAGCAGGACCGCACGCACAAGGTCGCGCCGCGCGACCAACAGCAGGTGCGGTCAGCACGGCCGAAGGAAATCCGTCTTATAATTTCGGGTTTTCCTTTATCCCCCGCTGCCGTTCCTGTCGAGGCACCGCGGCGGCCGGGAATCACCACGCCGGACCAGGACGCGGACCATCATGCCGATCTATGCCTACCGCTGCGCGAGCTGCGGCCACGATAAGGACGTGATCCAGAAGTTTTCGGATGCACCCCTCACCCTGTGCCCGGTTTGCGGCGCCGATGCCTTTCGCAAGCAACTGACCGCCCCGTCCTTCCAGCTCAAGGGCAGCGGCTGGTATGTCACCGATTTCCGCGACCAGGGCAAATCCAAGGGCGGCAAGCCTGATGGTGGCAAGTCCGAGGGCGGGGGCGCCGCGACCACACCGGCTGCCTCGTCAACCGACAGCGGCGGCAGTGCCTCCGCGCCGGCAGCGCCTGCGGCATCGGCCCCCTCGAGTTCGGGCTCCAGCGATTCGGCCTCTGCGCCAGCCGCCACGCCAGCCAAACCGGCCTCGACCTGAATGCTGTCCACCTCGTTTCGGCATAGCAACGAATTCCCACTGCGAGTCCTCTGATGTTTCGCCGCTACTTCATCACCGGTCTTCTCATCTGGGTTCCGATCGGCATCACCCTGTGGGTGCTGAACACCATCATCTCCACGATGGATCTGAGCCTGTCGCTGCTGCCTTCCAACTGGCAGCCGGTGGCGGTGGTCGGTCGCAACCTGCCCGGCCTGGGGGTGGTGCTCACGGTGCTGGTGGTCTTCGTCACCGGGGTGCTCGCGACCAACTTTCTCGGGCAGCGTCTGGTGCGCGTCTGGGAGGTCGTGCTCTCGCGCATCCCGATCGTGAACACCATTTACTCGAGCGTGAAGCAGGTGAGCGATACCCTGCTGTCGCCGCAGGGCAATGCCTTTCGCAAGGCCTTGCTGGTTGAATACCCCCGCAAGGGCAGCTGGACCATCGCGTTTCTGACGGGTGTGCCGGCCGAAGAAATCCGGCGGCGCGTGTCGCCCTCGTTGTCGGGCGACGCCGGCGGCCCCGAGATGGTGTCGGTCTATGTACCGACCACCCCTAATCCGACATCAGGTTTTTTCCTGATGTTTCGCAAGGACGAAACCGTCGAACTCGACATGAGTGTCGACGAAGCCCTCAAGTATGTCGTGTCGATGGGCGTGGTCGTGCCCCCGGTCCGATCGATTGCGACCCCGGTCACCGACGTCGCCCCCCTGAATAAAGCGGAGATTCACTGAGCATGCGCACTTGCTATACCGGCGAGGTTTCACTCGATCATCTCGACCAGGTTGTCACGCTTTTCGGCTGGGTGGCCAGGCGCCGCGACCATGGTGGCGTCATCTTCATCGACCTGCGCGATCGTGCAGGGCTTGCGCAGGTGGTCTGCGACCCCGACCGTCCGCAAATGTTCGAGGCTGCCGAGCGCATCCGCAACGAGTTCTGCGTGAAGGTGGTCGGCAAGGTCAGGCGGCGCCCCGAGGGCACCGACAACAGCGCCTTGCGCAGCGGTCAGATCGAGGTCCTGTGCCACGAACTCGTCATCCTCAATGCGTCGGTCACGCCACCCTTCCAGCTCGATGACGACAACCTGTCCGAGACCACGCGCCTGACGCATCGGGTGCTCGATCTGCGTCGCACCCCGATGCAGAACAACCTGATGCTGCGCTACCGCGTGGCGATGGAAGTTCGGCGCTATCTCGACGCGCTGGGTTTCATCGACATCGAAACCCCGATGCTCACCAAGTCGACCCCCGAGGGCGCACGCGACTATCTTGTGCCCTCGCGGGTCAATGCCGGGCAGTTCTTCGCGCTGCCGCAAAGCCCGCAGCTCTTCAAGCAGCTGCTGATGGTTGCCGGCTTCGATCGCTACTACCAGATCACCAAGTGCTTTCGCGACGAAGACCTGCGCGCCGATCGGCAACCCGAGTTCACCCAGATCGACTGCGAGACCTCCTTTCTCGATGAAGTCGAGATCCGCGCGATTTTCGAGGAGATGATCCGCACGATCTTTCGCACGCAGCAGGGTGTCGAACTGTCGGGCCAGTTCCCGACCATCACCTATTCCGAGGCGATGCGCCTCTATGGCTCCGACAAGCCCGATCTGCGCGTGAAGCTGCAGTTCACCGACCTCACCGAGGTCATGCGCGATGTCGATTTCAAGGTCTTTTCGGCCGCCGCACAAATGGACGGCGGACGGGTCGTTGGCTTGCGCATTCCGGGCGGTGCCGAACTGTCGCGCAGCGAGATCGACGCTTATACCCAGTTCGTCGCCATTTATGGTGCCAAGGGGCTGGCCTACATCAAGGTCAACGATGCCGGCAAAGGCCGTGACGGCCTGCAATCGCCCATCGTCAAGAACCTGCACGACGGCGCGCTCGATGCGGTGCTCTCGCGCACCGGCGCGGTCAGTGGCGATCTGATCTTCTTTGGCGCCGACAAGGCCAAGGTGGTCAACGACGCGATCGGCGCACTGCGGGTTCGCATCGGGCACTCCGATTTCGGCCGCAGCCACGGGCTGTTCGAAAGTGCCTGGAAGCCGCTCTGGGTGGTCGACTTCCCGATGTTCGAATACGACGAGGCCGACGCCCGCTGGGTCGCGGTCCATCATCCCTTTACCGCCCCCAAGGACGGTCACGAGGACTACATGGCCACCGATCCGGGCCGTTGCATCGCCAAGGCCTACGACATGGTGCTCAACGGCTGGGAGATCGGCGGCGGCTCGGTGCGGATCCATCGCGAAGAGGTGCAGAGCAAGGTCTTTCGGGCGCTCAATATCGGCCCTGACGAGGCGCGCGCCAAGTTCGGCTTTCTGCTCGATGCCCTGCAATACGGTGCGCCGCCGCATGGCGGCATTGCCTTTGGTCTGGATCGCATCGTGACCATGATGGCGGGTGCCGAATCGATTCGCGATGTGATCGCTTTTCCCAAGACGCAGCGCGCCCAGGACTTGCTTACCCAGGCGCCTTCGCCGGTCGACGAAAAGCAGCTTCGCGAGTTGCACATCCGCCTGCGAGCCACCGAGATCAAGGCCTGAGACGGGCCTCGGACCGACCGACGCGCAAGCGACGACTCAGGCCGGTTCGCACAGGGACAGCGGCGATGGGCAACAAGATTCCCGAATCGGTGCTGGTGGTGATCCACACCGCCGATCTGCAGGTGCTGCTGCTCGAGCGTGCCGATCATCCCGGCTTCTGGCAGTCGGTGACCGGCAGCAAGGATGCGATCGATGAGCCGCTGCTGCTGACCTGTGCCCGCGAAGTGCAGGAAGAAACCGGGCTCGATGTGGCCCGCCATCAGCTGCAGGACTGGCAGGTCTCGCACCAGTACGAAATCTATCCGCAGTGGCGCCATCGCTATCCCGAGGGTGTGACCCGCAATACCGAGCATGTCTTCGGATTGCGGCTGGCCGCGCCCGAGCCGATCCGTCTTGCCGCCCGTGAACATCTGCAATATCGCTGGCTGCCCTGGCAGGAGGCCGCCGGCATGTGCTTTTCGATGAGCAATGTCGAAGCGATCCGGCAACTGCCGGTGCGCTCGAGGCCGGCATGACCCCGGCCATCCCCGGCGAGACGCCGCCGGCCGGCGCCCTCAGGGTCGCGACCTACAACATCCACAAGGGCGTGATCCGCGAACTCTTCGGCCTGCGGCGGATCTCGAGTGTTCATGCGCTGCGCTCGCGTCTGCACGAACTTGATGCCGATCTGATCTTCCTGCAGGAGGTGCAGGGTCGCAACGAGCAGCATGCCAGTCGTTTCGAGCAGTGGCCGGGCGAGCCGCAGGACGAATTTCTGGCGCGCTCGCCGACCCTCAAACACACCTTCGAATCGGCCTATGGGCGTAATGCCAGCTATCTGCATGGTCATCACGGCAATGCGCTGCTGTCGCGATTCCCGATCGTGCGCAAGGAGAATCGCGATTTTTCCGACCACGCCCTCGAAAAGCGCGGTGTGCTGCATTGCGTGGTCCGGGTCGACAAGCGCAATGTGCATTGCTTTGTGATTCACTTCGGCCTGTTTGCACGCAGCCGCGAGCGTCAGACCGATGCCCTCATCGACTGGATCGCCCGCGAGGTGCCGCAGCGCTCGCCGCTGCTGATTGCCGGTGATTTCAACGACTGGCGCGATCACCTGAGCCGCCGCCTGATCGATTCGCTGCAGGTCTCGGAGGTGATGGGGTCGGCGCGCACCTTCCCGGCGCTGGTGCCGTGGCTGCGTATGGACCGCATCTATCAGCGCGGCTTCACGCTGCAGGGCGCGCGTGTCCTGCGCGGGCCGTCATGGGCGCGCCTGTCCGACCATGCACCGCTGGTCGCCGATTTCACGCTGCGCCGATAAACCCGCAGGCCCGCGTCGATGGCCACGAGCATGCCGAATCGCGGATCGCTGCTGCAGGGATTGCAGCCGGTGATCAGTGACGGCAACCAGGTCTTCCTGCTGCAGTCGGGCGGCGAGTATTTCGATGCATTGATCCTGGCGATCGAGGCCGCCCGCACATCGATCGGCTTTGAGACCTACATCTTTGCCGATGACCCGGTCGCGCTGCGGGTGGCCGGGGCGCTGATTGCCGCCGCGCAGCGCGGGGTATCGGTCAGGCTGGTGGTCGATGGCATCGGCACGCCGGCTCTGGCGGGGGGGCTTGCCGATCGCTTTGCCCAGGCGGGCGTCGAGGTGGCGACCTATGGCCCGGTGCGAAGCCGCCTGAGTCTGAATCGCGAGCATCTGCGTCGGCTGCACCGCAAGCTGGTGTGCATCGATGATGCGGTGGCATTCGTGGGTGGCATCAATGTGCTGGGCGACCAGTTCGATCCCAACCATGGCGAGCTCGAGTATCCCCGGCTCGACTATGCGGTGCGCCTTACCGGGCCAGTGGTGCTGGAGGTCAGTCGGGCGCTTGCTCGCCTGTGGCGGCAGGTGAGCGGGCAGATGAGCGGGCAAGCGCCTTCGCTGGCGCAGGAGGCGTCGCCGCCGCACCTCACACCCGCGGTATCGCGCCCTGCCAGTCGAGGCCTGCGAGCCGGGCTGCTGCTGCGCGACAACCTGGTCCATCGCCGTTCGATCGAGCGTGCCTATCTGAAGGCGATCGGCAGCGCAAAGCACGAGGTCCTGATCGCCAATGCCTATTTTTTTCCGGGCCGCAGGTTCAGACGGGCGCTGATCGAGGCGAGGAGACGCGGCGTGCCGGTGCGTTTGTTGCTGCAGGGTCGCATCGAATACACCTTGCCGCATCTGGCCACTCAGGCGATGTATCCGCCGCTGCTCGCAGCCGGTATCGAGATCGTCGAATATCACCGCAGCTTTCTGCATGCCAAGGTTGCGGTGGTCGACGACTGGGCGACGGTCGGCTCTTCCAACATCGATCCCTTCTCGCTGCTGCTCGCACGCGAGGCCAATGTCGTGGTCTTCGATGCCGGCTTTGCCGCCGAGTTGCGGGGCCAACTGCTGGCCGCCATGGCTGAGGGCGGCAAGCAAGTCGAGCGCGAGCAACTCGAGCGCCGATCGGTCTGGCAGCGCTTCAAGGGCTGGGTCGCCTATCGGGTACTGCGCTTCGGTGTCATCGTCTCCGGCCATGGCGGCAGCTACTGAATGAGCCTCTCAGCACGTCCGCCGCTGCTGACCCTGCAGACGCAGGGTCTCTATTGCGAAGCCGGCGATTTTTTCGTCGACCCCTGGCGGCCGGTCGATCGGGCGGTGATCACCCATGCTCATGCCGATCACGCCCGCAGCGGACATCGCCACTATCTGGCGGCCACACCTGGCGCTGGCGTGCTGCGCGCACGGCTGGGCGCGATCAGTCTGCAGGCTCAGCCCTATCGCGAGCCGGTCGACATCAACGGTGTGCGCGTGTCATTGCATCCGGCAGGCCATGTACTGGGCTCGGCACAGGTGCGCATCGAGCATCGCGGCGAGGTCTGGGTGGTCAGCGGTGACTACAAGCTTCAGCCCGATCCCACCTGCGAGGCCTTCGAGCCAGTGGTCTGTGACACCTTTGTGAGCGAGTCGACCTTCGGCCTGCCGATCTACCGCTGGGCGCCGCCGTCGCAGGTCTTTGCCGAGATCGATGCCTGGTGGGCGGCCAATGCCGCCGCGGGTCGTGCGAGCGTGCTGTATTGCTATTCCTTCGGCAAGGCGCAGCGGATTCTGGCCGGCATCAATGCTTCCATCGGCCCGATCGTCTGCCATGGCGCAATCGAGTCGCTCAACCGTGTCTATCGCGCAGCCGGCGTCAGCCTGCCCGAGACCAGCTTGCTGAGCGACGCGACCCGCGCCACGACCGATCGTCAGGCACTCGAGCGTCAGGCGCCCGATCGGCATGCCCCCGATCATCAGCCCCTCTCGCGTGCCCTGGTGCTGGCGCCGCCCTCGGCCGCCGGCACCTCCTGGCTGCGCCGTTTCCCCGATCCGAGCGACGCCTTTGCCTCGGGTTGGATGGCGCTGCGCGGCGCACGACGACGGCGTGCCTGCGATCGGGGCTTCGTGCTGTCCGATCATGCCGATTGGCCCGGACTGCAGCAGGCTATCGGCGAAAGCCGCGCGCAGCGCGTCTTCGTGACCCATGGGCAGGTGGCGGTCATGGTCCGATGGCTGGGCGAGCAGGGCATCGAGGCTGGTGCGCTGCCGACCCAATTCGAGGGCGACGAAGGCGAGGGTGACGGCCGTGGCGACCCGCATGCCGATACCGTGGCCCACGCCCCGGTGGACATTCCGGTCGCCGCACCGCGCGCATGAAAGCCTTCGCCAGGCTCTATGCCGACCTCGATGCCTCCGGATCGACCTCGCACAAGGTCGAGTCGATGGTGCGCTATCTGCGTGACGCACCGCCCGCCGACGCCGCCTGGGCGACCTACTTCCTGGCAGGCGGCAAGCCGCGCCAGATCGTGCCGGCGAGATCGCTTCGCGAGGCGGTGCGACAGGCGAGTGGTCTGCCCGAGTGGCTGGTCGATGAGAGCTATGCCAGCGTTGGCGACCTCGCTGAAACCATCGCTCATCTGCTGCCCGAGGCGCAGGCCTGCGAGTCGATCGGTCTGTCGCAATGGATGGATGAACGTCTGCTGCCCTTGCGGGGAGCGCCCGCCGAGGTCGGCATCGAGGCGCTCAAAAACTGGTGGTCGCAACTCGACTGGAATGGCCGCTTTGCGCTCAACAAGCTGATTACCGGCGGCTTTCGTGTGGGCGTGTCGAAGCAGCTGGTGGTGCGCGCGCTGGCCGAGGTCGCCGGACTCGAAGCAACCCTGATCGCGCAGCGCATGATCGGCTACACCGATGCCCGCCGGATGCCGGATGCACAGCGCTATCTCGCATTGATTGCGCCGCACTCCGACGGCGTGTCTGCGAGCCAGACCAGCGGCCAGCCCTATCCCTTTTTTCTCGCGCATCCGCTTCAGGGCGAGGTGGCGTCGCTGGGCGCGCTGTCTGACTGGCAGGTCGAGTGGAAATGGGACGGCATCCGTGCGCAGCTGGTCATGCGTGGCGGGCAGGTCTGGCTCTGGTCGCGCGGGGAGGAGCTGATCACCGAGCGTTTCCCCGAGATCGAGCGGGCCGCGCGCAAGCTGGTCGAAGGACCAGCCCTCGAAGGCCCGGGACGCGATCGTCCGGCCCTCGATGGCCCGGTGCGCGATGGCCCGACCCTCGACGGCCCGCTGCGCGACGCCCCGCTGATCGACGGTCTTGTGCTCGACGGTGAAGTCCTGGCCTGGGATGTCGCCCGTTCGCGCCCGTTGCCCTTTGCCGCCCTGCAGCGGCGCATCACCCGCAAGACCCTCACCGCTGCGATTGCGCGCGAAGCACCCGCGGTATTCGTGGCCTACGATCTGCTCGAATCGGCCGGGCAGGACTGGCGCGATCGACCGCTTGCCGCGCGGCGCGCGCAGCTCGAGCGCCTCCTCGGTCAGGCGGCTGACGAGGGCGCTGCCAGGAACGAGTCCGACGCAGCCAACGCAGCCAACGCAGCCAACGCAGCCAACGCACCGAAGGCCGCCAGCAGCGACCGTACGCTGGTCGACGTACTGCGCCTGTCGCCGGTGCCTGCCGCGTCCGACTGGCCCGAACTCGCCGCCCTGCGCGAGTCCTCGCGCGAACGCGGCGTCGAAGGCTTCATGCTCAAGCGCCGGTCTTCGTCTTATGGCATCGGTCGCACCCGTGCCGAGGGCGTCGACTGGTGGAAATGGAAGGTCGAGCCCTACAGCATCGACGCGGTGCTGGTCTATGCGCAGCGCGGTCATGGCCGACGCGCGAGCCTCTACACCGACTACACCTTTGCGCTGTGGGATCGAGCCGCAGGCGATGGCCCTGAGTCGCCTGCGTTGCTGCCCTTTGCCAAAGCGTATTCCGGCCTGACCGATGACGAGATCGCGCAGGTCGATGCGGTCATCCGCCGCACGGTCGTCGAAAAATTCGGTCCGGTGCGCAGCCTTACCCCGACCCTGGTGTTCGAACTCGGTTTCGAAGGGATTTCGCGCTCGCCGCGCCACAAGTCGGGCGTGGCCGTACGGTTTCCGCGCATTCTGCGCTGGCGCACCGACAAGACGGTCGACCAGGCCAATACCCTTGCCGATCTGCATGCCTTGCTGGGGTCGGCGCCATGAAGCTGATCGGTGTCGATTTCACCAGCGCGCCGAGCCGGCGCAAGCCGATTACGCTGGCAGTGCTGCAGGTCGACGAGGCGATTGAATCCGCCGTCGGTCCGGTCGCGATCGATCGCGTTGCCCCAGCCCGGATTGCCGCAAGTGTCGCCAGTGTCGCCAGTGTCGCAAGTGTCGCAAGTGTCGCAAGTGTCGCAAGTGTCGCAAGTGTCGCAAGTGTCGCAAGTGCCGCAAGTGCCGCAAGTGCCGCAAGTGCCGCAAGTGCCGCAAGTGCCGC
>CAIVAS010000004.1 GCA_903903975.1 uncultured Burkholderiales bacterium
CCGTGAGCAGACCGACTCGGGTCGCCCCACGGTGGTAGCCGAGCCCGACGGTCCGATTGCGGCGGCCTACCGGCAGATCGCCCGTCGCATGGCGGTCAAGGTGGCCGAGACCGCGAAGGACATGTCGTCGAAGTTTCCGTCGATCGTGGTTCAGAACACCTGAGCGACTTCGCGTCATGCCGCTGCCGCTGCCCGCGATGCGATCCGAGTCGTCCGCGGCCGGCCGCAAGCGTGGTGCGGGCTTGCGTGGCGCGGGTCTGATCAGCGCAGGTTTGCTTGCCAGTCGGCTAAGGCGAGTCCTGTGCACGTGGGCGCTCATGGCCGTGCTCGCAATCGGTCTCGGCGCATCGACCGCTGGCCTGAGCGTCGCCAGTGCGGCCAGTGCAGCCAGTGCGGCCGAAACCGGCCCGCGCGTGCTGGCCGCCGTCAGCCTCAAGGAGGTGCTCGATGATCTGGCGCGCGCCTGGGTGGCTCAGGGCGGGTTGCCGCCGGTGATTGCCTATGGCGGCACACCGACCCTGGTTCTTCAGATCGAGCACGGCGCGCCCTTCGATCTGGTGATCAGCGCCGATGCGGCCTGGATGGACACGCTGCAGAAAAGTGGCAGAGTGCAGCCCGGATCGCGGGCCAACTTCGCCGGCAATCGACTGGTCCTGATTGCTGCCGCCGGCTCACCACTGAGCCTGCAGGCAACGCCCCGATTTGATCTCGCCAGTGCACTTGGCGCGTCGGGTCGCCTGGCCCTGGCCGATGTGCGCACCGTGCCGGCCGGCCGCTATGCGCGGGCCGCGCTCGAGTCGCTCGGTGTTTGGTCCTCGGTGTCGCAGCGACTGGCCATGACCGAGAATGTGCGTGCAGCGCTGCTGCTGGTGGCCCGCGGCGAGGCGCCGGTGGGCATTGTCTATGCGACCGATGCGCGCGCCGAACCCGCGGTGAAGGTGCTGTCGGTTTTTGCCGCCGACACCCATCCGCCGATCGTCTATCCGATGGCACTGGCGGTGCGCTCGCCAACGGCAGACAAAGCCGGCACGACAGGCAGCACCGACAGCGCCGCCCGCTTTGCAGCCTTCCTGCGCTCGCCGGCCGCAGTCGCACTGCTGACCGAGCGCGGCTTCATCGCCCCGGTGCCGTGAGCGCCCCTGACCCGGAGACCGGCCCGTGTTCGAACTGAGCGTCGACGAATGGATGGCGGTGCGCCTGAGCCTGAAGGTGGCCGCGGTGGCCACGATCGCGGCCTTGCCGCTGGCACTGGCGGTGGCGCTGCTGCTGGCGCGCGGCCGCTTCATCGGCAAGTCGCTGCTCGACAGCCTGGTTCATCTGCCGCTGGTGCTGCCGCCGGTGGTGGTGGGCTATCTGCTGCTGATCGGTTTCGGGCGACGTGGCCCGCTCGGCGAGTGGCTCGAGTCGCATCTCGGTCTGGTGTTCTCGTTTCGCTGGACCGGTGCGGCGCTCGCCTGCGCAGTGATGGGCTTTCCGCTGATGGTGCGCGCGATCCGGCTGTCGATCGAGGCGATCGATCCGCGCCTTGAAAAGGCCGCCGCCACGCTTGGCGCCTCGCCGCTGCGCGCCTTTGCCACCGTCACCCTGCCGCTTGCCCTGCCTGGCGTGCTGGCCGGCGCGGTCCTGTGTTTCGCCAAGGCGCTGGGCGAATTCGGCGCGACCATCACCTTCGTTGCCAATATTCCCGGTGAGACCCAGACCCTGTCGGCCGCGCTCTACAACGCCACGCAAACGCCGGGGGGCGATGCCGGTGCGCTGCGCCTGACCGCAGTCTCGGTGCTGCTTTCCTTCGTGGCGCTGGCAGGCTCCGAATGGCTGGCGCGGCGCGTGCGGCGCCGGGTCTCGGGGCTGTCGTGATCGAGTTCGAGGCCTTCATCGACCGGGGTGGCTTTCGCCTCGACTGCCGCTTTGCCAGCGCCAGCCAGGCGCTCGCGCTCTTTGGCCGCTCGGGTGCCGGCAAGTCGACGGTGCTGGCGATATTGGCCGGTCTGCTCAAGCCCGATCGGGGCCGAGTCGTGGTTGATGGCGAGGTCCTGCTCGATGTCGAGCGCGGCCTCTTCGTGCCGGCGCACCGGCGCCGTATCGGCATGGTCTTTCAGGATGCGCTGCTGTTTCCGCATCTCGATGTCCGCGGCAACTTGCGCTATGGCTTGAGTGCCACCGCTGCCGGACCAGCCGGTCTCTTCGACGACGTGGTGTCGATGCTCGGCATCGGTCATCTGCTCGATCGTCGTCCGGGCAGCCTGTCGGGGGGCGAGCGTCAGCGGGTCACGATCGGCCGCGCGCTGTTGTCGCAGCCGCGGCTGCTGCTGCTCGATGAGCCGCTGTCGGCGCTTGATATCGAGCGGCGCGCCGAGATCATGCCCTACATCGAACGGCTGCGTGACGAGGCCCGCTGCCCGCTGGTCTATGTCTCCCATGCGATCGATGAGGTCGCCCGCATCGCCCGCGAGGTGCTGGTGCTCGATGAGGGGCGAGTGATGGCGAGCGGCCCGCCAGGCGAGGTGCTGGCGCCGATCCGGACCTATCGCGGTGCGAGCGGTGCGAGTGCCGAAGAGGCTGATGGCGCTGATCGGGACGGTCTTGCGGGCGGATCGACTGCCGGGTTCGCGCCGGTCTCGGTGATCGAGGCGCTGGTGCAGGCCCATGACGCTGCCTATGGATTGACGGTGTTCGCGCATCCGGCCGGGTCGCTGAGCGTGCCCGGCATGATCGGCAAGGTCGGTACAACTGCGCGGCTTTTGGTGCGCGCGACCGACATTGCGCTGGCCTTGCAGCGCCCGCAGGCGGTCAGCTTTCGCACTGTGCTGGTCGGCGCGGTCAGCGACATCGGACGCGATGCCGGGCCGATCGGTCGGGTCGAGATTGCGCTGCGCGGCAATGGCCGGCTGGTGGCGCTGGTCACCCGACAGGCGATTGACGAGCTTCGATTGCAGCCGGGCTGCGAGGTTTTCGCCATGGTCAAAGCCAGCGCGATGGACGAGCGATCGATCGCCTCGCGCCTGGCCGCTCCCTAGGCTCGCTGCTCAGAGCTTACATTCCCCATCGGCGAACGAAGTAGCGCTTGGCCAGATGGGTCAGCACGGCATAAAGCACCAGCATGACCGCCAGCAGCGGCCAATAGGCCAGCGGCAAAGGCTTGAAGCCCAGCACCGCACCGAGCGCGGTATAGGGCAGCGCGACGCCGATGCCGGCGATCACGAGCGTGGTGATCAGCAGTGCACCGCTTGCCCGGCTCTCGATGAAGGGCAGTTTGGCGGTTCGGATGATGTGGATGATCAGTGTCTGGGTCAGCAGCGACTCGACGAACCAGCCGGTCTGGAAGAGTGTCGGATCGTCCCAGGCATCGAAGACGAACAGCATCATCGCGAAGGTCGCGTAATCAAAGATCGAACTGATCGGCCCGATCAGGACCATGAAGCGGAAGATGCCGCTGATGTCCCACTGGCGCGGTGCCTGGATGTCGTCGTCGTCGACCTTGTCGGTTGGAATGGTCGACTGCGAGAAGTCATAGAGCAGATTGTTCGTCAGCACCTGGATCGGTGCCATCGGCAGGAAGGGCAGGATCATGCTGGCCCCCAGCACGCTGAACATATTGCCGAAGTTCGAGCTTGCGCCCATGCGGATGTATTTGGTGATGTTGGCAAAGACACGTCGCCCCTCGATCACGCCCTGCTGCAGCACCAGCAGGCTCTTTTCGAGCAGGATGATGTCGGCGGCTTCGCGGGCGATATCGACGGCGGTATCGACCGAGATGCCGACATCGGCGGCTTTGAGCGCCGGACTGTCGTTGATGCCGTCTCCCAGAAACCCCACCACATGGTGTCGGGCCCGAAGAACCCCGACGATGCGCGCCTTGTGTGCGGGCGTGAGCTTGGCAAAGACGCTGCTGTGTTCGGCGATCTCGGCAAGGGTCTCGTCGCTCATGGCGTCAATCTGGCCGCCCATGACAATCGCGCCGGTTTCCAGTCCCACCTCGCGGCAGACCCTGGCGGTCACGATCTCGTTGTCGCCGGTCAGGATCTTGACGGTGATGCCCTTGTCGGCGAGCGCCGACAGGGCCTGTCGCGCGCTGTCCTTGGGTGGATCGAGAAAGGCGATGAAGCCCAGTAATGTGAGTTCGCTTTCATCGGCGACCGAGTAGGCGTCTTTGGTCTGCGGGACGTCCTTGAACGCGAGCGCGACCACCCGAAAGCCGTCCTGATTGAGGGCACGGGTCTGTGCCTGTGCGGCATCGAAATGGGAGGCATCGAGGGGGCGGGTCTTGCCGTCGCTTTCATAGCGTGTGCAGACCGAAAACATCTCCTCGACCGCACCCTTGCAGATCAGCACATGCGCGCCTTCGGGTGTCGAGATGACCACCGACAGCCGTCTGCGTGAAAAGTCGAAGGGTATCTCGTCGACCTTGGCATAGCCGGCGCCGATGCCGTGCGTCTCATGAAACTCGACATGCTCGAGCACCGCCACATCGAGCAGGTTTTTCAGGCCCGACTGGTAGTGGCTGTTGAGCCAGGCATATTGCAGGACGCGCTCCGACTCCTCGCCATGCAGATCAATGTGGCGCTTGAGAATGATGCGGTCCTGGGTGAGGGTGCCGGTCTTGTCGGTGCACAGGATATTCATGGCGCCGAGGTTCTGGATCGCCCCCAGGTGCTTGACGATCACCTTGGCGCGCGACATTGCGAGTGCGCCCTTGGCCAGATTCACGGTCACGATCATCGGCAAAAGCTCGGGCGTGAGGCCCACCGCGACCGCGACCGCAAACATGAAGGCTTGCAGCCAGTCGTGCTTGGTCAGCCCGTTGATCAGAAAAACCGCGGGTGCCATGACCGTGATGAAGCCGATCATCATCCAGGTAAAGCGCGCGATGCCGGTGTCAAAGGCGGTGGTCGGCCGATCGCCTGCAACCTGCTCGGACAGCGCGCCGAAGAAGGTGTTGCCACCGGTGCGAATGATCAGACCGGTGCCGTAGCCGCTGACCACGTTTGCTCCCATGAAGCCGATATTCGGCAGCTCGAAGGGGTCGGCGCCGGTCGGCTGCGCTGCCTGCGAAAACCGCTCCTGCGGGATCGATTCGCCGGTCAGCACCGACTGATTGACGAAGAGATCTTTCGCGTCGATCAGGCGCAGATCGCCCGGAATCATGTCGCCTGCCGACAGGCTGACGATGTCGCCCGGGACCAGGGTTTCGATCGGCAGTTCGGCGAATGCGCCATCGGTTGATGCGCCGCTGCGGCGCACGCTCGCGGTGGTCTTGACCAACGAGCGCAGCCTGGCCGCCGCGGTGTTCGAACGATGCTCCTGCACGAAGGAGGTGACGATGGCCAGCACCACCATCACCATGACGATCACACTCGACTTGCTGTCGCCGCTGGCATACGACACGCCGGCCAGCACGATCAGCAGCGCATTGAGCGGGTTGCGGGCGTGCTGCCACAACACCTTGCCGATCGAAGCCTGCTGCTCTCGCGACAGCAGATTCGGCCCGTAGCGTTTCAGGCGCGCGGAGGCTTCGAGATCCGTGAGGCCTTCGACCGACGATCCGACCGATGCGCAGGCCTGGAGGGCATCAAGCCGGCTCAGGGCCAGCAGCGCTTCGGTTTCAGTGGGGTCGTGCCTGCTCGAGCCAAGCGTGGCCGCAGACCGCAGGTGATCCTGCATGGCGGGTGTCGATTTTCAGCCTCAATGACTGATCGTCGAGGCTGGCCACCCCTATTGCTTTGACCTGCGTCAACCGGCCGCGTCGAGGGTGGCGCAGACCTGTGCATTGGCAGGGTCGTCGAGGGCGGGCTTCTTTTGTCGCAGCGCCACGCCATTCTTGACCGCGATGATCTCGGCCAGGATCGATACCGCAATCTCGGCCGGTGTGCGACTGCCGATGTCCAGGCCGATCGGTCCATGCAGACGGTCGAGCTGCGCATCGCTCAGATCGAAGAGCTTCAGACGCTCCTTGCGCTTGGCGGTGTTGCCGCGCGAGCCGAGCGCGCCGACATAAAAGCACGCCGATCTGAGCGCCTCCATCAGCACCATGTCGTCGAGCTTCGGGTCGTGAGTCACTGCGACCACCGCGCTGTGGGCATCGAGCTGCAGTGCGAGCACCGCGTCGTCGGGCATGTCGCGGGTGAAGGTGGTGCCGGGGATGTCCCAGCTCAGGTGATATTCCTCGCGCGGATCGCACACGATCACCTCGAAGTCGAGGGCAAGCGCCATCTGCGCCAGCACCCGCGAGAGCTGTCCCGCGCCGATCACCAGCATCCGCCAGCGCGGCCCGAAGATCTGGTGCATCACGCCTTCATCGAGCGAGAAGCTCTGCCCGCGTTGCGCCGCAGCCAGGCTCACCGCCCCGCTCGCCAGATCAACGCGTCGTGCGATCAGCTCATGCCTGGCGGTGCGCTCGAGCAATTCGTCGATCCAGGTGATATCGACCAGCGGCTCCTGCACCAGCAGCAGCGTGCCGCCGCAGGGCAGCCCGAATCGCGCCGCCTCTTCCTGCGAGATGCCGTAGGTGACACGGGTCGGGACCTTCACATGCTCGCCCTTGCGGACCCGGTCGATCAGGTCGTCCTCGACGCAGCCGCCCGATACCGAGCCGACCACCTGCCCGTCATCGCGCACGCACAGCAGCGAGCCGGGCGGGCGAGGTGCCGACCCCCAGGTCTGACCGACGGTGACCAGCCAGGCAGGATGGCCGGCTTTGACCCAGTCGCGGGCCTGTGCGAGCACTTGCAGATCGAGGCTGTCCATTGAGGGTCGGGTCCGATTAAAGCGTTGAAGGGTCCCCGGTGGGGGTGCTTGCGCAGTCGCTCAGCGCACCAGATAGGCGATCAATGCGGCCGCGGCAATGAGCACGATAAAGCCGATCTGCCAGCCGCGCGTGTCCGATCCGGTGGACGGCGCAGCCGGCGCGTGGCCGGCGTGATGCGCATCGGCGCCGTGCGAATGATCATGGTGCGCATCGGCAGTCCCGTGCGCTGTCGAGGCTGCGGCCGAATCGGACTGGCCGGCGCCAGCCTGCGCCAGGCTTGCCGCGTCGGCGGTGGCGGTCTCGGTCAGTTTGGTCTCGAAGGTCTTGAAGAACTCGTCGGCGATCTTGGCAGCGGCCGCATCGACCAGACGCGAGCCGATCTGGGCAATCTTGCCGCCCACCTGCGCATTGGCTTCGTAGTCGAGCATCGTGCCGCCGTCGACCGGCGTCAGACGCACTGCGGCCGTCCCTTTGCCGAAGCCGGCAACGCCGCCCTGGCCGTCGAAGGCGAGCGTGTAGGACTCGGGCTCGATCACGTCGCTCTGGGTCAGTCGCCCCTTGAAGCGGGCTGAGACCGGGCCGATACGGGCTGCCATCAGCACTTCGAAAGTATTGGGGTCGGTCTGCACGATCGAATCGCAACCCGGAATGCAGGCCTTGAGCATTTCGGGGTCGTTGAGCGCGTCCCACGCCTGTTGGCGCGGAACTGGCAAGAGGCGTTGTCCGGTCATTTGCATGGTCGAAATTCTCCAGTTGGTGCGATGTTTGAAAGCCCGGCGACAGAGGAATGCATCGGTCAGTGGATCGGTTTGTGTGTCGCGCTGCTGCCGCTTCGGATGGCTCGTGCCAGGTCTTCGAGGCTGTTGAGCGAATGGACCGGCAGGTGCCGGTCGACATGCGGCAACAGCGCTTTGACGCCCGAGGCCCGGGGTTCGAATCCTTCATAGCGTAGCAGGGGGTTGAGCCAGATGAACTGCCGCGTAAAGCGGCCCAGCCGCGCAGCCGCCGCGCCGAGGCTGCCGTCTTCGGCGCGATCGAGGCCATCGGTGACCAGCAACAGGGCCGCATTGCCGGTCAGCACACGGCGTGCCCAGCGTCGGGTGAACTCGTCCAGACACGGACCGATGCGGGTGCCGCCGCTCCAGTCGCTGACCGCATGTGAGGCGGCGGCCACCGCTTCGTCGGGATCGCGATGGCGCAGTGCGCGGGTGATGTCGGTCAGGCGAGTGCCGAAGGCAAAGACCGTCACACGGGCCTTGCCCTGCATCAGCGCATGGGCGAAATGCAGCAGGATCCGGGCGTAGCGATCCATCGATCCCGAGACATCGATCAGCACCACGACCGGCGGCGGGCGAAGCGCACGTGTCCGTCGGGCGACGCTGGCACAAAGCGGGTCGCGCGCGGTCTGTCGCAGGGTGCCGCGCAGATCGATGCGCCCGCGGGCTCCCGGCCGATATCGGCGAGTGACGATCGGGTCGATCGGCAGCCGGATCTCGCGGACCAGGCGGCAGGCGGCATCGAATTCGGCGATGGTCATCGAGTCGAAGTCGCGCTCCTGCAGGCGCTCGCGATCCGACCAGGTGAGCAGGGCATCGATCTGATGTTCGTCGCCTTCTTGCTGGGCAGGCGGGGGAGGCTTGGGCTTGGAGGTGGCCGACAGGGCCTGTTCGAGCCGGGCCGGGCGCTTGGGCTGCGCCATGGCGTCGCCTCGCCCGGAGATCTTGGGCAGCAGCGCGGCCATCATGCGTTCGAGCATCTTCGGGTCGCGCCAGAAGGTATCGAAGGCGGCATCGAAGATGGCCTGCTGGTCACGGCGGCTGAGCAGCACCGACGAGAGCGCTGCATGCACATCGTCGCGTCGCGACATGCCGACCGCCTCGATCGCACGCATGGCGGCAAGCGTGCGGTCAAGACCGACCGGAATGCCCGAGGCCCTCAGCAGTCGCGAAAAATTCACCAGATTGCGGGCAAACATTCCGGTCGACTGGTCGGACTCAAGCGGCGAACCTTGTCGAACCGATCGCGGTTCTGGTGCGGCTGCCGGCAAGCGGGCGTCTGACATCGACGGCGAGCCCGTGTCAGTCGGGGCGGCTTGCCGCTGCCGCTTCACGCAGCAGACGCTGAATCTCGTCGCCTTCGACGCGACCGATGTCTTCCTGATATTTCAGCAGTACACCGAGCGTGTCGGCCACGGTATCCGGGTCGAGGCTGATCTTGTCGAGCGCGACCAGGGCATTGACCCAGTCGATGGTCTCGGCAATGCCCGGCGATTTGAAAAGATCCATGCTGCGCATGCGCTGAACAGTGGCGACCACCTGACGCGACAGCGCTTCGGGTGCTTGCGGGACTTTGCTGCGCACGATCTCGAATTCGCGTTCGAGGTCGGGAAACTCCACCCAGTGATAAAGGCACCGACGCTTGAGCGCGTCATGGATCTCGCGCGTGCGATTGGAGGTGATGATCACATGCGGGATATGCCGCGCCTTGACCGTACCGAGTTCGGGAATCGTGATCTGCCAGTCGGAAAGCACTTCGAGCAGGAAGGCTTCGAAGGGCTCATCGGCGCGGTCGAGTTCGTCGATCAGCAGTACCGCCGGTTGTGGCGACGACAGGGCCGCCAGCAGCGGTCGCTCAAGCAGCATCTCGCGGGAAAAGAGCGCCTGTTCGGCGCTCGCCTGCCCGCCTGCGCCACCCGCCTCGGCCAGGCGGATGTGCAGCAGTTGTCGGCCGACGTTCCATTCATAGGCCGCCTGCGAGACATCCAGGCCCTCGTAGCACTGCAGCCGGATCAGGGGCGCGCCCAGCAGATGGGCCAGCGCCTTGGCCAGCTCGGTCTTGCCCACACCCGCTTCGCCTTCGAGAAACAAAGGGCGATTGAGGCGCAGGCTCAGAAAAAGCGAGGTTGCGAGGCGCCGATCGGCGAGATAGCCATCACTGGCCAGCTGCGCCTGCAGCGCCTCGACACTGGCCGGTGCAGTGCTCAAGCCGACACCCGCTCAGCCACCGGTGGCTTGCGCAACCGCCCGGGCGGTCATCGTTGCCACCATGGCTGCCCGATACTCAGAGCTGCCATGCAGGTCACCGTTGATGTCGCCCGCGTCGATGCTCAGACCAGTGAGTGCTGCCGGCGTGAAGCTTGCCGACAGCGCGGTTTCGGC
>CAIVAS010000005.1 GCA_903903975.1 uncultured Burkholderiales bacterium
TCCGAAAATCAAAGGGAAGCTCACAGGACCGACTATTCGAACTCCAATTGCCGGTGTTCACTCCACTCATGTTGACGTTGCCCCAGGTGACACTGCCGCCCGTGATGTTGCCCTGACCGATCGAGTCGCCGGCCTTCTGAGCCGCGCCCTGGGCAGGACCCATGATCGAGCTGACAACGCCAGACATCGCAACCTCGCCGCCTTTGATCAAGGCCAGCGCGATAACTGGCACTGAGATCGTGAGCAGGCCTGCGATCGACTGGTTGGATAGGGCTTCGTTGCCCAAGCGAGTCATGTTCGCAAGCGTTGTTCCGCCAGCCAGGTGAACGATGCCAAGCAGATCGGCCTTGTCTGATTTCACCGCCATCGCGTTGATGATCGCGTAGAGCGGCGCCCAGAGCTGAACCCAGAACATCGCAGCCACATAGGACTTGAGCACCATGCCCGCCTGCACGCCTGCAATCACGATCAGCAGGAACACAACCGGAAAGACGCCGATCGTGATGAGCTCGATCGCGTTGCGCAGTTTAGGCAGCGTCGCAGCTGCGACCTTCGCCATCGCGGCATAAGACACCTTTGCGGATTCTTCAGCCATCGCAACCGCAGCAGAGGACTGCACACAGCCCGATTGCATCGACAAGGGCTGGGCCCGGCAGTCGCGAAGCAGGTTGGCAACGATCGATTGGCGAACCGCGTCCTGGGCTGTGCGTGAAACGTTGAGGAGCACGGCCTCAACCGCCGGGATTTGGGTAAGGATCACCGTCGAGGCCATCGCATTGCCCGGGTTGACCCGTGCCCCCAGGACGCCAATCTGATTGTTCGTCTGCCCATCTAGTAAGACGGTCAAGGCGGCGTACGCATCCGGGCAGGGCAGCGCAGCGTTATTGACGAAGGTCGATCGCGCAGGATTGAGCGAGAACGATGACGACCCGTTATTCGTGCCGATATAGCCCCAAAGGTCTGTGGACTTGACCAGGTCATCGAGCACTTTCGCGTTCCCAATGAACTCGGGATTCACGCACTTGCGAACGAACATCGCCATCTCGCCCTCGAGCGATGGCAGGTCGGCGCGGACCTTTTGCAGCTCCTCGATCAGACGAGATCCGAAGGCCATACCGGTCTTGGAGAATCGCTCTTCATCGACCGGTGTAAATGCGGTCTCAAAAGACTCTGTCATCCATTTGCCGATATGACTCGTCTCGGAAGCAAAAAGCGCCAGGCCCAAGGGGACGTTGGCAACCGGGTAGTCGGTATTGGCCCTAACGTCATGAACATTGACGGTTGTTTTTGGCACGAAACAGATGCCGTAGAACATCGCAAGCACGATGAAGTACCCAAGTACTTCCTCGCCTCTCAGTTTGACCACGCCCGTCCCGACGGTGATCAATAGCGCCACCATTGCGACCGATTTCATCAGCGTCGAATAGTCGCCGCCGCCCATGATCATCGCGACAGCGTTCAAAACAGACGCGATCTGATCTGCATTCCAGTATGCATAGACTGTGTGCATGACTTGTCTCCCGTGTCCGCGCTGCTTATTGGGGGAAGCGCGCGTTAGCCACCAGATCGGTGGACACGCTGCTGTACATGGCACGCTCGAGGTGCTCGAGCTGACCGATCAACGCACCGACTTTTGCGACCTGGTTGTAGATCTCGGCACGCTCGCTGCGCATCTCGGCCTTGGTCCGCTCAAGGCTAGCGAGCACATCTTTGACTGCTGAGACTCGCAAAGCCGATGTATCTGTAACCTTTGCGGCTTCAAGCATCGTTTTCAGATCGCCGGCGATCTCCTCGACGTATCGGCTTGCGAGCTCCCAAGCGGCCGCCTTCGACCAGACCTCCAGCATCTCGTCGTTCAACAAGTTTTGATTGGTCACTGCTCGCAACTCGATGATCTTGATGAGCGGCAAGCTCGTGCCCATGCTCAGGAGCCTCAAGTCTTGCAAGTTCGGCTGTTGGCGATTCTTGATTGCGTCGCGAAGGGCTATGGATTTCTTGTAGAAGAGATTCCCGAAGGTCTTCGTCTCCCTTTGTTCTTCCGCCGGTTGCAAGCACTGGTCGGTGTCGGGGCACTTCCAAAACTTCAACATCACCGAGTCATCGGTGGGATTGCCCACAAGGTTGGAGATATTGAATAGCGAGCCGTTAGAAGTATCCGCCACGAGCGTTGCTGAATCGCCGCTTCCGTTTTTTCGAAGGATCGTGGTGCCGAACAACGACATCATGATTTCTTTCTCGGAGTCAGTCAGACCTGCCAGCGTGCCGCGATTCATTGCCGCCCAGACA
>CAIVAS010000006.1 GCA_903903975.1 uncultured Burkholderiales bacterium
AGCCCCTGACAGTCGATCACCCAGTCGTAGCGGGTCTGGCGCAGCCGCAAGAAAAACGCCGAGATCGCGGCTCTCGCGCTGGCATCACCCAGATTTTTTCGCCATGCCCGCATCGAGATCGGGATGACATTGCTGACCCCCGGATTCATCGCGGGAATTGCGACAAAAGGCTTCTCGCAGACCCAGTCGATGGTCAGCCCCGGCATGTGCGCATGAAGATCGGCCACCAGCGGCTGGGCATGGACCACATCGCCCATCGACGACATCTTGACGACCAGCACGCGCATGACACCGCAGCCTGAGCCGCTCGCTCAGCCGCCCGAGCGCCCCTGGCGCTCGGCAACCAGCGCCGGATTCAGGCTCGGGTCGTTGTACATCTTGAACTGGCGATAGATCCTGAAAAAGCCGGTGCCGGCCGCCATCTCGTCGAGCAGCCGATCGAAGCAGGCCGCGAGATCGGCGCGCTGCTGCGACAGCGTCGCCTGGCGCGCAATCGCGTTGTCACGATGGGCCTGATCGACATCGGTGCGCGTGGTCTGCAGGCCCATGTGGTGCACCTTGAGCGACAGGATCGACAGTCGATCGATCATGGCGCCTGCGGTCTCGCTGGCGGCCCGGGCTGATGCCTCACGCGGCCAGTCGGCGGCAAGCTTGAGCAGGGAGTCGTCGATGCGCTCCATCGCGTCGTTGCGCGCCTGATTGAAGCGATCGATGTTGCGCTTGTTGCCGGCAATCTCGGCATCACCCGCCTGAGTGCGGCGGGCAAGGTCTTCCTCGTTCCAGAGCGAACAGTTGAAGTGATGATTGACCAGCACCCACGACCAGGCCTGCGCCAGCGGCCCTGCCGGCATCGTGCCGGCGATCTCGCGCATCGCAGGCGACATGCCAGCCGCGTCGGCGGGCGAGGGCCAGTCGGCGCGCGCCAGGCAGGCGTCATGCAGGGCGAGGATATCGGTGGCGCGAAAGTCGAGATTCATGGGGGGCAAGGATACCTGCTTCAGTCAGCCTGCCTTCAACGGGTTGCCTAAGCCGCAGGGCTGCCCGCTCCACGCCAGTTCTGCGCCCGACTCTCAATAGACCGGACGCCCCAGAAAGATGTACCAGAGCCGGCTGCCCGGCATGCCGCTGGGGTTCGCATAGCCGTAACCCGCATAGACCGGGCCGATCGCGGTATTGGCGCCCAGAAAGAGCGTGGCGCCAGGCACCCAGCCGTGCGTGTTCGAGCCCAGGATTTGCCCGCCCGACATCGTCGCACCTTCGAGCGCCATGCCGGCATACACACCGCGGCCCAAGGGCTGCGGCAGCGTGAGCAGCTGATACTGATAGCTCAGGCTGCCATAGCGCAGCGAGGTGCCGAGTGATTGGTTGATCTGAAAACCCGACAGATTCATGAATCCGCCAAGGCTGAAAGCCTGATTGAGGGCAATGTTGCCGTAGGCCTCACCCGCTCGAACCGAACCGGCAATCGTGTGGTTGCCTGCGCTGCCGACCCACTTGGCATTGGCCTGCACCAGCCGCGTCAGGTATTCCTTGGAGGTCTCCTGCGTATAGTCCTGCTCCAGGCGATAGCTGGTATTGAAGCGATAACCATGCCGCGGAAAGTCGGTCGCATCGAGCTGGTCGATCGTGACTGACGCCTGGGACGCAACGAAATTGGTGTTGATCGACGGATCACCGACCGCGCCCGTGACCGGCACCTGCTTTCGCAGGCCGCCGAAAACACCCAGACGGGCCTCACCCAGCAATCCTTGAATACCGAAATCCAACCCGGCCTGCTCGGTCACGACTGCGTACTGGGCGACGTTGGTATTGCCGACAAAAATCCAGATCGGCAGCTTCTCGGCCAACAACTGCGGCGCGACAAAGAGATTGAAGCTGCCGTAATCGAAGGGCTGGAAGAACTCGAGGAAGCCGCGGTTGGTCGTTCCGATCTGACCTTCGGCCTTGAACTCACCGCCATAGCCGTTGGCATTGGGACGACGGAATCCGGCCATGACATTGAACATGCTGGTGTTGCCGGAGTCGGCCGAAGCGTTCATGCCGAAATGCAGATAGTCAGGTCCCCAGGCTCGCTCGATGACGCTGATCTGGAGCACCTGCGACGGATTACCGGGCTGCAGGGAATACCCGATGCGATCGAAATCGGCATTGGCGTTCCAGCGATTGATCACGGTCTGCATGCGGATCGGGTCGAGCTCACCCGAGGCCGGGACGGCCGCCTGATCGAGCAGCAGACGCTCGACCGCCGGAGTCACACCAACAATGCGCACCGATCCATAGCTGTTGTCAACGCGAGCTCGGTCAGCGCGGGCTGCCTGCCAGGCGGAATAGTCGGTCTCAGAAAGAATCATCCGGGACAGATCGCCGCGTGCAGCCAGCATGGCTGCTTCACCGGCCGGTATGCCTTCAATGCCGCGGGTGAAATTGGCCGCACTGATATCACCGAGTTCAGGCCGCACCAGCACGTCGATGCCAGGCCTGATCTCGGCCCGCGAGTCGCGCATATTGCGCTCCATCAGGATGCTGATCATCTGGCCACCAATACCGAAGGGATTGGAGAGTTCCTGACGGGTGGCCAGCGGGCTGCCGATATCGACCGCGATCACGACATCGGCGCACATCTTGCGAACGATATCGACCGGCATATTGCGGGTCAGGCCGCCGTCGACCAGCAGCTTGCCCTCGCTTTGCACTGGCGCAAACGCGGACGGGACTGCCATGCTGGCGCGAACCGCGGTCACCAGACTGCCGTGGTCCTGAACCACCAGCTCGCCGGCCTCAAGGTCGGTCGCCATCGCGCGAAAGGGGATCGCCAACTGATCGAATGACTCGAAAATGCCGCTCTCACCCAGCATTGAGTGCAGGAAGAGCTCGATTTTCTGGCCCGAGATCAGACCCGGTGGCAGCATGATCGAGCCGTCGCGCAGCCCGACCGTGACATCGAACATGTAGGATTTTTCTTCGGACTTGCGTCGGGTCGACAGGTCCTTGCGCGGCGGCAGATCGTCGAACATGTCGCGATCCCAGTCGGCCGACTTCAGGAATTTTTCAATCTCATCCGGCGTCAAACCACTGGCATAGGCGGCCGCCACAGCCGACCCTGCACTGGTGCCGGCGATGCAGTCGACCGGGATGTGCATGGTTTCGAGTGCGCGCAAAACGCCCACATGCGCAAAACCTCGCGCCCCGCCGCCCGACAAGGCCAGGCCGATGCGCGGGCGGTTGGTGGGATAGACCGGTGGCATGCGCTTTAACGGTGGCCCGGCAGCCGTCGACGGGCTCGCCGGCGGAGCGACTGCGAGCGGCTGGGCAGCCGCGTCATGCACGCCAAGCGCCAAAACAAGGGAAATACTGAATGCGGCGATTAAGGCTCTTGCATGCATCATGGTCTTGCGCTGCCAGTCCGGATCATCAATCGCTGTCAGCCGACAGCCCCCCAGCATTCTCAGGGTTTTGTCGCCGGCTGTGCCGCATCGATGCTGCCCGCTGTTGTGGCGGGCGCCACAGGCGCGACAGACGGGGCGGGCATCGGCGCAGGCGCCGACGGCAGGCCGGGCGTGGTCGTGACCGCAGGCGGTTGCGCCGGCATCGGCGCGGGGGCAGCAGGCGCAGCAGCCGGGGCAGGCGCCGGATTCGCCGGCGCGGGGATCACCCCGGGGTAGTTCTGCAGTTCGTTGACCGGCACCACTGCTGTCACGTAATAGCGGGTCTCACCGAAACAGCTGGTCGGCAGCCCCACCTTCTGCGAGTAAGACAGTGCGACGCGCTGCCCCATATGGCGATTGATCTTCTCGGCAACCGCGTCATCAAGCACCGTGAACTCGAACTTCTCGGGGATCGCACCCGGCATCGAGACCAGTGCGATCTCGCCCTCCCAGGTCTTGCACACCCATCCTTTTTTCGAAAACTTCTGCACCCAACCGGCCCGCTCGCCTTCGGAATAATTCCAGTTCCAGGCGATCACCATCCAGAGCGCCGCCAGGGCAAGCAGGGCGACGATCGCTCCAATGAAGAACCTCCCGAAGGAGCGACGACGCAGGGTTGGCGAGGGAGTGATGTTGGTCGGCATGGCTTTGAGGATTGGCTGGTATGGCGGCGATCCTACCATCGCCTCATGAAACTCATGCTGCACCCGATGTGTCGCGCACGAAGAGGCGTGGTGTGTGGCGGGAACATCGGAAAAGCAATTTTTCAGCGCGCCGGACCACCTCGAAGCAGGTGCATCGAAAAACATCTTTGCGCATCGGTCCAGACCGCCCGCGGCTGCCATCCGGCTTGCCGCGCCAATTCCTGGAAGCCCTCGACCGTATATTTGTAGGAGTTCTCGGTGTGCACGCTGTCGCCCTCGGCAAACTCGATCACCTCATGACCAATGCTGACGCGTTGTCGCAGGCGACTGACCAGATGCATCTCGATGCGATGGAGCGGCGGATTGTAGAAGGCCGAATGCATCCAGTCGTTGATCACGAAATCGGCATCCGCTTCACGATTGGCACGCACCCAGAGATTCAGGTTGAACGCTGCGGTCACGCCTGCGGCATCGTTGTAGGCGGCATGCAGCCGTTGCGGGTCCTTAACCAGATCGACGCCAATCAGCAGCCATCCGCCATCGAGCAGTCGATCAAAACGCTGCAAAAGTGTGCGCGCCATGGCCGGCTCGAAGTTGCCGATTGAACTGCCCGGAAAAAAACCGGCTCGCGGGCCGATCGCTGCAGGCAACACCATGTCGGCGGTGAAATCGGCCACAAGGGGCTCGACAATCAGGCCAGCGTAATCGTCGCGCAGACGCTCGACCGCCCCGAGAAGATGCTCGCCCGAAATATCAACCGGCACGAAACGCGCAGGCGAATCCAGTGCCGACAGCAAGATTTTCACCTTGCGGGTGGCGCCTGCGCCGAATTCGACGAGATCGAGCCCAGGCCCGATCAGATCGGCAATCTCGCCGGCATGACGCTGCAGCAGCGCGAATTCGACCCGAGTCGGGTAATACTCGGGCAACTCGCAGATCCGCTCGAAGAGCACCGAGCCCGCCTCGTCGTAGAACCATTTGGGCGAAATTGCCCGCGGTTGCCGACCCAAACCTTCTTGCAGTGCGCGCGCGAACTCGTTCATAAATCGCGTGCCAGACGCAAACCCATGAACTGCCAGCGCGAGGCCGGCGCAAAGAAATTGCGATAGGTCGCGCGGTGATGGCCAGGCGGTGTCGCCAGGCTGCTGCCGCGCAAGACGATCTGACCCACCATGAACTTGCCGTTGTATTCGCCAACCGCGCCGGCAGGGGCGCGAAATCGCGGATAGGGATCGTAGGACGAGCGTGTCCATTGCCAGACTTCGCCAAAGGCCTGCTCAGGGGGCCTTGCTCCCGCCACGGCCGACTCCCATTCGAATTCGGTCGGCAGGCGCGCTTGCGCCCATTCGGCATAGGCCACCGACTCATGAAAGCTCAGGTGGCGCACCGGCTGATCAGCCTGCCTCAGATGTGCGCCATACAGGCTGAATTCACGCTGGTCGTCGAGCCAGTAAAGCGGCGCTTGCCAGCCCTGCGACTGCACCATCGCCCAGCCCTCGGACAACCACAAGGACGGTGTCTGATACCCACGATCGTCGATGAAGGCCTGGTACTCGGCATTGGTCACCAGCCGGTTTGCCAGCGAATAGGGTTGCAGCAATACCCGGTGCGGTGGCGTCTCGTTGTCGAAGCAAAAACCCGCTGCGCCATGGCCAACCTCAGCCTGAACCGCATCGTAATCATGCCAGCCGCCGGCGACTGCCTGCGCCTTCGGAGGCAGGCCTTCGCGCACCGCCGGCAGCATCGGATTGCAGGACATCAGATGCAGGATGTCGGTGAGCATCAGTTCCTGATGCTGCTGCTCGTGATTCATGCCGAGTTCGACCAGCGCCAGGAGGTCGGCGTTTTCGCCTGCATCGAGCCGCGCCAGAAACCCAGCCATCGCCTCGTCGACCGCCGCCCGATAGGCATGGACTCGCCGGATGTCGGGACGGGTCAGCAGCCCTCGGTGCGGTCGCGGATAGCGCGGGCCGAGCGCCTCGTAGTAGGAATTGAACAGCGTCGCAAACTGCTCATCGAAGCGCCGATACCCGGCAACATGGGCGCTCAGCAACATGGTCTCGAAAAACCAGGTGGTATGCGCCAGATGCCATTTGACCGGGCTCGCATCGGGCATCGACTGGACGCACTGGTCTTCAGGCGAGAGCGAGGCGGCCAGCGCAAGCGAGTGACGGCGGACCGCCTGATAGCGAGCGCCAAGCCCGGACGGATTCGATCTGATCATCGGCGGTCAGTCGGCAACGACCTTGACGCCCTTCCAGAACGCCACCCGACCCTTGATCTCACGCGCAGCTTCTTTCGGCTCCGCGTAAAACCAGACCGCGTCGGGGTTCGACTCGCCCTCGACCGTCAGGGTGTAGTAGCTCGCCAGCCCCTTCCAGCCGCAGGTGGTGTGCGTGTTGCTCGGCGAAATCAGGTCCTGACGCAGCGACTGCGCCGGAAAATAGTGGTTGCCCTCAACCACCACCGTGTCATTGCTTTGCGCAATCACGGTGTCTTTCCAGATGGCTTTCATTGAACGGTGCTCCTTCGCATCGGCATCACAAAGCCTGCCATTGCAACCTGTTGCATCAAGCTTGCCCAAGACAACCCCAACGATGCAATGGTCTTGTCGGCCTCGAAATGACTCAGAAACGGGAAGTCCGGCTGTCAGAAGGGCGCCTGGAAGGCTGATCGGTCGGCCTGTTATCCTCGGGCCAAACCATGTCAGCTCTCTCTCCGCCCGCCCTGCCCGACAAAGCCCCTCGCGCGCCTGCCATGGGCTTCATCATGCTCACGGTCCTGATCGACATGATCTCGATCGGCATCATCGTGCCGGTGTTGCCGGGCTTCATCGGCAGTTTCACTGAAGGCCCGGCCGACCAGGCGTACTGGCTGGGCATCGTCTCGTTTGCCTTCGGTGTAGCCAACTTTTTCGGCGCACCGATTCTCGGCGCACTGTCCGACCGGTTCGGGCGCAGACCGGTGCTGCTGCTGGGGTTTTGCGGTCTGGCACTGAATTTTTTTGCCACCGCACTGGCCACCTCGATCGCCATG
>CAIVAS010000007.1 GCA_903903975.1 uncultured Burkholderiales bacterium
GGCCACCACCCAGCCCTGCCCCTGCACCCAGCCCTGCATCCTGAGCGCCGACACCCCCCCCAGCACCGGCTGCCAGACCAGCCCTCCCGCCGCCTCGGCGTCGCCACCGGCAGGCTTCATTGACGGCGCCGCCGACGAAACCACCAGCGGACCGAAGCCTCGCTCCAGCACATCCCCGCGCAGGCGCCAGGCCACCCGCTGGATCTTGGTCGGCTCCAGGGCCCCGGTCGACTCGCGCAGCAGCTCGAGCGTGGTGGCGGCCTGCTCGCCCGAGACCGAAAACGCAATCGAGGGCGCCGGCAACTTGAGCAGTCGCACCGGCCAGGACTTGCGCAGGTCTTCATCCATCTGCGCAAAGGCGATCGTCAGAAAGCGAAGTTCATCGGAGGCCTTGGCGATCCGATCGCGCGAGGTCAGCACGGTATCGAGCCCTCGCCACGACAGGAGTGCCAGCACCGCAAGCAGCGTTGCCGCAATCAGCAGCTCGATCAGCGTGAAGCCGCGCAGGCCCCGCCGCTTGCCCGCGCGCACTTGCCTTGCATCACCGCCAGCGAAGAGTCGGCTCATGGCAGATTCGTCGCAAAGCCGACCAGCCGCGCCAGCCGCACGCGCTGCCCCTCGACCGGGAACACGCTCACCTCGACCCGCCTGAACTGCGGATTGGGCGTCACGAACACTTCTTCCTCGCAGGTCATCGCCACATCGGCCTGCGTGCAGTCATAGCTGCGCTTGCCCTGCTCGGGCCACTCCCCCTGGATCCGGATTCGCCCGAGCCGGTTCTCGGCGCTCCACTGCGCAAGCGTGCGCTGGCGCAGCTCCCCGGCGCTGGTGGCCAGCGAGCCGGTCGCCCGCAATGAGGCCATCAGCGCCACCGCAACAATGGTCAGGGCCACCAGCACCTCGACCAGCGTGAAGCCGCCGATCGGCCTGCGCCACCCGGCCCGCATGAGGCGCTCAGTCGACGACATCGAAGCTGCCCAGTCCGTTGGCGATGATCGTGACGCTCGCACCCGGTCGCTGCATCCTGACCCGATAAGGCGCCTCGACCATGTCGCGCCCGAACTCGAGCGACGAGGTGCCGTCGGCCCGCTCGATCAGCAATCGGGTTTCGGTGCTCCAGGGCCGTGGCCGCAGATCGCCGTCGTCAGCCACCGTGCGCCATTGCCGGTCGCGAAAGATCACGAAGCGATAGCCGCTCGAATCGCTCTCGAAGCGGATCGGCGCGCCCCGCACCTGCGCCTCCTCACGGGCCAGCGACAGCAGCAGCGCGAGCCGCTCGGCATCCTGACGCAGCACCCGGTCGGGGCTTGGCGATCCCGACATGGTGACCATGCCGGTGATGACCGCCGCGACGATCAGCACGACCAGCAGTTCGATCAGGGTGAAGCCGCGCTGTCCGATGGTGACTCGCGAGCCCGGACCGGCCAGGATCGGCGCGCCAGACAGGCTGTCAGAAGGTGACGACCCCGGAGCCATCGGGCACCGCAGTCGTTCGATCGATTCCGGATGCCGGATCAGAGGTCCCACGAACCGATGTCGGCCTCGACACCGGTGCCGCCGGCCTGACCGTCGGCGCCCAGACTGAAGACGTCGATTTCGCCGCGCACGCCGGGGCTCAGGTATTGATAGGGACGCCCCCACGGGTCGTTCGGCAGCTTTTCGAGATACGACTTCCAGTTGGTCGGCAGCGGACCGCCGGTGGGTCGCACAACCAGCGCCTGCAGGCCCTGCTCGGTGGTGGGATAACGCGAATTGTCGAGGCGATAGAGCTTGAGCGCCTGCATCACCTGGGCGATGTCCTGGCGCGCGGCCACCACGCGGGCCTCATCCGGACGGTTCATGACGCGGGGCACGACCAGCGCCGCGAGCACACCGAGAATCATGATCACGACCATCAGTTCGATGAGCGTGAAGCCCATCTGTCTGAGTGCGCGCCGACCGTGCCCGAGGGGTTTTTGCATGACCATCGATATCCTGCCCATAAACTGATCGATTACTGAGGGGTTGATACCGCCAAGCGCGGACTTGCCGACTGCGTCAGCCTGACGGGAGGGCTCTGTTGGCCGGTCGTCTATGATAGCAGCGGGTCCTGCGTCTCATCCCTGAGCAGCCCGTCAATGATCGGCCGGTTTCGACCATGCGTATCCGTCTTCCTGTGGCCAGGCTTGTCTCGGTGCTGCTCTTTGCTGGGCTGTGCGGCGTCATTGCGTCCTGGGCGCTCGATCTGCTCAGTCCGCATGCCCCGATCGCGCCCGCCAGCGCCATCGGCCAGGCGCAACCCCCGACCAGCCTCGGTCCGGCCGGCAGCCTCTTTGGTGCCACGCCGCAGGCCACGACCGCCACCGCGACTCAGGCGCCTTCCAACGTTCAGGTGTCCGGCGTGCTTGCCGGCGGCCCGAATGCGGTCGCGCTGCTGGCCGTTGACGGCAAGCCGGCCAAACCCTTCGGTATCGGCGAAACCGTCGCCGACGGCCTGAAAGTGACCGCCATCAGCGCCGACAGCGTCACGCTCGATCGGCGTGGCGAGGCGGTCAAACTGCCGACGCCCGCCCGATCCTCACTCGCCGTGCTCAACAGCGCGCCGCCCACCCCTGCGCCCAACGGCACGGGCATGCAGACACTGCCCGGCAGCGGCGCGCCGATGACACCAGGCCCTCAAGGCCAGCCGGATGCCTCCAATCGCCCCTTGCCGCCGGCAGGCGCCGCCGCCGCGCAGCCCGAGCCGCCGCCACCGCCGCCCGGCATGCCGGGCGCGGGCGTACCGATCCCGCAGGGCAACGCGCCGCTTGGCGCCGTGATTCCACCGGTGATGATGAACGCGCCGATGCCGGGGCAGCAGTCGCAACCCTGATCGTCAAGTACGGACACCGTCATCGACCTCACTTCAAACGAAAGCCAACCATGCGTCCCTATCTCGATCTGATGCGACATGTTCTCGATCATGGTGTCCAGAAAGCCGATCGCACCGGCACCGGCACCCGCTCGGTCTTCGGCTGGCAGATGCGCTTCGACCTGGCGCAGGGCTTTCCGATGGTGACCACCAAGAAGCTGCATCTCAAATCGATCGTGCACGAGTTGCTGTGGTTTCTGTCGGGCTCGACCAATGTCGCCTATCTGCGCGACAACGGTGTCTCGATCTGGGATGAGTGGGCCGATGCCGACGGCGAGCTCGGCCCGGTCTATGGCCACCAGTGGCGCTCATGGCCCACGCCCGAGGGCACTCATATCGACCAGATCAGCGAGCTGATGGAGCGCCTCAAGCGCGACCCCGATTCGCGTCGTCTGATCATCTCGGCCTGGAATGTGGCCGAGATTCCGAAGATGGCGCTTGCGCCCTGCCATGCGCTGTTTCAGTTCTATGTCGCCGGCGGCAAGCTGTCGTGTCAGCTCTATCAGCGCAGCGCCGACATCTTTCTGGGCGTGCCCTTCAACATTGCCTCGTATGCGCTGCTGACCGAAATGGTGGCGCATCAGTGCGGCTTGAAGCCAGGCGACTTCGTCTGGACCGGCGGCGACTGCCACCTCTATCTGAACCACCTCGATCAGGCGCGCGAGCAACTCGCCCGCGAGCCTTATGCGCTGCCGCGCCTCGAATTCAAGCGCCGCCCGGCCTCGATCTTCGATTATCACTACGACGACATCGCAATCACCGGCTATCAGTCGCATCCGCATATCAAGGCGCCGGTTGCGATCTGAGACTGCCATGGCCAGCGCAATGCCGCGCCTGACCATCGTGGTCGCCCGTGCCCGCAACGGCGCGATCGGCCGCAACAATGCCATGGCCTGGCATCTGCCCGAAGACCTGCAGCACTTCAAGGCGACAACCATCGGGCATCCGATGATCATGGGGCGGCTGACCTTCGATTCGATCGGGCGGCCCCTGCCCGGGCGGCGCACGATCGTCGTCACCCGCAATCCGCAGTGGTCGCACGAGGGCTGCGAGCGTGCCGGCTCGCTCGATGAAGCGATCGCCCTGTGCCAGGGTGCGAGCGAGGTCTTCATCGTGGGCGGAGCCCAGCTTTATTCGCAGGCTTTGCCGCTGGCCGACCGTATCATCCTGACTGAAGTCGATATCGAGGTCGACGGCGACGCTTTCTTCCCTGCGCTCGACACGATGAACTGGACTCGCATCAGCACCGCCCCTGCGGTGAGTCGCACCGGGCTGCACTACGCCATCGATCTCTGGGAGCCGGCGCGCGGTACCCGCTGATCTGAGCCGCGCCATGAACCAATCGATTCCACGCGCAGCAAGGGTCTCAACCCGACAACTCGACGAATACAGCGCCCTGTATCGAATGTTCGATGTGCAGGGCAACGGTCGGCTGAACCGACAGCAGACCGACGAAGCGCTGCAAGTCCTCGGCCTTGGGCTGAGCCGGCAGGATCGCCAGAAACTGCTCGACGCCGTCGACACCGCAGGCGATATCTCCCAATCGGCCTTCATCGACTGGCTGTGCCAGCGCAGCGACTTCGATCTGGATCGCGAATTGCGGCAGCTCTTTTCGCTGCTCGACACCTCCGGCGACGGCCTCGTCTCCTGCGATGAAATGCTCACGCTCGCGCGCTGCCTCGATCCGGACTTGAACGAGACTGCGCTTGACGTCCTGATCAGAAGTCAGGACACCGACGGCGACGGGATGGTCAGCTTCGATGACTTCATGGCGATGCAGCACTCGACAGGCCACCTGCAGCTCACGATCGCCGGCATCCGACGCTTTCGCAAACTGCTGGGCCGCTATGCGCTGGCCGCGCGCATTCCGCGCATCGCTCTGGTCGAAGTCGACTCGGACCTTGGCGCAGGGCGTGCCGGCGCAAGTGGCGGTATCGACCTGCTGCGAGAAAGCACCCTGCAACGCGCGCTGGCCAGCCGCAGGACTGCCCTGCGCGGCCGACAACAGGGCCGTGACAGCACGACGCCTCATGCGCGCAATATCGATGCCATCAGCACGCTGCTCGAACAGACCAGCGCGCTGGTCTGCGAGACACTGCAGCAGCACGAGTTTCCGGTGGTGCTGGCTGGCGATCATTCAAGCGCCGCAGGCACGATCGCCGGCATCGCGAAGGCGTTTCCCGACAAACGACTAGGCGTGGTCTGGATCGACGCCCATGCCGACATTCACTCACCCCATACATCGCTGTCCGGAAATATGCACGGCATGCCGATCGCGATTGCCGGGCGTTTTGATAACGATGCGAATGCGGTCAATTCGCTTGATGCCGTCACGCTGGCGCACTGGGAAGCCTGCAAGGCGCTTGGGCGCCAAGGCAAGGCGAACCTCGATCTGCATGATCTGGTGTATGTGAGCGTGCGCGACACCGAGCCTGCCGAGGACGCTGCCATCGCGCAATTCAGCATCCCGATCTTTCGCACGTCGGACATTCGACGTCTCGGGCCCGAGGCGGTTGCGCAGGCCTGCCTCGACCATCTGTGCGACGCCGACATCCTCTATGTCTCCTTCGATGTCGACAGTATGGATGCCGCGATTTGCATGGGCACCGGTACGCCGGTGGCGGGTGGCATCACCGCGGATGAAGCCGCGCGAATCAATCGGCGACTGGTGAGCGATCCGCGAGTGGTGTGCTGGGAGATCTGCGAGATCAACCCCGAACTCGATCTGCGCAACTCGACCGGCCAGGTGTCCCTGATGGTCTACGAGCAAACCCTCGATGCGCTGCAGACCCGACTGGCGACCACCGCAGCGATTCATGCTCAGGGCGATGACAGCTTTGATGAATAAAAAATAAAATATTTTTTATTTTCTGAAAATCAGTCAGTCAAGACGACTGCTGGCTTCCGATTTTCGGGGAATTGCACGAAATCTGCTTCGGCTCTCACGGTCATGACACTGCAGATTTTCTAGAATCGCGCGGCACCAAACCGGACGTCCGACCGCCTCGGACCCAACTGAAGGAGAACCGCCATGATCCGTCGTCGATTCATTCTTGCCGCCTGCTCGGCATCGTTCGCATTAACCGCCTGCTCCGGCCTGCCGATGGGCATGGGCTCGTCGGGCAGCAGCACCGCCGCGATGCTCAGCGGCCTGCAAAGCGCCACCGGCCTGTCAGCCAC
>CAIVAS010000008.1 GCA_903903975.1 uncultured Burkholderiales bacterium
ACAGCGTCGATTTGGCATTGCCGCGCGGTACCTCAATGTACGAGCGACGAAAGCGCCGGTTGCCATCGGCCTTGATCCAGCCAAACACCGTGGTCAGGATGAACACCTGCCAGGGTTCGAGTCGGATGGGCTCACCGGCCAGCGGCCCTTTGACGTGCGGCAGGCGCTCGACGAATGCGCACAGGTTGTCAGCCGGGTAGAACGGCCTGCCGTTCTTGGCAGTCAGTTTCGGGTTGAACCGGTAGGGGCTCTCTTTGCCTTTGAATCGAATCAAATCCTTTATCTGGCGCTGGCAGGCCAGGCGCACCCATTTGGAGGTGAGGACTTTGCCGGCCACCACGTCCTTGGCGTATTGGCGTGCGGCGGCGGTGTAACTTAGAGGCTGGTTCATGCGCCAGGCACTCCTGCGAGTTGACAAACGATATCACTATTGATATCATTTCAATATGAGTGCTGTTGATAAAATTCTTGAGCAAATGCGGACAGAGCCCGCAAACGTGCGCTTTGCCGACTTGCAGCGTGTGTGCGAGTCTTTTTTTGGAAAACCTAGGCAGCACGGCAGTAGCCACGCTATTTACAAGACACCTTGGCCAGGAAATCCAAGAGTGAATATTCAAAACGACAAGGGCAAAGCAAAGGTCTACCAAGTCCGGCAAGTTTTGCTTTCTATTGAACGTCTAGGAGCCAAACCATGAACATCAATCACTACACATACCGGGTAACCTGGTCTGCTGAGGACAACGAGCACGTTGGCCTGTGCGCAGAATTTCCATCGCTGTCCTGGCTTGCCGCTACGCCAGAAAAAGCGCTCGCCGGTGTTCGTCGCGTCGTCAAAGATGTGGTGACCGAGTTGCAAGCCACCGGAGAAGTCGTCCCCGATCCCTTGGCCGACAGAAAATACAGCGGACGTTTTATTGTTCGTGTTCCCTCGCTCGTGCACCGTGCGCTCGCGACCGAAGCGGCAGAGCAGGGCGTCAGCATCAACCGACTGGTTTCAGCAAAACTGGCGATGTAAATTCTCGCGCCGGCGCCTCAACCGGCGATGTCCGCCCATGGATCCATGTCATTAACAACTTCGGTCGGCAGCGTGATACGCGTGCGCGATGCTGGTGTAAATCCCATCTCCACGGCCGCCTTGGTCATAATCTGAGCTTGCTTATTGGCAATGGCGAGATACGGTGACTGCATCGGCACGCCCGTATTAGGAGCTTTGATCAGCAGGCCGGTTTTAATGATGCCGATTTGTGCTTTGCGGTACAGGTCGGCGGCACACGACCAAACTTCCAGCACGGACATATCCAGGCGCCGCAGCAGGTGCTCGGGCGCGCTCTCTATGGCGTAGCGCCAGGCCTGCTTGGCTCCGTCAGCCATGTACTCGGGCGGATCCACCAGGTCCCCCTCGGGCTGTGGCTCATGGGGGTTGGTGCGGCATTTCTGCAGCGTGCCTTTGAGCTTTTTGATCGCAGTGGGTAGGGGTTTACGTCCGGCCATTTTCTATCGTTTCATTCCATCGTTTCCGAGCCGGGTGAGTCCCAAAGGTCGGCGATAAACAGATCTACGTGAATTCGCGCAGCACGACCCACGCCATTGATGATCGCCGTCGCAACGGAACCGATGACCAAGCTGTTCCAGTTCTCAAAGCGCTCGCACGGGAAGTTCTCTTCGAACACCTGCCGCACCGCAGCCTCGCTAGCATCGACGTCGGGGACCATGGCCGAATGGGTCAGACACGTGGCGTTCAGGGCCGACTTGCGCATGGTGGCGTAGGTCTGTTTTGAGCCCAATCGTTGCGCGGTCGCTGACCTCAAGACCGCCAGTCGCCGGGCCTGTTGTTCATTTCGCACCGGGGCCCCCCCTTGTTTCATTTTGCACGCGCAAAAATCTGTGCAGGCGAGCGCATCTCATTGATTACATTGTAGATATTAGACCCCCCTAGGGGGGGTATGTCAGCGCCGAGCAGCGGTCTCACGCGCGGTCTTGCGGTTGTGGCAGGACACGCAGCAGCCGGCCAGATTGGCCCAGTCAAAGCGTGCGCCGCCGTCCTTCAACGGCACTACGTGATCTGCCACCACGGCGGCCACAACGCGCCCACGCGCAGCGCAGTGCACGCACATCGGGTGCTCACGCAGGAACGCGGCCCGCACGCCACGCCACGCGGCTGACTGGTAGAACCCCACCTCGGTATCGAACCCGCGCCGCGCGCGGCCGTAATCACGATGCGCTGCAACACGATGCCGGTCGCAGTAGCCGGGTGTGCCAAGGACTGCGGCGCACCCCGGATAACGACACGGCGTGGGCGCTCGTTTAGCCACGTTTGGCACACCTCAGATTTACTTTCAATCATTCGGCAAGAACCGCTTGCCTTCGTTGTGAATCGAAGCGTTCATGCCTATGTCATCAACAACGGAGACCAATCACATGGAATCACAAGCAACGTTTTACCTCGATCAGCCCAAGCCCCTCGTTGGCGGAAAGATTATCGGGCTTGCACGCTCGGGCCCCAACGCCGATCCACATCAAGACGAGTTCTTTGGCTTTGTGATCAAGTTTCCCAACGGCAAAACAAAGACCCTGCTCCTGCTCTCGGATGACGAGGGTAACGCGCCGGGCAGCTTCGAAATCATCAATGAAGACTAAAGCCATGGCCTACACCACACAGCAGTTCACCGTTGACGAAACCGGCTTCATCCAGATCGCCTTGACCAAGGTCCTCGCCGCGGTCGCGCGCGGGGAGTTGGACCTCAACCGGTTGGCGAAAGAAGAACTCGCCGCGCGCGGCCTCAACGATCAGGGCAACTGGATCGGTTTTGACGCCGCCAAAAAGCACCACAACGTTTGAGGGAAGCGGTCATGGATAACCAAGCACGAGATCAACAACTCCAAACCATCGCGACAGACCATTTGTTCATCGAAACGCTTGAGACACGCAACAGCGACCGGCTCGACTTTCACGACGTGAGCGTCTGGGCCGTCAAAGCTGCACTACAAGCCGCATTCGAAGCCGGACAGCAATCACACATCACCAACAACAATCAGGAGACCGTATGAAACTCTCAGACAGCCAGACCGTTCTACTCAAAGC
>CAIVAS010000009.1 GCA_903903975.1 uncultured Burkholderiales bacterium
GACGCAGCGTGCCAGTGAGCGGGATGCTGCGGGTCAGGCTTTGCGGCGCAAGCGTGTAGAGGTCGCTCTGGGAAAACTCCAGGGTGCTTGCGGCCGTGACGCCCGGGGCACCTGAGGCGCCCGCTTCGAGACCGGGTTTGGTGGCGGCCATTTGCGATGACTGAGCATCAGCGACATTGCGCGCAGCGCGCGTCTTGTAGAACCAGCCGCCTGCGGCGAGCAATGCCGCCAGGGCGAAGACCAGGAAAACACGCGAAACAACTTTGCGATTCATCGATTGGGGGGCAGCAGGGCGGCTTGAATGAGTTGAATGTGGGTGGCGAGCATTCGTTGCGGGTCGATCGACTCGGCCTGAATGCCGCTGCGCTCGAACGAGTGGGCCCAGATCGCCTTGAGCACCAGCGGCGAGATCAGGACATGGGCCGTGGCCTCGACATCGACCTGCCTGAATTCGCCGCGTTCGATGCCGCGACGGATCAGACCCGCCACCAGCGCGTTGTTGGGCTGAATCACTTCATCGTGAAAGAAGCGGGCCACTTCCGGGAAATTGCCGGCCTCAGCCATGATGAGTTTGCACAGGCCGGCCAGCCTGGTGCTGCCGAATTCGAGCCACCAGGTGTTGACGAACTGTTCGATCAGCACCGGGCCGGTTTCGTCTGAGCTGGCGAGCCGGTCGCTGAATCGCTCGAGCAGCGGTACGACGCTTTCGCGAACCAGCGCCTTGAAGAGTTCTTCCTTGTTGGGGAAATAAAGGTAGAGGGTGCCTTTCGAGACGCCGGCACTGGCCGCGATATCGTCGAGCCGGGTGCCTGCATAGCCGTGCTCCACGAAGCGCGCGAGCGCGGCCGCCAGCAGCTCGGCCGGGCGGCGCTCCTTGCGGCGCTCCCAGCGGGGCGGCTGTCCCGATTGGACGGGGCTGTCGTGGGGTCCGGCAATCGTCATGAGCGTCGGGAGAAAATGGCGGTGACCGTCTTGTCGCAACGGTCGGCGCAGCATAGCAGTTTAATGACTGGCCGGTCATTAAACGACGGCCTTCCCCTTGGCTTTCTGATGGGCAGGCGGCCTGAATTCGCGACAGCCTGGCGGTGCAGGCATGATTCGGGCGGCCGTTGCCTTCAGCGCCGGCACCGAACCGCCCCAAGGTCATGCGCCCGATCCATATCGCCCGATTGCTGTTGCTGTCCTTCCTGTGGGGGGGCGCCTACCTCTTCATGCGGTCGTCTGCGCCGGCCTTCGGGCCATTTCCGATGGTGTTTCTGCGCATGGCGATGGGCAGCCTGCTGGTGCTGCTGCCGCTGACCCTGTGGCGCACCGGTCTGGCACCGATGCGCGCCCACTGGCGCGGCGTGCTGATCTTCGGCAGCGCTTTTACCGCGGTCCCGTTTCTCGGGCTGGGCTTTTCAGCCCTGTCGATCTCGGCCGGCATGCTGGCGGTTCTGCAATCGACCGCGCCGCTTTTTTCGGCAATCGTCGCCCACCTCTGGCTGCGTGACCGGATCACGCCGATGCGCGCACTCGGTCTGATGGTGGGTTTCGCAGGGGTCACCGTTCTGGTCTGGGACAAGGTCGGCGCCTCCGAGGGCGCCACGCTCGCCATCCTGATCACGATTGCCGTCACGGTGCTCTGGGGGGTCTCCTCCAATTACGCGAAGGTGAACCTGACCGGCCTCGATCCCCTGTCGCTGGCTACCGGCAGCATCACGGTGGCGGCGCTCATTGCCGCGCCCTTCGCGCTGATGACCTGGCCTGCTCAGAATCCGGGGCTGGTTGCCTGGCTGGAGGTGATCTTCATGGGGATCGCCTCGTCGGGGTTGGGCTTCATCCTCTACTTCGGTCTGTTGCGCGATATCGGCCCGGTGCGGGCGATATCGGTCACCTTTCTGAATCCGATCGTGGCGATGGCATCGGCTGCGGTCTATCTGGGCGAGCCGATCACCTTGCGGATGGTGATCGGATGCGCCATCGTGCTGACCGGCACCGCGCTGACGCTCGGTCTTTTTCCGCGTCGATCATGATCAATCAGTGTGCGCCGGCACCTGAATAGGCAACCCCAAGGGACTGCGCCACTGAGATCAGTCGCTTTTCACGGCTCCACAACCTGGTGTCGCCACTCAGTACCACCGATGCGAGAAGGTGGATATCGACATAGCCGATGCCTTTGCCGAACAGCAGGAAAGCATCGATGAAGCCAGTGACTTCGCTGGTGTCGGCCAGGCTTGCCATCGGCAGGTCTTGCAGAAGCTCAAGCGTCATCATCCGGTTCGCCAGGTGTCCACAGGCGATTTCTCCGACGACGAAAGGATGCATCAGCACCTGATTGCGATTGAGCAAGGCCGCGAGATGCGGGTCACCCTTTCGCAGGTGATCGACCCAGATCGAGGTATCCGCCAGAATCACCAGTCGGCTGCCTTCACGAACCGACGGCCTGACGCCTGCGCGGAGCGGCCTCCAGCTTCGGCTGACTGCCGCCGAGTCTTGCAAGGCGCCTCGCACTTTCGCGTTCGATCAGCGCTTTCAGGCCTTCTCTGACGACGGCCGTCCGATCCAGGTTCCCGGCCAGCATGGTCGCTTTGGCAAGCAGATCATCGTCAATATTGATGGTTGTGCGCATAAAGTGGATTCCCCAGTTGAGCATCAAAATAATCATCGTATGATGCCTGAAATCGTGTTCTTAAAAACCTCTTTTCGTGACCTTCCATGACCTCAATGACCCCCCTGACCAATCCCTCCATCGAACAGGCGCAGTTCGGACCGGTCACGGTCTGTTTCGGCGACAAGCACGGCAAATACCCCGACGGCAACCAGCTGATCGTCGCCGGCAGCGACACGCGCGCGGTCTTTGACACGCCCAAGGTGGCCAACCATATCGGGCCGCTTTTCGACGATGCCGACGTGGTGATCATGGGTCATGTGCACGAAGACCATATGGCCGGGCTGCATCGCCTGCCGGGCGTGCCGGTGCATGTTCATGAGGCCGACCTCGAGGCCGCCCGCAGCTGGGAGGGGCTGTCGCGCCATTACGGCTATCCGCAGGCGGTGCTCGATGGCTTTCGGGCCAAGATCGAACGCGATTTTTACTACGCACCGCGCCCCGATGCGATCGGGTATCGCGACGGCGCCACCTGGGATCTTGGCGGCCTGACCGTGCGTGCCATTCATATGCCGGGCCACACCGCCGGCCACTGCGTCCTGATGGTCGAGCCGCACGGCATCGCCTTCATCGGCGATATCGACCTCTCGAGCTTTGGCCCCTACTACGGCGACGCCACCTCCAATCTCGCCGACTTTCGCGCAACGCTCAAGGCGGTGGCCGAACTGCCCGCCTCGGTCTGGATCACCTCGCATCACAAGGGCGCGATCAGCTCGCGCACCGAATTCGACGCGCTGCTCGCCGCCTTTGAGGCTCGCATCGGTCAGCGCAGCGAGCGACTGCTCGAGATGATCGGTGCCGACACCCGCTCGCTCGATGAACTGGTCACCCAGCGCCTGCTCTATCCGACCAGCCTGACCGAGGGTTTCGTCGATTCGGTCGAGCGTCACACCATTGCCCAGCATCTGAACGAGCTGCAAGCGCAAGGGCGTGTGATCAGGCGCGACGACGGCCGCTATCGGGTCGCTGCCTGAGGCCAATCCTGTACGATCACCCCTTCTGTTGCTAGGGGTCCTGGCGGGCCGGCGCGTATCGCGCAAGCCGTCCGGGTGAGAGATACCCTCCGAACCTGATGCGGGTAATGCCGCCGAAGGGAAGCCGAGTCGGCCCGCGCGATCAATGCCGTGCGCAATCCGCCGAGTCGATTGGAGCCCCAGCGATGCCACGATCGATTTTCTGGGAATCCGCCATGAATGCACCGCTCGAATTTGCCGCCGCCACTGCTGCCGTCGATACCGCAGCGGTGGCGCCCTTGCCACGCTCGATGAAGCTCTATGCCGAAGGCTCGCGACCCGACATTCGCGTGCCGATGCGTGCCATCTCGCAAGACGACACCTCGGCCTCGATGGGTGCCGAACCCAATCCGCCGGTCTTCGTCTACGACACCAGCGGGCCCTACACCGATCCGGCGGCCAATATCGATATCCGCAAGGGTCTGGCGCCGCTGCGCGCCGGGTGGATCAGCGAGCGCGGTGATACCGACCTGATGGACGGGCCGAGTTCGCAATACGGCCGTGACCGACTGGCCGATACCCGCCTGGACGAACTGCGCTTTGACCTCACGCGCGCGCCGCGCCGCGCCAGGGCCGGCGCCAACGTCACCCAGATGCACTATGCCCGCCGCGGCATCATTACCCCCGAAATGGAGTTCATCGCGATTCGCGAGAACCTGCGTCGCACCGAATACATCGCCTCGCTCAAGGCCGCCGGCCCGACCGGCGAGCGCATGGCCGAGCTGCTCGGGCGCCAGCATCGCGGCGAGTCGTTTGGTGCGGCGCTTCCTGCCGAGATCACGCCCGAGTTCGTGCGCAGCGAAGTGGCGCGCGGGCGCGCGATCATTCCGGCCAACATCAATCACCCCGAAACCGAGCCGATGATCATCGGGCGCAATTTCCTGGTGAAGATCAACGCCAACATCGGCAATTCGGCGGTCAGCTCGTCGATCGGCGAAGAAGTCGAGAAGATGACCTGGTCGATTCGCTGGGGCGGCGACACCGTGATGGACCTCTCAACCGGCAAGCACATCCACGAAACCCGCGAATGGATCGTGCGCAATTCGCCGGTGCCGATCGGCACCGTGCCGATCTATCAGGCCCTTGAGAAGGTCAACGGCAAGGCCGAAGACCTGACCTGGGAGATCTTTCGCGACACCCTGATCGAGCAGGCCGAGCAGGGCGTCGATTACTTCACCATCCATGCCGGCGTGCGCCTGCCCTTCATTCCGATGACCGCGCGTCGCATGACCGGCATCGTCTCGCGCGGCGGCAGCATCATGGCCAAGTGGTGCCTGGCCCATCACCGCGAATCCTTCCTCTATGAGCGATTCGAAGATATCTGCGAAATCATGAAGGCCTACGATGTGTCGTTTTCGCTTGGCGACGGTCTGCGTCCGGGCAGCATCTACGACGCCAATGACGAGGCGCAGCTGGCCGAGCTCAAGACCCTGGGCGAACTCACGCAGATCGCCTGGAAGCACGATGTGCAGGTCATGATCGAAGGCCCGGGCCATGTGCCGATGCAGCTCATCAAGGAGAACATGGATCTGCAGCTGCGCGACTGCCATGAAGCGCCCTTCTATACCCTGGGGCCGCTGACAACCGACATCGCGCCCGGCTACGACCACATCACCAGCGCGATCGGCGCTGCACAAATCGGCTGGTACGGCACGGCGATGCTCTGCTATGTCACGCCCAAGGAACATCTCGGGCTGCCCAACAAGAAGGACGTCAAGGACGGCATCATGGCCTACAAGATCGCCGCCCACGCGGCCGATCTGGCCAAGGGACATCCGGGCGCGCAGATCCGCGACAACGCGCTGTCGAAGGCGCGATTCGAGTTCCGGTGGGCCGACCAGTTCAATCTCGGCCTGGACCCCGATACCGCCAAGGATTTCCACGACGAGACCTTGCCCAAGGACTCGATGAAGACCGCGCATTTCTGTTCGATGTGCGGCCCGCATTTCTGCTCGATGAAGATCACGCAGGATGTGCGCGACTATGCCGAGAAGACCGGTTTGAGCGCCGAGGCGGCCCTGCAGCAGGGGATGACCGAGAAGGCGATCGAGTTCGTGCGCAAGGGCAGCGAGCTCTACGGCAAGGTCTGAGGCCGCCCGGTTCAAGCCGTGCCGTTGTCGGCGGGCATGCGGATTGCCCTGTAGGAACGAGGGAAGGTCATCCGGCCTCCCCTCGACTTTTCAGGATGACCACATGGACCACAAAGACAGCAACAAGCCCAGCACGACGCCTGCCCAGAAAAATCAGCAAGGGCAGGCAACTCATGCGGGTGCTCAACAGGGCACCGCAAAACCGCAACAGGGTCAGTCAATGCCAGGCGGCAAGCCTGCGGCAGCCGACACCGCGAAACGACAAGAGACTTCGGTTCGCCCGGCGCAGACCGACCGGCCCGGCTCGGGCTCAGGATCGGGCTCAGGCTCAGGCTCAGGCACATCATCGTCACAAGGCAGCAATCGGAGCAGTGACGACATCGATGTCTGAGTTCCCGATTGAGTTTTTTCACTGAGCGCGGCCACATCAGCGCAAGCGGTGCAGTGCCGCCCCGGTTGCGGGGCGTGCTGCACCGTACCGTCCGTTACCACGCCGATTCCCGGCATGCCGCAGGGCAAACCGGCCGGCGTGGCCTGCATTCAGCTTGGGGCCGAGCGCCAGTGCCTGATCTTCGGGCGTCCTGATCGCCCGGCAGTCTGCGCAAGCCTGCAGCCCTCGCATGAGATGTGCGGTGATTCGCCTGCGCAGGCAATCGTCTGGCTGACCGTGATGGAGCAGCGCACTCAACCTTGACCGCGCTTTCATCAACATCCGGCGTGCTTGATCAGCGCCATCGCGTTGTCACGGTCCGGTCGCGAAGTTTGTCCCGGGTGTCGGGGTAAGATCGGGCGCACTGCCCTTTCCGGCCCATTCATGAAACTGCGTTCCCTGATCAGTCTGCTGCTGGTGGTCGCCGCGCTTGCCGGTGGCGCATGGTGGTGGTTCAACAAGCGTACCGCCGGCGATCAGCCACAGCTGCGCACTGCCAAGGTCGAGCGCGGTACGCTGACCGCGACCGTGGCTGCCTCCGGCACGCTGGCTGCCACCGTGCAGGTTCAGGTCAGCTCCCAGGTCTCGGGCCAGATCCGGGAGGTGCTCGCCGACTTCAATGCCGACGTGAAAAAGGGCCAGATCATTGCCCGCATCGACCCGGAGACCTTCGAGTACCGAGTCCGTCAGGCGCAGGCCGATGTCGATGCGGCGCAGGCTCAGGTCGGCGTGCAGCAGGCCACTCTCGCCTCGCGTCGTGCCGATCTGTCGCGGGCCGCGATCAATCTCGAAGAGGCCAAGCGTGATCTCGATCGCAAGAACGAGCTGGTCGAGCGCAACTTCATTTCGCCTGCCGAGCGTGACAAGGCAAGGTCGATCTATCGGGCGCTTGAGCAGGATGTCGTCACCGCCAATGCCCAGATCGACCTGGCTCAGGCGCAGCTTCGCAATGCCGGCTCGACCGTGCAGCAGCGCGAGGCACTGCTGTCGTCGGCAAGGGTCGATATGAGTCGAACCATCATCCGCGCACCGGTCGACGGCGTCGTCATCAAACGATCGATTGAGCCGGGTCAGACCGTGGCAGTCAGTCTTGCAGCGCCCGAGTTGTTCCTGATCGCCCAGAACCTGCGTGACATGCAGGTCGAGGTGTCGATCGATGAGGCCGAGGTCAGTCGTCTTCGCGTCGGTCAGAAGACCACCTTCACCGTCGATGCCTTTCCTGGGCGAACCTTTTCAGGATTGGTCACGCAGGTCCGCAAGGCGGCACTCAATGTCCAGAACGTCATCACCTACACCGCGGTAGTCTCGGCCGACAACGAGTCGCTGGTGCTGCTGCCGGGGATGACCGCCAATGTCAGGGTGATCACCGATGTGCGCGAGAACGTGCTCAAGGTGCCGAATGCCGCGCTGCGCTTCAAGCCGCCGGGTGCACTCGATCCGGCCAAGTCGGCGTCGGTGTCGGGGGCTGGCTTTGGCACCTCGACCCTGCGGGCCGCGCTCGATCTGGTGATGTCGCCGGCGCAGGCTCAGGGGCAAAGTCAGGGGCAAGGTCAGGGTGGCGGCATTCAGGCCTATCGCGAGCGGCTCGAGCGTGAGCTGGCGCTGACCGATGCGCAGAAGGCCTCGGTCGACGCGGTCTTCGTGTCGATGCGCGAGCGCTTTGCCGGTATCCGTGAAGCGCCGCAGGAAGAGCGTGCCGCGCTGGGCGAGAAGCTGCGCAACGACATGCGTCGTCGGATCAACGACGTGCTCGATCCGGCGCAGCGAAAAACCTTTGCATCGATCAATGCTGAGATCGATGCGCGGCGCGCGGCGATGCAGGCAGGTGGCAGCGCAGCCTCGGGGGCAAGCCCGGGGGCAGCGGTGGCTGCGACGACGAACGCGCCCGCGACAGCGACGCGTGCCCCGGTGGCAGGTGCGGACAAGCCATCTGCCGAGGCGGGAAAATCGCCTGCACCGACCAGTGCTGCATCATCGTCGGGTACGCCGGCAAACGACGCTCAGGCACCTGCCGCCGCGGCTGCAGCTGCCAAGTCATTGTCAGCCTCGCCGTCATCGTCATCGTCAGCAAGCGCGGGCGGAGGCGCAGCTCAGGGCGGTCCCGGAGCTCAGCTGCGCGCCTTTCGAGATCGACTCGAGCGGGATCTGGCGCTGACCGATTCGCAGCGCACCCAGCTCGATGGCATTTTTACCGGTATGCGCGAGCGATTTCTTGCCGTGCGTGAGGCGCCCGAGTCGGAGCGCGCCAAGCTTTCAGAGGCTAATCGCGCCGAGATGCGCGCGCGCATCAACGACATCCTCGACGAAGGCCAGAAGAAAAAATATGCCGAGATCCTGGTCGAGCTGAGCGGGCGAACCGTCTCGCGCGGTCGGGTCTTCGTGCCAGGCCCGGAAGGCAAGCCGGTCGCGGTTGAATTGCGCCTCGGTCTGTCCGATGGCTCGACCACCGAGGTGATCGCCATTCTCAATGGCGCGAGCCTGGCCGAAGGTGACCCGGTCTATGTCGGCATCGTCGGTGGCGCCAGCGCGCCCGGCCCGGCAAGCCTGCCGCGACCCGCCGGACCGAGGCTCTAGATGGTCATGACGACCGCTGCCACTGAAACTGTCTCTGAAACTGCCGCTGTCGCTGTTGAGGCGACCGGCCTTGAACCGCTGATCCGCTGCGAGTCGCTCGCCAAGCGCTATGAGGTCGGTGGCGGGACGGTGCACGCCCTGCGCGAACTGAGCCTGTCGGTGATGCCGGGTGAATTCGTTGCGGTGATGGGTCCGAGCGGCTCGGGCAAGTCCACCTTCATGAATCTCGTGGGCTGCCTCGATCAGCCCACCAGCGGGCGCTACTGGCTGGGCGGCGAAGCGGTCGATTCGCTCGATCGTGATGCGCTGGCGGCGATTCGCAATCGTCGCATTGGTTTCGTCTTCCAGCAGTTCAATCTGCTGCCGCGAACCACGGCACTCGACAATGTCGAGTTGCCCCTGCTCTATGCCGGCGTGCCGCGTGTCGAAAGACATGCCCGCGCCTTGCGCCGCCTGCAGCAGGTCGGCCTTGGCGAGCGCATCGATCACCATCCGGCGCAACTCTCGGGCGGTCAGCAGCAGCGCGTGGCAATTGCGCGCGCGCTGGTCAACGACCCGTCGCTCATTCTTGCCGACGAGCCGACCGGCGCGCTCGATTCACGCACCAGCATCGAGGTCATGGCGCTGTTGCAGTCGCTCAACCGCGAGGGCATCACGATCGTGCTGGTGACCCACGAGGCGGATGTCGCGGCGTTTGCCTCGCGCATCATCAGTTTTCGCGACGGCCGGGTGGTTCGCGACGTCGTCAATCCGCCGCTCGACGCAGCGACCGCACTGGCCGCGCTCGAGCCGGTCTCTGACTGATCCGGTCCGAGTAGGCGAGCACGATGGACATTCTTTCGACCTTCCGGATCGCCCTGCTTGCCCTGCGCACGAACGCCCTTCGTTCGGCGCTCACCATGCTGGGCATCATCATCGGCGTGGCGGCGGTGATCGCGATGATCGCGGTCGGCAAGGGTGCCCAGTCACGGGTCGAGGAGCAGGTCCGAAGCCTCGGCGCGAATGTGATGGTGGTCTATCCCTCGTCGCAGAACACCGGCGGCGTGCGCAGCGGCAGCGGCGGCATCCAGACGTTGACCGAAGACGATGCACGGGCGGTCGCCCTCGAAGTGCCCGAGATCATGTTCGCAGCGCCCACTCACCGCGCCTCGGGGCAGGTGGTCTACGGCAACCAGAACTGGTTTGCCGCGGTCTTTGGCGTTAACAACGACTTCTTCGATGTGCGTGAATGGCCGCTGGTGGCCGGGCGTCCCTTCGAGGCGGGCGAACTCGCCAGTTCGGGCAAGGTGATCATCCTGGGGCAGACAGTCGCGCGTCAGCTCTTCGGTGAAGACACGCCCTTCGAGGACATGATCGATCGTGTGGTCAGGCTGCGCAAAGTGCCGCTCACCGTCATCGGAGTGGCTGAGCGCAAGGGTCAGAGCGCGGTCGGCCAGGATCAGGACGATGCGGTGTTCGTGCCGCTGTCGACTGCGCGCACGCGGCTCTTCGGCGTCGTGCAGGGCAAGCTTCGCCGCATCAATTCGATCTGGATCAAGGTCTCGCCCGGACAGGACATGAAGTCGGCTGAAGACGGCACCCGCAATCTGCTGCGTCAGCGCCATCGCTTGGCCGCCGGTCAGGAAGACGACTTCACGCTGCGCAATCTCACCGAAATCATGCAGGCCCAGGAGGCGGCCAGCCGGGCCATGACCGCGCTGCTGGCGGCGATCGCCTCGGTCAGCCTGCTGGTCGGTGGCATCGGCATCATGAACATCATGCTGGTGTCGGTCACCGAGCGCACCCGCGAGATCGGCCTGCGCATGGCGGTGGGTGCGCGCGGCGGCGACATCCTGTCGCAGTTTCTGGTCGAGGCGGTGACGCTGTCGTGCATTGGCGGTGCGATCGGCGTGGCGCTCGGTGTCTTTGCAGCCGAAATGGTCGGCAAGTCCGCCGAATGGCGCATCGAGATCCAGCCGCCGGCGATCTTGCTGGCCTTCGGGTCGGCTGCGCTCATCGGCATTTTCTTCGGCTTTTATCCGGCGCGAAAAGCCTCGCAGCTCGAGCCGATCGACGCCCTTCGATACGAGTGACATGAACGCACCACTGATTCCCAATGTGCTCTCGGTGGCCGGCATCGATCCTTCGGGCGGTGCAGGGCTTTATGCCGATCTCAAAGCTTTCGCCGCCTTCGGCGCTTACGGTTGCGGTGTCGTCACCGCGCTGACCGCACAGAACTCGCAGATCGTGAGTGGCATTCATGCGCCACCGCCCGAATTCGTGCGACTGCAAATCGATACGCTCTTTGCCGATGTCCGCATCGACGCCGCCAAGACCGGCATGCTGGCCACGGCAGCGATCGTGCGGGCGGTGGCCGAAGGGCTGGCGGTTCAGCGCACGCAGGGCAAGCTGGCGCATCTGGTGGTCGATACCGTCATGCTCTCGAAAAGTGGCGATGAGCTGCTCACGCGCGACGCCATTGCGATGCTGATCGAGACGGTGCTGCCGCTGGCCACGATGATGACCCCCAATCTGCCCGAGGCGGGCGCGCTGCTGCGATCGAGCCCGCCCGACAGTCTTCGCGACATGCAGCGCGCCGCCGAGCGGCTGCGCCGTCTGCTGCCCGACAGTGGCCAGTGCTGGGTGCTGCTCAAAGGCGGGCATCTGCCGGGTGATGCGGTCGATCTGCTGTACGACGGCGATCGCATGATCGAGTTCTCCGCCCCCCGCATTGACACCCTCAATACCCACGGTACCGGCTGCTCGCTGTCGGCGGCGATTGCCGCGCTGCTGCCGCGCACCGATGTGCCCGATGCGGTCGGCGAGGCCAAGCGCTGGCTAACGCAGGCCATTAGTCGCTCAGGCGAACTGACGGTCGGGCAAGGCCACGGGCCGGTGCATCACTTCCACCGGCTCTGGTCGCGCTAGAACCCGGTACCATCGCGGCAATCTGATTCACTCAGTGCGCGGCCTGCCCGTGCCACCCCCTCCCGATGGAAGAACTTCACGCACTGCCGCTGCTGGTCCAGGCAGCGATCCTTGGCATCGTCGAGGGTCTCACCGAGTTTTTGCCGATCTCGAGCACCGGCCATCTGATCCTGGTCGGCAGCCTGCTCGGCTGGCACGATGACAAGGCCAAGGTCTTCGATATCGCCATCCAGACCGGTGCGATGGCCTCGGTCATCTGGTATTTCCGGGCTCGCATCATCCGGGTGCTGGGTGGTCTGGCCACTGATCCGGCGGCCCGCCGTTTCGCGCTCAATATCCTGATCGGCTTTTTGCCGGCCGCCATCCTCGGCGTGCTCTTTGCGAAAAAAATCAAAGCCGTGCTGTTTGCACCGGTGCCGGTCGCCATCGCCTTCGTGGTCGGTGGCCTGGTGATCCTCTGGGTCGAGCGTCGTGCGCGTCTGGGCGGCATGCGGGCCCGGATCGACGACATCGATGCGATGACCTGGCTCGATGCGCTCAAGCTCGGGCTGGCACAGGCCGCCGCACTCATCCCCGGCACCAGCCGCTCTGGCGCCACCATCATCGGCGGCATGCTCTTTGGCCTGTCGCGGCGAGCGGCGACCGAGTTCTCGTTTTTTCTCGCGATTCCGACCCTGATCGGCGCCGGTGTCTACGACACCTGGAAATACCGAGCGCTGCTGAGCGCCGACGACCTTCCGCTTTTTGCAGTCGGTCTTTTCACCGCCTTTTTCAGCGCTTTACTGGTGGTCCACTGGCTGATCCGCTATGTCTCGCGCCATGACTTCGTGCCGTTTGCCTGGTATCGCATCGTCTTTGGCCTGCTGCTTCTGTTCACCGCCTGGACCGGCATGATCGACTGGTCGGCGGGCTGACCGGTTCGATGTTCTCGATCCTGGTCCCGACCTGGAACAACCTGGCGTACCTGCAGCTTGCGGTGGCCAGCATCCGTCGTCATTCGGCGCACGCCCATCAGATCATCGTGCATGTCAACGACGGCAGCGACGGCACGCTCGCCTGGGTGCGCGATCAGGGGCTGACCCATACGCATTCAGCGCAGAACATCGGGATCTGTCTTGCGGTAAACGAATCGGCGACGCATGCCGAGCATGATCTGATCGTCTATCTCAATGACGACATGGTGGTTTGCCCCGGGTGGGACACCCGCCTGCTGGCGCGAATCGCCGCGCTGCCAACGCGCCGCTTCATGGTCTCGGGCACGATGATCGAGCCGCGCGAAACCGGCAATGCCTGCGTGGTCGTGGCCGACTTCGGCGACAGCGCCGAGTCCTTTCGCGAGGCCGATCTGCTGGCTGCGCTTCCGAATCTGTCGCGACCCGATTGGGCGGGCGCGACCTGGCCGCCCACCGTGGTTCATCGCGATGTCTGGTTTCAGGTCGGTGGCTACAGCACCGAGTTTTCGCCAGGCATGAGCAGTGACAACGACTTCTCGATGAAGCTCTGGCAGGCAGGCTGCCGGCATTTCATCGGTGTCGGCGATGCGCTGGTCTATCACTTTCAGTGCAAGTCGACAGGCAAGGTGGTCAAGAACGACGGCAGGCGACAATTCCTCGAGAAATGGTCACTCAGCCAGCGCAGCTTCGATCGTTATTACCTTCGCCGGGGTCAGCCGCTGCCCGCCGGCGACGGGGCGTTGCCCGAGCCGCAGGCCATGCTCGGCTTGAGTCTGGCGAAAATCAGGGACGACTTCAAGCGACGGTTCCGGCTGTGAGCGCTGCGCTTGATGTGCTGCAGCGGGTCTTCGGCTACCCCTCCTTTCGTGATCCCCAGCAGGACATCGTCGAACACCTGATTGCCGGTCGCGATGCGCTGGTGCTGATGCCCACCGGGGCCGGCAAGTCCTTGTGCTATCAGGTGCCCTCGCTGGTCAGAAACGGGATGGGCGTGGTGGTCTCGCCGCTGATCGCCCTCATGCAGGATCAGGTCGACGCGCTGCGAGAAAACGGCGTGCGCGCCGAATACCTCAACTCCACACTCAGCCTTGATGAGACGCGCCGGGTCGAGCGGGCCATGCGGGCAGGCGAGATCGACCTGCTCTATGTGGCGCCCGAGCGGCTGCTCACCGATCGATGTCTCGAACTGCTTTCGGCCAGTCGCATCGCGCTCTTTGCAATCGACGAGGCGCATTGCGTCTCGCAGTGGGGCCATGATTTCCGTCCGGAATATCTCGGCCTGTCGGTCCTGCACGATCGCTTTGCCGACATTCCGCGCATTGCGCTCACCGCCACCGCCGATGCCCAGACCCGCGATGAAATCCGCGAGCGCCTGGCACTGCAGGAGGCGCGCGAGTTCGTCTCCAGTTTCGACCGCCCCAACATCCGCTACAGCATCGTCGTCAAGGATGAGCCGCGCCGTCAGCTGCTCGCCTTCCTGGCCGAGTTCGCCGGCGAGGCCGGCATCGTCTACTGCGCCACCCGCAAGCGGGTCGACGACACTGCCGCCTGGCTGCTCGAGCAAGGCTTCGATGCGCTGCCCTATCACGCCGGCATGGGCACCGCCGATCGTGCCCGCAACCAGTCGCGGTTCCTGCGCGAAGACGGCGTGGTCATGGTCGCCACGCTGGCGTTTGGCATGGGTATCGACAAGCCCGATGTCCGTTTCGTGGTCCACCTCGATATGCCCAAGAGCGTCGAGGGCTACTACCAGGAGACCGGCCGGGCAGGGCGCGACGGGCTGCCGGCGCGGGCCTGGATGGCCTACGGTCTGCAGGACGTGGTCAACAACCGCAGGCTGATCGATGAGTCACCGGCCGACGACGAGCACAAGCGTGCGTCGCGCCAGAAGCTCGATGCGATGGTTGCGCTCGCCGAGGCCGACGATTGCCGGCGCGTGCGTCTGCTTCGCTATTTCGGTGAAGACAGCCGCGCCTGCGGCAACTGCGATAACTGCCTGTATCCGCCCGAGCGCTGGGATGCAAGCGACCCGGCCCGCCGATTGCTGTCGTGCATCTATCGGATCCGCCAGACCGGGGGCATCGCCTATGGCGGCCACTATGTGATCGATGTACTTCGCGGCGAGCGAAACGACCGGGTGATCGAGCGGGGACACGATCGGCTGTCCACCTTCGGCATCGGTGGCGACCTTGATGCGCCGGCCTGGCAGACCCTCCTGCGCCAGTTGGTGGCGCGCGGTCTGATCCATGTTGCGCACGATCGCTTCGGTGTGCTCGAACTCACCGATGCCTCCCGACCCGTCCTGCGCGGCGAGGAGTCGGTGCTACTGGCCCGTGCGAACTTCGAGCGGGCGCCGCGGGCCCGCAAGGCCAAGCCGCGCGCAGCCGGATCGACTGCGGCGGCGACCGCTTCGGCAATCGGCCTGGATGCACCGGCTGCCGCCCGTTTTGCGCAACTGAGGGTCTGGCGGCTCGATACCGCTCGTGCGCAGGGCGTGCCGCCCTATGTGATCTTTCACGATGCCCATCTCGCCGAGATCGCACGCCATGCTCCGGTCGATCTTGATGCACTGCGTCAAATCCCGGGCGTCGGCGCGACCAAGCTCGAGCGCTACGGGAAAGCCTTGCTGGCTGCACTGGAAGGCGGCTGAAGCCTTCCGAAGCGCCCCGAAGACAATCGGTCGAATTCGAAACGAGGATTGTCGCCGCCCCCGAGCGCTGCCGTTGCACCGCCAGTACATGCCAATCGTCCCGATTAATGTGACGAAATTGTCATCGGGGTGTAAAATGCTGCATTGCAGTCAAAAAACAGCAGGGTCTGCGTCGATCAGTTGATTGCGACCTGACCCCTTGGTAGGAGTGCATCATGGAAAATTTTCTCCTGATCCTTGACGACGATCTCCTGACAGCGGCCCAGGCTCTGGCAGATTTGATTTCGGCCTGGATTTTCTAGTTTCTGGCGACCGGCACCTTCCGGTTCGCGTTGCCCGGCTGATCGCGGGCGAGGTATCCTCGCCGCTTCGAGAAAGAAGCGGACGAGACACATGGACCTCAATTATTCCCCCGAAGAACTGGCCTTTCGCGACCAGGTTCGCGGCTGGCTGAAAGCCAATCTGCCCGAAGATCTTCGCCGCAAGAACGCCGATGGCGGACACCTCGGCAAGGAAGATCTGCTGCGCTGGCACAAGATTCTGGCCAAACAGGGCTGGGTCGCACCGGCCTGGCCAAAAGAATGGGGCGGCCCCGACTGGAACGCCACCCAGCGCTACATCTTCGAAGAAGAGTGCGGTCTTGCCGGTACGCCGCAGATTGTCGCCTTCGGCGTCGTGATGTGCGCGCAGGTCCTGCTCAAGTTCGGATCCGAAGAGCAGAAACAGCGTCACCTGCCCGGCATCTATAACGGCGATGTCTTCTGGGTCCAGGGTTACTCCGAACCCGGCTCGGGATCCGACCTGGCCTCGCTCAAGACCCGCGCCGATCGCAAGGGCGACAAGTATGTCGTCAATGGCCAGAAGATCTGGACCTCTCTGGGTCAGTACGGTGACTGGATCTTCTGTCTGGTGCGGACCAACTTCGACACCAAGATCCGCCAGGAAGGCATCAGTTTCCTGCTGATCGACATGAAAACCCCCGGCATCACGGTGCGCCCGCTGATCCTGATGGATGGCGGCCACGAGGTGAACGAGGTGTTCTTCGACAACGTCGAGGTACCGGTCGAAAACCTGGTCCACGAAGAAGGCAAGGGCTGGACGGTGGCCAAATATCTGCTCGGCCATGAGCGTCTGAACACCGGCCGCATCGGTGCCTCCAAGCGCGAACTGGCCCGGCTCAAGGCGTTCGCTGCAAAGCAGCTCGATGCCGATGGCCGATCGATGATGGATGACCCGCGGTTTCGCGACAAGCTCACCCGCGTCGAGGTCGAGCTGATGGCGCTTGAGATCACCAACCTGCGCTTTCTCGATGCGATGCGCGGCGGTCGACCGCCGGGTGCCGATGTCTCGATGCTCAAGATTCGCGGCACCGAGATCCAGCAGGCTCTCACCGAACTGATGATGCAGGCTGCCGGCCCGATGGCCGTGCCCTTCAAGGCGATCGGTGAACCGCTCGCCGGCGAGTTCGATGCGCTGACAGCCAGCCTTGCGGCGCGCTACGCCAACTACCGCAAGACCAGCATCTACGCCGGATCCAACGAGATCCAGCGCAACATTATTGCCAAGGCAACCCTGGGCCTCTGATCATGAATTTCGAACTCAGCGAAGAACAGCGGCTCATGGCCGAATCGGTCGGACGATTCCTGTCCGATCACTACGATTTTGAACAGCGCAAGCAGATCATCGGCTCGGATGCCGGCGCAAGCACTGCAGTCTGGAAGCAGCTCGCCGACATGGGCGTGCTCTCGATACCGTTCTCGGAAGAAGCCGGTGGCTTTGGCGGTGGTGCCATCGACATGATGAGTGCGATGCAGTCGATCGGGCAGTCTCTGGTCGTCGAGCCGGTGCTGGCCACGGTGCTGGCGGCGCGCCTCATTGATCGCGCTGGCAGCACCGCGCAAAAGACCGAGATCGTCTCGGCGGTGGTCGACGGCTCGCGCAAGCTGGCCTTTGCCCATCTTGAAGACAGCGCCCGCTATCGGGTCTCGCAGGTGGCGCTCACCGCTTCCCGCGCAGCCGACGGCTGGGTGCTCAATGGCTTGAAGCGGGTTGTCGTCGGTGCAGCACTTGCCGATCTGCTGGTCGTGTCAGCGCGCACCTCGGGCAAGGCCGGCGACGCCCAGGGTATTTCCCTGTTCGTGGTGTCGCCCGGCGCCAGGGGCGTCTCGATGACCGGCTATCGCACGCTCGACAATCAGCGCGGCGCCGATGTCCGCTTCGATGGCGTGAAGGTCGCGACCGATGCGATGGTGGGCGCTGAGGGTGCGGCTCTGCCGGTCATTGAAGAAGCCTTCGATTTCGCGACTGCGTTGCTGTGTTCCGAGGCAGTGGGTGCGATGCAGTTTGCCAATGACACCACCCTTGAATACCTCAAGACCCGCAAGCAGTTTGGTGCCCCGATCGGTTCCTTCCAGGCGCTGCAGCACCGGATGGTCGAGATGTTCGTCAGCACCGAACAGGCCCGTTCGATGAGCTATCTGGCCGCATCGAAGGTCGATACCACCACCGATCCGGTCGAACGTGCTCGCATCATTTCGGCCGCCAAGATCAAGATTGCGGATGCCTGCCGGCAGGTCTCGCAGGAGTCGATCCAGTTGCATGGCGGCATGGGCATGACCGAGGAAATGAAGGTCTCGCATACTTTCCGGCGCCTGACCATGATTGCGCAGCAGTTTGGCGACGTCGATTCACATCTGGCGCGATTCGCGGCGCTCGATCACTGATCCTGTCTGTTGCTCACCAGAACGAAAAAGACCCCGTCGCAGGGGTCTTTTTCATTGCGCGATCGCGCTTCGCAAGCCGGTTATCGCTCTGGACTCAGAACAGATGGCGCAGACCCAAGGCAGCACGATTTGCCGTGCCGTAGGAATAGGGGGCGGCCGCAGTACCCGAGCCGGCCCACTTCGTGTCGCCTTCCTGGCCGAACGCCACATAGACGTCTGTGCGCTTGGACAGCGGATAGTCGTAGGTGATGCCGAACAGGTTCTGCGCTTTGAGGTTCTTGAAGTTATTCGGATCCTTGTAGACATAGCTGCCGTAGAGCACGCCCTCACCCAGGCCGATACGACCGCTCACCATGATGAAATCGGTATTTGCCGACACATTGGAAACCACGCCGTTCTTGATGTTGTTATCCGAACTGGTCACGCCGGTCCCCAGGCTGGACACCAGGTAGGTGACACCGATCTGTCCGGTCTTGCTGAAACGCCAGGCACCACCGGCACCCCACTCGACCCGGCTCGAAAACAGGGCATAGCCGGACTTGTCGACGCCGTAGTTCATGTAGGCGCCGCCAAGCGAGAAGTCGCCCTGATCCCAGCGGGCACCCAGACCATAGGAATCACCATTGCCCTGCGGATAGGCATTGGTGCTGGTGTTGGTCGACGCCCCGAGGTTTTCGCCAAACGCATACATGGCTTGCACGACCAGACCGGCGAAGTTCGGGGTCTGGTAGAGCAGGGAGTTGCTGAGACGGTTTTGGAAGAATTGCGATTGGTTGTCGTAGTAGCGATAGCCGGTCGCATCGACATTGGCGAGCGCGTTATACAGCGGGACATACTGGCGACCGGCGGTCAGACGCCCCATGCCGCTATCGAGGCCCACCCAGCTTTGGCCGTTCCAGAATTTCACGTTGTCGCTGATGCTTTTCTTGTCGGACGGGTTGGGTGGCGATCCGGCGCCGCCCGAGGTGTCGCCGGTGTCGACGTCGAACCGGTGCTCGATGGCGAAGATGGCTTTCAGACCACCGCCAAGGTCTTCGGATCCCCGCAGACCGAAGCGCGAGCCGTTTGAAATGCCGTTCACGATCCGCCATCCGTTGGCGCCGAGTTGTCCGCCCGACGCATTCTTGGTGCTGTTCGACCATTCGAGCGCCTGATCGAGGAGGCCATACATGGTGAGCGACGATTGGGCATAGACCGGTGCGACGGACAGGCTGAACACAGCCATGGCGACGGCTTTTGAGATCGTTGACTTGCGCATTTCCAAATTCCTTCTATTGGATGAGGTGGCCCGCAGCGCGGTGTCGAAGCTTTCGTAGCGCGCGGGCCGCAACGGTATCGGACTGCGATGACGGTTTTATTTGCGTCTCTGAGTCGTCATCCGCCATCAACTCAGGCGGTACAGTCCGCGGCACTCGCGCGAAGGCCCCGGCAGCGCGGATCCGCGCGTGTCAGATGCGTCGCAGAAAGATCAGATCGAATACCCCATGCCCCAGGCGCATGCCGCGCTGCTCGAACTTGGTGAGGGGCCGCCAATCGGGGCGCGGCGCAAACCCATCGGCCTGATTCACCAGCAGCGGCTCAGCCGACAGAACGTCAAGCATCTGCTGCGCATAGGGCTCCCAGTCGGTCGCACAGTGCAGGTAGCCGCCAGGCGCAATGCGTGTTGCCAGATGAGCGATGAAGGCTTGCTGGATCAGTCGGCGTTTGTGGTGCCGCAGCTTGGGCCAGGGGTCCGGAAAGTAGATGTGCACGCCGGCCAGCGAAGCCTGCGCAATCCGCTGCTTCAGGACCTCCACCGCATCGAGCTGGATGATTCGCACATTCGTCAGTGCATCGTCCTGAATGTGGCGCAGCAGGCTGCCCACACCGGGCGTATAGACCTCAATGCCCAGAAAGTCGGTCTCGGGGCGCGCAGCCGCAATCGCGGCCGTGGTGTGGCCCATACCGAAACCGATTTCGAGGACCACCGGCGCCCGGCGTCCGAACAGCGCTTCGAAATCGATCGGGCCATCGCCTGACGGCACACCGTATTGCGGCAGCAGCCGTTCGTGGGCATCGCGCTGCGCGTCCGAGAGATGCCCGCGCCGCATCACGAAGCTGCGGATATGACCGTGATCCGGTTTGGCCCTCTCCGGCTCGCTGATCGCTTCCGGGGTGTCAGATAAGGACTGCTCGGTCGATGGACTCATCGGTGCGCGGGTGGCGTCAAATCAGATTGCCTGGCGGCGCTCGATTCGCTCAAGCCGCCCCGATGATGCCGCCTGTGGGCGACGACGGGCTTGCGCTGTAAAGCTTGCGCGGCATACGGCCGGCAAGAAAGGCCTCGCGACCGGCCTCGACCGCCTTGCGCATCGCACTGGCCATCAGGATCGGATCGCGGGCAGCTGCTACGGCGGTGTTCATCAGCACGCCGGCACAACCGAGTTCCATGGCAATCGCCGCGTCCGACGCGGTGCCCACGCCGGCATCGACGATCACCGGCACCGCGGCCTTCTCGAGGATCAGCTGCAGGTTCCAGGGATTGAGGATGCCCATGCCCGAACCGATGAGCGAGGCCAGCGGCATGATCGCCACACACCCGATTGATTCGAGCACCCGCGCCTGGATCGGGTCGTCGCTGCAATAGACCATGACCTCGAAGCCTTCGCGCACCAGCGTCTCGGCGGCTTTGAGGGTCTCGGGCATATTCGGATAGAGATTGTGCGGATCACCCAGAACTTCGAGCTTGACCAGGGTGTGATCGTCGAGGAGCTCGCGCGCCAGCCGCAGCGTGCGCACCGCATCGTCTGCGCTGTAGCAGCCTGCGGTGTTGGGCAGCAACGTGAATCGCGAGGCCGGCACGGTCTCGAGCAGGCTCGGCTCGTTGGCGTTCTGGCCGATGTTGGTCCGGCGGATCGCGACCGTGATGATCTCGGCACCGCTCGCATCAATGGCCAGTCGGGTCTGTTCAAAATCGCGGTATTTGCCTGTGCCCAGCAGCAGTCGCGACGAGAAACGTCGCGCACCGATCATCAGCGGATCGCCGGCAGTGCCAGGAGAAGCAGAAGAAGCTGAAGTATTAGCGGTCACGTCAGAGCGGCCTCAAGGAATCAAAGGCCATTCTAGTCGCTGATCAGCGAGTCGATGCGGAGCCGGGCATGGCAAGCTCGCCCTTGCGACTGAATGAGGCGCCACCGAAGAGCGGGCCGGACAGGCGTCCCTTGACTTCGTAATCAAGCGTCGAGGGCATGCCCCCCGACAGGCTCATGGCCTGTCTGATCAGGGCTGTGAATGGCACCGTGACCGGAATCTCCACGATGCTCTCGCCGAATCGGGGAACCTCACCGCTGTAGTTGCTCACGCCGCTTGCAACCCGACTGCCCCGGACATCAAGCTCGACATAGACGCCATCGAAATTGATCGGATGATCGTTCGGGTTCTGCACGCGCAGTTTTACCAGAAATCGGGCTTCCAGTGCATCGCTGCGCATCGGCTCGAGGCCGACCACATCGACGTTGATCGGCTCTTTCATGCCAATCCCGGCGCAGGCCGCAAGGCAAAGGATCAGCGCGGCCAGGAGAATCTTCGATATTTTCATGCGTGAGCACCTAGAAAAATGGTGGGCTGATACCCGTTCGCCGAATCAGCCCCCACCGACTGCCACGACGATTTCGAGCCGGTCGTTTTCACTGAGATGGGTGGTGGCATGCAGCGACTTCGGCACGATGTCCCCGTTTCGCTCGACGGCGACCCGCTTGCCCGCCAGACTGAGTTGTATCAGCAGATCGGCGACGCTGATGCTGGCGGCGACCGCAAGCGGTTTGCCATTGACGAGAACTTGCATACCCAGATTCTAACCAGCGTTGAGCTCGATTGCCCTGATGGGCGCAGGGCGAGGCGGTCGATTCAACGTCAGCCGGGTACAATTTCAAGATCCTGTTGCCCGCAGCGGCATCCCGACAGGACCCGTTCAGACCGGTCGGCGCAGGCACGGCGTATTCAGGAGACTTCAGATTGAAATCCATCGACACTGCAGGGCCAGACGCTTCCGTGCCTGATAAACCGGTGTCTCAGCTCATTCGCGAGCGATTGCAGCAGGCAGGCCAGCGCTTTCATGCCAATGACAATATCGCCGACTTCATCAGTGGCGACGCCGAGCGTGCGGCGCTCGAGGCCGAGGTAACCGAGCGCATCGAGGCCGTGCTCAGCAGTCTCGTGATCGATACCGAGGGCGATCACAACAGTCGTGGTACTGCGAATCGCGTGGCGCGCATGTACCTCGGGGAGGTCTTCAAGGGCCGCTATCACCAGATGCCCCGCGTCACCGAGTTTCCGAATGCCGAGCTCCTGAGCGAGCTGATGATCATTGGGCCGATGACGGTGCGAAGCGCCTGCTCGCACCATATGGTGCCGATCCTCGGCCGCCTGTGGGTCGGTGTGATGCCCTCCGAAGGCTCCAAGCTGATCGGCTTGTCAAAGTACGCCCGCATTGCCGACTGGATCATGAGCCGCCCGCAGATCCAGGAAGAGGCGGTCATGCAACTGGCCGATCTGCTGGAGGCCCGGCTCAAGCCTGCCGGGCTTGCGCTGGTGCTCGAGGCCGATCACTTCTGCATGCAGTGGCGTGGCGTCAAGGACGCCGAGACGCACATGACCAACAGCATCATGCGCGGTGAGTTTTTGAAGAATCCCGAGCTGCGCCGGGAGTTTCTGCAACTGATCAAATTGGGCTGATCAACTGACGGCAGGGGGCTTTTGTTAAACTCTGTCGGCGGTCGCGGGTGTAGTTCAATGGTAGAACGGCGGCTTCCCAAGCCTCAGGCACGGGTTCGATTCCCGTCACCCGCTCCAGTATCGGTATTCAGTTCAGGTCCAGGTCTAGCAGACCGCGCACATGCGCCTCAACGCAGCGCCCGAGCGCCGGCAGGTTGTAGCCGCCTTCGAGCATCGAGACGATGCGACCTTCACACAGTTCATCAGCCAGGCTTGCGAGCTGACGGGTCACCCAGGCGTAATCAGCGTCCACCCAGCCGAGCTGGCTGATGTCGTCGTCGCGATGTGCATCGAAGCCTGCCGAGATGAACAGCATCTGGGGCTTGAAGGCCCGCAGCGCCGGCAGCCAGGCATCGGCGACTGCGTCGCGCAGCGCCTGTCCGTCGGAGTAGGGCGCAAGCGGCACATTCAGCATATTCGAGCCGAGCGCTTCGTCGCCGCTGAACGGATAAAGCCTCGACTGAAAGGTCGACACCATCAGCACGCGTTCGTCGCCGGCAAGGATCTGTTCGCTGCCGTTGCCGTGATGGACATCAAAATCGATCAGGGCTACCCGCTCCATGCCAAGGACATCGAGCGCATGCCGGATGCCAACTGCGACGTTATTGAAAAAGCAAAATCCCATTGCGGCACTGCGCTCGGCATGATGGCCTGGCGGGCGCACATTGCAGAAGGCCCGCCTGAACCCGCCCTGCCCGACCAGTTCGGTGGCCAGCACCGCGGCGCCGGCCGCATGCATCGCGGCATCGAGCGTGTGCGGATTCATCGCGGTATCGGGATCGAGTTGCCGGTAGCCGGTCGCGGGAGACAGGGCAATCAGTTGCTCAACATAGGCCCGGTCGTGGGCGAGGACCAGTTGCTCGATCGTGGCCGACGGCGCCTCGAAGCTTTCCATGAGATCGAGCAGTCCCCGCGCCAGCAGCCGATCGGCGATTATCGACACGCGCTGCGGGCACTCGGGGTGGCCTGCGCCCATCTCGTGGCGCATCGAGCTTGCGTGAGAGATATAGGCTGTTTTCACGGATTGCTCAGGGGCGGGCGAGCTTCCAGAGATTGTTGAATCCGTCACCCGTGCGGTCGCCGGGCTTGGCGTCCTTGGCCCAGTAGTAGAGGGGCTGTCCCTTGTAGGCCCATTGGCGGGTCGAGTCGTCGCGGGTCAGGATCGTCCATTCGCCGACCGGCTTGGCGTCAGGGGTGGCCATCAGCGGCGGCCAGTTGGTGGCGCAAGGACCCAGGCAGGCGCTCTTGCCGGTGCCCGCGACATCACGGTCGAAGGTATAGAGCGACATGCCGCCCGGGCCGACCAGCGAGCCGTTGGACAACATGGCTGGCGGCTTGGTGCTCATCATGTCGGAGAGCGAACTGCAGGCGGTCAGAGCAATGGCAAATGCCAGAAAAATCAGTTTTCGGACCATGGTGCTTCCCCTTTTTCATGCGGCACAGGTTGTTCGAAAGTTGGCGTCGCCTGAGCGACCCGAGAGAGTTTATCGCGCAGGCGGGTCGCTGGTCTGAGCACGATCATCCCAGCGGCTTACGGCGCAAGGCCACTTTCAGTGGTTCAAGTTCTGAGCCACGCCCATGGCATCATCGTCGGATCCCCTTGGGTTTGACGCTGCGTGAAATTCATCCACTGTTCCGATCTGCACATCGACAGTCCGCTCGACGGACTCGAGCGCTATCCCGGTGCGCCGCTTGCTGCGCTGCGAGGTGCAACCCGTCAGGCGCTGGTCAATCTCGTCGATCTGGCTGTCAGCCGTCGGGTCGATTTCCTTGTCATTGCCGGCGATATCTTCGACGGCGACTGGCGCGACATGAACACCGGTCTGTTTTTCAATTCGCAGATGCGACTGCTCGAGCGCGCCGGAATCAGCGTCTATCTCAAACGGGGCAACCACGATGCCGCCAGCGAGGTGACCCGTACGCTCACGCTTCCCGACAATGTCCATGTCTTTGACGCCGACAGGGCGCAAACCGTCCGGCGCGATGACCTGCGCGTGGCCCTGCATGGCCGCAGTTTTTCCGAGCGCGCCACGCCCCACGATCTGGCTGCCACTTATCCCGATCCGGTGCCCGGCTATTTCAATATCGGCGTTCTGCACACCAGCCTGGCCGGCTATGCCGCACACGACCCCTATGCGCCCACCTCGCTCGATATCCTGCGCTCGCGTGGCTACGATTATTGGGCGCTGGGCCATGTGCATGCACGAGAAGTGCTGCAGGCCGATTTTCCCCGGATCATCTACTGCGGCAATCCTCAGGGCCGGCACGCCGGCGAAACCGGTGCCAAGGGCTGTGAACTGGTCACCGTTGAGGCCGGCGAGCTGCGCACCGAATCGGTCGCACTCGATGTGGTTCGATGGGCAGTCATCGATCTGCCCATCGACGCTTTGAACGACGTGGCCCAATGGCGTCGCTCGGCACAGGCGCTGATGCGCGAGGCCCATGATGCAGCGGCGGGTCGGCTCTCGGCGTGGCGTCTGCAGATCGTCGGCACGGGGCCCTTGCATGGGCGACTTGCCGCACGCGCCGACGAGGTCGGTGCCGATTTGCGGCAATTGGCCGACGCCGCCTCGGGTGGCTCGGCCTGGGTCGAGAAAATTCGCGTGCGCAGTCGAGCGCCGATGACGGCTTCTTTCGGCTCGACTGTCGGCAGGCCCGACGATGACCCTGTGCTGGCCTGTTTGCGCTTGAGTCAGACGCTTCAGCTTGAACCGGAAAGCCTCAAGACCTTCGCTCAGGATTCACTCAATGATGTCCTGGTGCGATTGCCGTCGAGCCTGCGGATCGGTCCGCAGTCGATCGGATTCGAAGAGCCCGACATGCTTGCATCACTGATGCGCGAGGCCGAAGCCTTGCTGCTCGATCGGCTTGGCGCCGATTCCGATACCAATACGCCATGAGGATCGCGTCGCTGCATCTGAAGACCTATGGTCCCTTCAATGGGGCGGTCATCGATTTCGACCGGAGCCCCTGCGGCCTGCATCTGGTTTACGGCCCGAACGAACAGGGCAAGAGCACTGCCATGAGGGCGATCACAGCCCTGCTGTTCGGTTTTCCGATCCGAACCGAAGACCATTTCGGACGCGACTATTCGGCCTTGCGGGTGGGTGCGGTGCTGGCTGATGACACGGGCTCTCGCGCGGTGATGCGTCGCAAGGGCGCGCGCCAGACGCTCTACGAATTCGATACCGTCACCGGTCACGAGCATCCCGAGCGACTCATCGATCAGGCGAGCATCGATGCCTTGCTCGGTGGTGTCGATGCCCGGCGATTCGACCTGATGCATTCGCTGGGCAGCGCGCAACTTCGCCTTGGCGGTCGCTCGCTGCTCGAATCCGCCAGTGAACTTGGCGCCACGCTCTTTGAAGCGGCCAGCGGCATTCAGCGCCTGAGGGCCGTCTCGGCCAGTCTGCAAACTCAGGCCGATGCGCTGTTTGTGCCGCGCGGCAAGCTGCCGTCGCTCAATGCGGCCCTGATCGAACTCGATGCAAGCCAGCAGGCGGCGCGCGATGCGGCGGTGGCGCCGCGTCAATGGCAGGCCCTGCGCGATTCGCTCGATCAGGCGCAAGCTGATCTGCTCCAGATCGAGACGCAATGGCGATCACGGCGAGAGCGACTCGCCCAGGTCCAGCGTCTGCTCAGCCTCGGGCCGCAGGTGGCGCGCAGCACGGCGGTGGCTCGCGAGCTGAGCGATCTCGCCGATGTGCCGGAGCTTGCCGATGATGCCCAGTCCCAACTCGCGGTCTGGCTGCAGTCCCTCGAGCAAACCGGCTTGACCCTGATTCGCGAGCAGGGTCGCCTGAGTCGCTGTCGGGAAGCGCTTGCGGCCTTGCCCGCTGCCACCGCCGATCTCGATGCGGCGCAGGCGGTCGCTCAGCTTGCCGGCCGACTCGACGCATTCCGGGTTGCCTGCGCATCGTCAGCCCGTCTGGAAAGCGACGCAGTTGCGGCGCAGCGTCTGCTGCAGCATGCGATTGGGGCGCTTGGGGCGATCGACGGCGCGCAGTCGTCGCTGCCCGGCGAGGCACCCGGCTCCTTGCCCCAAAACAGCCGCATCGGGCCAGGCAGCCGCATCGGGCCAGGCGCGGCGGTCGCCGGTGTCGACACCCTTGTGCCGTCGCGCGCGGCAATGGCGCAAGCAAGGCATGCGCTTGCGGTCCGCCGCGACCTTGAGACCCGCCGCACCGAGCTGTCCGTCGCAAGCGAGCGGTCCGAACGCGCCCTGATCCAGGCACGCGCTGCGTTCGAGGCGGCACCCGATCCCGGCGATATCACGCCTTTTGTGGCTGCTCATGACGCGGCCACGGCTGTCGGCGATATCGAGCAGCAGGCAAGCCGCCTTGCTTCGCAACTGGTCGCGCTCGAGACGCAACTGGATCGGCAGGCCGAGGCCCTGGGTGGGCCGTCGGCCGATGCCCTTGCCCGGCTCACGCTGCCCGGTGGGCTGCTCGATGAGGCCCAAGCCCTCGCCCGCACAATCGTCAACGAACAGGACCAATTGCGAATCCGCCATGCGGCCCAGCTCGACGCCCTGGATCGTTTGCTGCGCGAGCATCGGGGATTGTCACAACAGCAGGGTGTCATTGCCCGCAGCGCGCTCGAGGCCGCACGCGCCGAACGTGACCGCCATCTGCACACGCTGCAAACCGATTCGGCCGATGCCACTCGGGCGCTTCGCATTGCGCTGCTTGGCCAATCGATCGCCCAGACCGATCGACTTGCCGATACACGCTTTGAGGACGCGGTTCGACTGGCCGAGATCGATTCCTTGCAACATCGCATTGCCGAGGCGCAAAAGGCGCTTGAAGCCTGCGAGATCGAACGCGATCGCCTTGCCCAACGCGCCGCTCAGGCAGCGCGGGGATGGGCTTCGCAACTCGATTCACGCGGTCTGCCTGTCATCGCGCCACAGGCCTGGTCTGACTGGGCTGCCCACCACCAGCGACTGCTCGAGGCACTCGCCGCGCGCGATACGCTGGCCACCGAGCATCGATCGTTGCGGCTGCAGCACGACCATCATCTGGCCTTGCTGCAGTCGGCTTATGCCGGCATCGGGCAGATCGGGCCATCCTTGCCGAGCCTGTCGGCGACGCTGCGCCATGCCCGCACCCTGATGGCCTCGTTGCAGCAGGCTGCGGCCGATCGCAGGCGGCTTGCCGACGGCTGCGAACAAGCCTTGCGGGAGGCGCAGCGCCATCGGGAGGCCCTTGGTGCCATCAATCGCGAGGCTGATTCGCTGCGAGCCGCATGGCAGACCCTGGCAGATGAGCTGCGGCTCGACGCCGCGGCATCGAGCCGCGAGCTGGCCGCCCGACTCGATGCCTTCGACGAGCTTCGCGACGCATCGCTTGTCTTCGAGACCGCCGATCGTCAATGGCAGCTTGCGACCGAGCAGATCGACACCTTCCGCGCCGATACCCGCGCGCTGGCTCACCGGCGTGGCGAGCCCGAGCCTGCGCCGGGTGAAGAGTCCGCATTCATCGCCGCCTGTCGCGCAGCGCTCGAGTCGAGCCAGCGGGCTCATGATGAAGGGCTTCGATTGCAGGCCGAGGCGCAATCGATCGAACACTCAATGGCGATTGCCCAGGCGCAAAGCGAGCGCCTGACCGCCAGCATTGCAGGATTGCAGACGATCGCGGGTGCGCCCGATGCGGCGTCGCTGCAGCGAGCCGTGTCCCGCAGCGACCGTCGTCGCGAGCTGCGTCGCGAGGCAGCCTCGCTCGACGTCCTGATCCGTGGCGCAGCCGGGTCTGCTTATGCTGTGCTGGTTGAACAGCTCGCCAGCGTCGATCCGGTCGCGCTGCAGACCGAGCAGGACACGCTCGAACAACTCATCGCCCAGGATGAGTCGGCGCGCGATGCGGCCATCGCCGTGCGCACACGCGCGCGCTCGGCCTTTGATGCGGTCAACGGCGATGCGCGTGCCGCGCTCGCGGCCGAGTCGAGCCGCGAGCATCTGGCAGGCGTGGCCCGACTTGCCACCGATTGGGCGAGGTTGCGCCTGGCCCGAGAACTCCTCGAACGCTCGGTCCAGACCTACCAGACGCGTTCGCAGGGTCCGATGCTGGCTGCCGCATCGCGCTGGTTCAGTCGCATGACGGCCGGTCGCTGGGCAAAGCTGCTGCCCGACTGGTCCGATGATGATCAGATTCTGATTGCCGAGCGCGAGGATGGCCTGCGCCTGCCGGTGGCTCGGCTGAGCGAAGGCACGGCTGACGCGCTTTATCTGTCATTGCGTCTGGCGGCCATTGAGGTGCGCCTCGATGCGGCGCCGGCCATTCCCTTGCTGCTCGACGACGTCCTCATGACCTTCGACGATGAGCGTGCCGTGCTGACCTTGCAGGGTCTTGCCGAACTCGCGCAGCGCAACCAGGTCGTCTATTTCACCCATCATCCGCATCTGCTCGAGCTGGCGCGTGATGCGCTGCCTGGCAGCGCGTTCTCGGCCCACGAACTCGCGCACGGACCGCCGCTTGCCTGATTGGGTCGCAGCCCTGATACCGCCATTCTGAGTGATCTTGCTGTCATGGACCGCACCGAACGTTTCTATCAGATCGACCAGTTGCTGCAGTCCGGGCAAGCCGTACCGATCGAGCGTTTTCTCGCTTCGCTCGGCGTATCGCGGGCAACGTTCAAGCGCGACCTCGAATACATGCGCGATCGCCTCAATGCGCCGATCGAATGGGATCGATTCGACGGCGGCTATCGCTATACCGAGCCGGCAAGCGGTCCGACCTTCGCCCTGCCGGGCTTGTGGTTCAACGCCTCTGAGGTTCATGCGCTGCTCACCATGCAGCAACTGCTGGCCGATCTGCAGCCCGGCCTGCTTGAAGCCCAGGTGCGTCCCCTGCAGGCGAGGTTGCGTGCCTTGCTGGGCAGCGCCGATCACAGCGCTGAAGAGGTCGAGCGGCGGTTTCGGCTGGTCAGTGCGGCGCGACGAACGCTGTCGGTCCGTCACTTCGAGACGGTGGCCTCGGCCACCTTGCGACGACGCAGACTGGCGATCGCACACTATTCGCGTCAGACCGGCACGACCACCGAAAGAACCGTCTCGCCGCAGCAGCTGATCTTCTATCGCGAGAACTGGTATCTGCTGGCCTGGTGTCATTTGCGGCGCGATATCCGCAGCTTCGCGGTCGACGCCATCTCCGAGGCGATCATTCTCGATGAAGCCGTCAAAGAGGTAAGCCGTACTGTGCTGGCCGAGGTGATGGACAGCGGTTATGGCATTTTTTCAGGCCGGGAGGTGACCTGGGCGAGGCTGCGTTTTTCGCCCGATCGCGCCAGATGGGTTGCCGCCGAGACCTGGCATCCGCAGCAGATCGGCTCATTCGATGCATCAGGCCGGTGGGTGCTCGAGCTGCCTTACAACGATTCGCGTGAATTGCTCATGGATATTCTCAAGCATGGCGCAGCGGTCGAGGTGCTCTCGCCCGAGTCATTGCGCCAGCAGGTCATCAGCGAGCTCGATGCAGCGCTGTTGCCCTACCGAACTGATCGCAAACCTGACATAAAACCTGAGCGCCAACCCGAGCGCTAAACACCGATCACCAAACACTGAGCGCCAAGCGTCGGCTCAACGCCCGCCGATCTTTTCCATTTCGCCGACCAGCGCAATGCTGCTCAGCGAATCAACAGGCAGCGCGATCATCAGTTCGATACGTCGGCGGATGATCAGCGAGATATCCCAGAAGAGCTTTGCTTTCTGATCATCGCTTCCATCAAAGGCCATGGGATCGCTGACCCCCCAATGTGCTGTCATCGGTTTGCCTGGCCATACCGGAGATCGCTCGCCCGCGGCGACATCGCAGACCGTGATGATGAAGTCGAACTGGGGCGCGGTGGGGCCTGCGAATTCGCTCCAGTTCTTGCTTCGAAAGCCCTCGGTGGGAATGCTCCACCTTGCGAGTGTGCTGAGCGCAAAAGGACTCACCGCTTCGGTCGGCTGACTGCCCGCGGACCACGCCTTGAAGCGCCCTGCGCCCATGCTGTTCATGAACCCTTCGGCCATGATTGAACGGGCTGAATTGCGGGAGCAGACGAACAGAACCTGATAGACCTTGTCACTCATCGGGCACTCCAAAAGAGTGAGGCAAACAATCAGACTAGCAATGCGATGTGACAGGACGTGCTGCCTCGATGACTTTCGAGAAGATCTCGCCAGAGTCTTTTCTGGTGGCTCAGGCTATGAGCTAGACCTGAGTCAATCTGATCGGATCGCCCTGAACGAAGAGCCCGACATGACCCGCACTTTCCCGATGTTTCTCACGACTGATCGCACCCCCACGATAAACCGCTTCCCAACGATTGATCGCTCCCCATTGCCAGCCGTCGACCGCTCGCTGTCGAAGGCTTTCGACGCAATCCTCGATGCACTGTTTTTCGGCCTTGAACCGGCGGTCGACAAGACCCTCTCACATCGCCTCGGCAAGTCCCGCGCAATGACGTGCAA
>CAIVAS010000010.1 GCA_903903975.1 uncultured Burkholderiales bacterium
GACGAAATCAACATGCGACCCAGAAAAGGCTTGGGCGTACGATGCCCCTTGGCGGTATACCGTGAGTTGCTCGTCAATCACCCACAGCATTCAACCCTGATTCATTGAACTCAAGTGTTGCACTTCACTTTTGAATCCGCCCACTGACTTTAATGAGCGGGCCCAAGCGGCATCGCAGGAATACCACCGGAAAGGCGATTCAGTGCCCGTTGAGTCAGTCCTCGAGCGACTTCAATCCAAACTTGACGCCAAGCGCAAAAAACTTGGTCGATAAGCTTTGTCGCCGAGTTGTCGCCGGCGCCTGAAGCTGATCTCGAACGCTTGTATGACTTCTTGCCTGAGGTTTGCGAGACAAGCGAAGATCTTGACCGCGCTCAATCCGCGATTGACGCGATCAGGGCGGCAGCGCAGAACCCGGCGCAACGGGAATTGATCATCCCGTTCGGAAACACCGGGTACAGGAGCGCCGATTTCATTGGAAACCGAAGAGTCGTGTTCAATATCGGAAGGAACCACTACCGGCTGATCGTGGCAGTGGCCTACCGAACGGGTTGCGTCTATGTGAAATTTGTCGGTACCCATGCCGACGATGACAAGGTCGACGCAGCAAGCGTGGAGATGTGAGCGATGGAAATCAAACCGATCAAAACCCATAGAGATTACCGATCGGCGCTGAAGATCGTCTCCCGGCTTATCGACATGGACCCGGCACCCAACACACCCGAAGGCGACCATCTCGAATTGCTCGGGACGCTGGTCGAGGCCTGGGAGCGGCGGCACTTCCCGATAGACAATCCAAGTGTGATCGAAGCCATCCGGGGCCGGATGGTTCAGGGGTGGGTCGACACGAAGGACGAAGCGCTCAACTCGCGCTCACCCTCAAAGCGATACGCAACCAGCGGTCCTCTCTTTCCTGCGCTGTAATCAACGCAGGCAACTTTCGCTGTCTGGCGATCGGGCGTGCCGCTCAACCAGTAGTGCCCGCAAAAGACCGGATGCTCGTGCGAGTAGCCGGGGATCGCATCGTCAGACAGGAGCACGTCACGCACCTGATCAAGCTGTGAGCCAGGGCCAAGCGCCACATCCCGAAGCCTGGGTGGACCTTCATGCCACCAGCGCACTCGCGTGCGATTGCGGCGAATGTTGTGCGCGTCGATGAAGGACGTACCGCCCGGCAGATCAACTTCAAGACCCTTGAGCAGCGTTTCAACCGCGTCATGCACCGCCGGGCAGCGCGGCTGATCGTTGAGCTTGTGCGCATTCACCAGAAATTCGTCGGTGAGCTGATTGCCTCCACCGAGACTTTTTCGGATCGCCTCGATGCTTGGCTCATGCCAGCAGGCATGCACGATGCGCACACCGTCCAGCTCGAGCCATAGCGGGATAGTGCGAAACCAATCGATCCATTCAGTGTGCCTGACCGAGCGATGCCCGACCTCAGCGAGGAAGGCCTTGTGCTGCAGGTTGTGATTCTGGATATGAGGTCGAAGGTAATAGCCACCGCCGCGATGAGGGTCTTGCGTCGCATAAGCAATCGCATTGAACTCGTGATTGCCCATCGTAACGAGCGCGCACTGCTGCTCGACCATGGCGCGCACAAGTTCGAGCGTGCGCAACTGACCCGGGCCGTTGTCGATCAGATCGCCCACGAAGACAGCGGTGTGGCCAGCCTTTCGCCAGGCACCGGCGCGATGCTGGTAACCCATTTTTCGAAGCAGCGCCTCGAGCTTGTCGGCATGACCATGCACGTCGCCGATGATGTCGTAATTCATGACTTTTTTGCCTCCGAAGGCCTTTTATCGAACTAAGCCATGGCTAACGGCAACGACCTTGGACGGCGCAAGCGGTCCTGCACGCATGAGCACTTAACCCAAGCATCCGCGTTGATACACGGAGCGGTTCATCAGAGGCATGGGTGCACCGTCCGCCAGGGCTCTCAACGCCAAGACCGACAACGGCTCAGACCCGCTCCGTCTTCGAAAACAGCACCGCACCAGCCAGACCTTTGAAGTGTTCGTCGCAGGTCAGCAGCTCGGCGCCATGCTTGTGTGCCGTCGCATAAACAATCGCATCGGCGGTTGCCAACTTGTACTGCCGATGCAGGTCGGCAGCCAGCAGCGCAATCGTGGTGTCGAGTGGCACGACACGGCACTTCTGCGTATAGGCGATGACCTGATCAGCCTCCTCCTCGCCGAGTTCCCGCACCAGCCACTTCGACAGCTCAAGCTGCACGATAGTCGGCACGATGCAACTAGGCTTGTCGGGGAACTCCTTGCCCAGCTTCTTGCCGAGCGGACTGCCCGTCAGCCACTCGATCCAGGCTGAGGTATCGACAACACGTATCTGCGCCGCCATCAGTAGCGGTCCTTGCGATCGCGATAGCCCTCCTTGCGTGCACCTTTGGCGATGCCGGCCAGGTCACTGAGCTCCGGCACCGGCATGACCAGAACACCCTTGCCCTTGGGAATGAACACGAACTCCTGGCCAGCGCTCCAGTGCGCTTCCTCTCGAATGGCCTTGGGAATCGAAATCTGGAACTTGCTCGACAGCGTGGCGGTGGCGGTCATTTCCTTACCTCATGAGCATCGATCGACGTTAGGTAAGAATATACATTATCCAGGCTTCGCATCAAGCGAAGCTGTCATCACCTGTTACTTCGGGCGCCTGAATTCCCAGGGCTGACCTGAACCGCCCCGGGTTTGAGGAGGCTCCTACGCTTGAGAAGATGAAGCGATGAACAAGTCAAAGAGGTTTTCACTTGAGGTTCGCGAGCGCGCGGTAAGCCTGGTACAGGAGCACCGTGGGGAGTACCCCTCGCTATGGCCATCAGTCTTGTGGAATGGCGTTATCGTGCAGGAACTGGGCGAACGCAAGCTCGGTCATTGTCCCGGCAGCGACTGAAATCACAGCCTGAGCGGCATCTTCTTCAGTCGCGGTGAACCTGTAGCCGTTCAGTTCGAGAAAAAGGATGCCTACGATAAAGCCGGTCCGTTTGTTGCCATCAACGAAAGGATGGTTGCGGACAATGCCGAAGGTATAAGCCGCAGCCAGCGAAATGATCTGAGGCTCGCTGCCGTAGGCAAGCAACTGGCGAGGACGGGCTAGCGCCGATTGCAGAAGGCTCAAGTCGCGAGTGCCCTGAGGGCCTCCGTGCAACGCAAGCAGACGGTCATGCAGCGTGATCGCATCACGCTCATCAATCCAGACCGGTTCGATCACTTCGACAACACGTGCAGGGTATTGCGGTAGCGGTCAATGATGTCGTCGGCCTTGCTCATCTTGTTTGCGAACGCCGGGTCATACGGCGTCAGCTGATAGCTCCCATCGGGAGCCTCGATCAAATACAGCGGTTGTCCATCGCTTGTGTGCAAGCGATTGATGACTTCCTTGGGCAGTACAACTCCAAGCGAGTTTCCAAACTTGCGCACTTTCAGTTCGACCATGTTCTTTCTCCAGAGTTATTACATTTGTAATAACTCTCGCAGGCAATGTCAAGCGACGGTTGCCTCACCGATAAACCACCTGCGATCGCAGATCCCGCTGCAGCTTTGCAAAGAACGTCTTCCAGCGCGCCAGGTCACGCTCGCCGCAGACCGATCCGGCGAACTGCACCGCAAGCTCGCGCGACACCTTCACGGTTTGCCCTGAACGACGATACTCGGCGCGGTAATCGATAGCCTCATCCCTGTGCCGCATCGAGCGAGGAATGCTCTGGATGCGGATGTTCGGTGCAAACCGCAGGGTGTAGAACTCGCGGACCGTGCCCGACTCGCAGACATAAGGGCCTGTGAAACTTTCCTGCGGCTTATCGGTGACGATGCTCCTCAGCTTGCCGGAGGCAAGGCCTACCGGAATCGTCATGGCCGCGGGCCCAGGAACATTGGCGATCGGATCAAGCACGAAGGTGGACGTTAAAACGAACGGCTCGTTCAGATCATCCGGGTCAGAGTGCTCGATCGCGCCTGTGCCGGTTTCACCGAACCGCGTCTGATCAGACCGCCATCAGTTCCCAAACCGAAGCACCCACCTCCTTTACAAACCGCACCTTCGCTCTGGGTGGCACTTCACCACCAAACAGCGTTCTCAACGCAGAGGTCAACACGTTTGGCTCGCCGCGGTCTTCCGTCGGGCGAGCCTTAAGCACGTTGAGAGCAACCTTCACAAACTTGCCGTAGTAAATCGTCTTGTCGATGCGAACCAGATGCCATCCTTCCGGCAGACCAGCACGATCGGTGCCGAACATCACGCAAAGACCGCGCTCATCATTCGTTGCGCCGCCACCGCCAGTTGGAATCACTGGATAAACGAAGCGCGAAGGTCCGGGTCGCTGCCAGTACATCCTCAGTCGTGCGTTTGCGCGATCACGTACCGCGTCAAGGAACATCCTTCGCGAGGCAGCGTTATCGGAAGGCCGGGGGCCGATGTATCGCAGCGCTTGCGCCCCGGCGTCGTGGGCGAAATACATTGACGGGTGCGCGGTGTTCGCACCGGTCCACGCCGCAATTGGATGCCTTAGCAGATAGCGAACCCAATCAGCATCGTCAACGGTTTCAACTGATTCGACAGGCGTCCCGGAAACATCGACGCGATGTGCTTCGTCGCTGAAATAAGTCCGAAACGCTGCAACCAGCCGTGCCATCGACGTCGACTCACGAAGACCATCGTCATCACACATAGCCAACAGCACAACCATCTTGAAGGAACGCGTCATCCGGGTCATCTCGATTTCCTTGAGGAAATCACCCGCGATGTCCTCAAGCGCTTGGGCATCCGAGCCGAGCAAGCCAACGATATCAAGGGCTGCATTCCAGCTATCCACCCCAAGTGCATTACGCACCGTCAACAGGGCATAGCGACCGAGTCGCACCCACTCGGTCAGCGTCGGTGCTCGCCCTAATCTTTCCGTCAGTTCGATAAGGTCATCGATCACCTGCTGACGCAATGGCGATGCAAGACCAATCGATGCACGCAAGGCGTCCAGTGCAATCGACTCGATACTGACTTCGATGCCCTCCGGCAGCCCCGCTGGACGAACATCATCGGCCTGCCATTTTCGAAAAAGCTTGATGGCGCGCGATGGCGCCAATTCCTGGTCGAGGTCGTGACCCACGAGAAACGGCAGCTTGAAGTGCGCATTGCGGTAGTTACCGATGAAGTCGATGACCGTCAGGTAGGGCTTGGAAGGATGCAATCGCAGACCGCGGCCAAGCTGCTGCATGAAGATCGTCATCGACTCGGTGGGCCGTAGAAACATCACAAGGTCTACCACCGGAATATCGACGCCCTCGTTAAAGAGATCGACTGTGAAGAGCGCGCGAAGGCGCCCCTCGAATAACCCACGCACGGCCTCTACCCTATCCATCGACCCCGACCCGGAGTGGACCGCCGCAGAAGGGATTCCGGCCGCTTCAAATCGATCCGCCATGAAATTCGCATGCTCGATCGACACACAAAAGCCCAACGCGGCGCGGCTGTTGTGCTGGCGAAAATGCTCGATAGCCAGCATCGCACGCTCTGGCGTGTTGACCCGCTGCGTAAGCCTGCCAGCATCGTAGGTGCGACGCGTGTTGAGCAACTCATCGTCGTAGACCACGGTATCGGCCACGCCGAAATAGCGGAAAGGCACCAGCCATCCGAGTGCGATCGCCTCAAACAAACCGACCTGATAGGCCAGATTGCCGTCACACAGTTCCAGCAGATCGCGGTGATCGCCGCGAAACGGCGTCGCGGTCAGCCCAAGAAGAAAGCGCGGCGAAAGCGCGCGCAGCACTCTCTGATAGCTGTCTGCGGCAGCATGATGAAACTCGTCGATCACCACATAGTCGAATCGCGACAGGTCGTTTTTCGCCAGAAAATCTTCCCGCGACAGTGTCTGTACCGAGGCGAATACGACATCGCAATCAAGTTCCAGGCGACCGTCTGCAACGTATCCGCTGCTTCGTGAAGGGTAGACCTCCGCGAAGGCGGCGGCTGCCTGGCGAAGCAGTTCCTCACGGTGTGCAATGAAGAGCACCCGACTCGCA
>CAIVAS010000011.1 GCA_903903975.1 uncultured Burkholderiales bacterium
GTGGGCAGCCAGCGCAGCAGGGCGCGTTGGAGATCTGCCATCAGGACTGGCTTGCTGATGAAATCGTCCATTCCGGCTGCTTCGCACTCGCGCTGATCTTCTGCAAAAGCATTTGCGGTGACAGCGATGATCGGGCAGCGCGGGTGCCCGTGAAGGCGTTCCCAGGCCCGAATCTGTCGCGTCGCTTGTAGTCCATCGAGATGCGGCATGCGCACGTCCATCAGGATGCAATCGAAATGCTCGTCCGAGGTAGCGAGCGTCACAGCCAGCTGCCCATCTTCGGCCAGCAGTACGGCGATATGGAATTTGGCCAGATGTGCGCTCATGACAAGCCGGTTCACCGCGTTATCCTCGGCAAGCAGGACACGGCCACGAAGGCTCCTGGGTTCGACGCTGGCCTGCGACACGCTCGTTTCATTGCCAGGCGGTGTGGAGGGCTGCATCAGCGCTTCATTGTCACGCACTGCCTTGATGCGAAACCAGAATCTGGACCCCTGTCCCAGGCTGGACCGAACGCCGACGCTACCGCCCATCGCCTGGGCCACGCTTTTCACGATGGACAGCCCAAGGCCTGCGCCGCCAAAGTGGCGGGTGCTTGAACTGTCGACCTGCGAAAAGGTCCCAAACAGTGCCGCCTGGTCGGCGAGCGCGATGCCAGCGCCAGAGTCGGTGACGGCAAATTCCAGTTCATCACCCTCCTCACTTCGGTCACTTTGCGTGATGCTGACCTCGATGCCGCCGGAGTTGGTGAACTTGATGGCATTGCTGATGAGGTTCGACAGCATCTGGCGCAATCGAAGGGCATCGATCTGGTAATACCGCGAGGGCTCCAGGTCGGAGATCACTTTCAACGCCAACTGCTTGGCATGGGCACTGCTGTTGAACAGGGCCAGCGTGTCATTCACCAATTGCAATGGCGCGATTCGGGTGCGGTGCAGCACCAGCTTGCCGGCCTCGATCCTTGACAGGTCAAGAATGTCATTGAGCAGCGCGAGCAGCGTTTCTCCTGACTCCATCAGGATTCGTACATAGTCCTGTCTTTGGGTTGAATCGAGCGTGGGGTCCATCAGCGTCTGCGCCATACCCAGGACGCTGTTCATCGGCGTGCGGATTTCATGGCTCATGGTCGCCAGAAAAGCCGACTTGGCAAGGTTGGCCGCCTCGGCCCTGACCTTTTCGTATTCGAGGTCACTTTGCATCTGACGCAGCGCCGTCGAATCTGATTGGACCGAGATGAATCGCTGGATCACTCCCGATTCATCACGAATCGGTGTGACGTAGAGGGTGACCCAGTAGAGCTCGCCAGAACGCTTTTTATTGAGAAGTTCGGAGCGCACCGAGCGCCCGGCCCTGATCTCCTGACCGAGCCGAGCGACTTCGGCCTGGTCGGTCGATGGCCCCTGTAGGACATGGCCCGGCACCTTGTCGAGCATCTCGGCCAGGGTATAGCCGGTGTATCGGGTGAACGCCGCGTTCACCCACTCAACCCGACCCATGGCATTGGTGATCAGCACCAGGTTATCGGTGTAGTTGGCCACCAGGGACATTCGTTCAAGCTCATCCTGGGCCATCTTTTGCTGCGTGACATCACGCAACGCCCCGACAAACCCCTGCCCCGGCACCAGCACCGCCGACATTTCCATCCAGCGCAACATGTTCCCTGCACCGCAAAAGCGCAAGAGCGCGCGTGGCGCATGATTGGACGGCTGGGCACCCGCCAGCGTCGCCTCCAGCAGGTCACGATCCTCGGGATAAGCAAACTCGCCAAGGGGCTGCCCCAGCGTGGACGCCTCACTCAAACCCAAAGATTGTGTCCAGGCTGAGTTCAGGAAGACGATCCGCCCGGTCAGGTCGAGTTCGAAAAC
>CAIVAS010000012.1 GCA_903903975.1 uncultured Burkholderiales bacterium
AGGGTTGTCATCGGCTCAGAAATTCTTGAGCGACTATCTCTCGCGAACTATAAGTTGACGGTTCGGCGGTGCGGCAGCACGAACATCGAGGAAGGTATTCTTGTAGGTGGAATAAAGAAGATAGACCAACAAATGCCAGTTAAAGGGGGGTGTAATAAGTTTTGTGTAAACGGTCATTTGGCAGGAAACTGCCGTCCTTCAAGGAGTGATGATGACCGTAGCGAAACGCACGAAACGACCGAAGCCGAATGCCGAGTTGATGCAGTTGGCCGACAGTCTGCTGACGAACTACAAGAAACCCGAAGATCTGATTGGCGAGAATGGTCTGCTCAAGCAGCTGACCAAGATGTTGGTCGAGCGGGCACTCGAAACCGAAATGGCCGAACATCTCGGCCACGACAAAAGCGATCCGGTGACCAATGTCACCGGCAACGCCCGCAACGGGCATAGCGCCAAAACGCTCAAGGGCGAGTTTGGCGAACTGCCGCTGGACATCCCGCGCGACCGCCAGGGCGCCTTCGAGCCCCAGCTCATCGGCAAACACCAGACCCGCTGGGCGGGGTTCGACGACAAGATCGTGTCGCTCTACGCCCGCGGCATGACCGTACGGGAGATTCAGGGGCATCTCACCGAGATGTATGGCACCGAGGTATCCCCGAGTCTCATCTCCGCGGTCACCGACGCGGTGAGCGAGGAAGTGAAGGCCTGGCAGGCGCGCCCACTGGACCCGCTGTATCCGATCCTGTATCTCGACTGCATCCACATCAAGGTGCGGGACACCGGCGCCGTGCGGGTGAAGGCGGTCTACCTGGCGATCGGCGTCAATCTCGACGGCCACAAGGAAGTGCTGGGTCTGTGGATCGCCCAGACCGAGGGGGCGAAGTTCTGGCTGCAGGTGGTGACTGAGCTCAAGAACCGCGGTGTGCAGGATATCTTCATTGCCTGCGTCGACGGGCTCAAGGGATTCCCGGAAGCCATTGAGGCGGTTTACCCGAAAGCCAGCGTTCAGCTGTGCATCGTGCATATGGTGCGCAACAGCTTGAACTTCGTGTCGTGGAAAACTCGCAAGGAAGTCGCCTCCGATCTGCGCCTGATCTACCAGTCGGCAACCGTCGAAGAGGCCGCGCAGCGACTCAGTGAATTTGAGGCCAAATGGGATGATCGGCACCCACCGATTGCCCAGATCTGGCGGCGCAACTGGGCGCGCGTGATCCCGTTCTTCGACTACCCGCCGGAAATCCGCAAGGTGATCTACACCACCAATGCGATCGAATCGATTAACATGAGTCTGCGAAAAATCATCAAGAACCGCAGTTCGTTCCCCACCGACGAGGCCGCAAGCAAGCTGCTGTACCTGGCACTAAACAACATCAGCCGCAAATGGACGATGCCCATTCATGACTGGAAAGCTGCTCTGAACCGATTCACGATTCAATTCGAAGATCGCATGCCGCCGCTTTAAACTGAAAACCCGTTTACACAAAATCCCGTACACCGCCCTCACCTTTCGCGCCAAGCCTCGTGCAGATTCTTTTGAATCGGCGAGAGCAGATATTGGAGCACTGTTCTGGTGCCAAGATTTATTTCCGCGCTGACTTGCATACCAGGCGTGAGCTTAAAGCGCAGGCCTCGGCTTTCAAGTTCGGACGACTTGAGTGCTACCAACGTACGGTA
>CAIVAS010000013.1 GCA_903903975.1 uncultured Burkholderiales bacterium
AGATTGCTCAGAACATCGAGCAGATAGGTCACATTGAAACCGACATCGAGTGCGTCGCCGGTGTAGTCGACATCGAGCTCTTCGATGGCTTCTTCCTGCTCGGCATTGGTGGTCTGAATCTTGAGCGCGCCATCGGTCAGGGTAAACCGCACGCCCTTGAATTTTTCAGAAGTGAGAATCGATGCGCGTGAGAGCGCATTGGACCACTGTTCCCGATTGAGCATGATCGACTTGGTATAGCCGGTTGGTATTACTCGCTGGTAGTCCGGGAACTTGCCCTCGACCAGCTTGGACAGTAATTCGACATCACCGAATCGAAAACGGATCTGGGTGCCGGCAATGCTGATTTCGACCGGCTCATCGGTATCGCCGAGCAGTCGCTGCAATTCGGTGACGCTCTTGCGCGGAATGATGACTTCCTGGCGTTCAAGCTGCTGATCGATCGGTGTGGCGCAATAGGCCAGGCGATGGCCGTCGGTTGCGACCACCCTGACCAGACCGGCATCCACGACAAACAGCAGGCCGTTGAGGTAGTAGCGGATGTCTTGCTGCGCCATTGCGAAATGCACCATCGCAAACAGCTGGCGCAGCTGCTTTTGCGGAAGGGTCAGCGTGGTGGTGGGTTTGTCGCTGGGGGCGACAGTGGGGTAGTCCTCGGGCCCAAGTGTCTGCAGCGAAAACCGGCTTTTTCCGCAGGCAATCGTCAATTTTCGCGACGACAGGCTGATGCTGACTTCGCTGTCGGGCAAGGATCGAAGAATGTCGATCAGCTTGCGGGCATTGACTGTGATCGCTGCATCCTCCTTGCCGGCAGCCAGTGTTGCCGCCGTGCAGATCTGAATTTCGATGTCGGTTGCAAGAAAAGACACCTGGTCGCCCTGCTTGCGAATCAGCACATTTGCCAGGATCGGCAAGGTGTGACGTCGCTCGACGATGCCTGCCACCATCTGCAAAGGGCGCAGGATGGCGTCTCGAGTTGCCCTGATCATCAACATCATTGAATCCTTCTCAAAACTGTTGTTAGTTCAATGTTGTAGTCGGTGGATATGTGGAAAAGCCTTGAGCGCCGCACCAGTACTGGCTGAACCGGGTGGGTGAAGTCTGTGCAGCACTGGGCTGACTTGATTGCGCGAGTGGGGACACATTGCAACAACCCGCGCGATACCCCGGCTTGCTCAAGCGGCTCCACAGCGAGTGCCCAGGCTTTTCCCTGTGCTTGTCCACAAGCCATGCTCACAGGTACTCCCTGAGAGTTTGCTCAAGCACATGGATCTGGTGGTTCAGATCGGGGCGATGCTGGCGCAGTTCGGTGATCTTTCGAACTGCATGCAGCACGGTGGTGTGGTCGCGACCACCGAAGAGTTCACCGATCTCAGGAAGACTCTTTTGTGTGAGGCCTTTGGCCAGATACATCGCAATCTGGCGGGGCAGCGCGATATTGGCTGGCCGCCGTTTGCTGTACATGTCGGCAATCTTCATCTTGTAGAAGTCGGCAACGGTCTTCTGGATGAATTCAACCGAGATCTGCCCGCGATTGAAAGACAACAGGTCTTTCAAGGCTTCCTTGACCAGTTCGAGCGAGATCGGCTGATGGCGAAACTGTGCAAACGCCAGGATGCGACGCAGCGCGCCTTCGAGTTCGCGAACGTTTTGCCGGATGTGCTTCGCAACGAAAAAGGCCACGTCTTCATCGAGTTCATGGCCAGCCGATTCGGCTTTGCGCAACAGGATGGCGACGCGCATCTCGAGCTCCGGCGGCTCGATCGCGACGATCAGCCCCGAGTTGAATCGCGAGATCAGCCGGTCATCGATATTGGACATCTCCTTGGGATAGGTGTCCGAGGTGATGATGATCTGTTTGCGTTCGGCGATCAGGTTTTCGAAAGCGTAGAAAAACTCTTCCTGCGACCGTTCTTTGCCGGCAAAAAACTGGATGTCGTCGATCAGCAGGAGATCGAGCGAATGGTAGTAGCGTTTGAATTCATCAACCGACTGCCGCCGGATAGACGCCACCATGTCCTGGAAGAACTGATTGGCGGTGATGTAGCGGACATTGGCATTGGGTGCCCGCGCAAGGATCGAGTTGCCGACCGCATGAATCAGATGGGTCTTGCCCAGACCGACGCCGCCATAGAGGAAGAGCGGGTTGTAAGCGCCACCAGGTCGTTCGGCAACCTGCAGGGCTGCGGCTCGCGCCAGATCATTGGCTTTGCCGGTAACAAAGGTTTCGAAGGTCAGGTCGGGGTTGAGCCGGGTTCGCTCAGCGGCGGCTGACAAGGTCGGCTGCAGGTTGGCGAAGCTCTGATCCTGGGGGTCGATCTGCGGCTCGCTGATTGCAGCGTGATTCGGCGCCGGTTGAATGGCTTGCGCAGAAGGGTCTTCTGCGTTGCCGGCGATCTCAAAGCTCACCCGTGTCTCGGGGCTGATGAGTTGCGTTGCCAGTTGAGCGATGCGATCGCCGTATTGCGTTCGAACCCAGTCGAGTTTGACGCGATTGGGTGCGCCCAGGGTCAGGAGCTGGTCGCCTTCGTCATAACCGAGGAAAACTAGCGGCTTGATCCAGGTGCGAAACAACTGGGCAGGCAGCTCGGATTCGAGATGGGACGCGCAGGCAAGCCAGAGGTCATTCATTGGAAGGCGCGTCGAATCCGTGGGTATGGCGTGGAGCAATGCGTCAATTCGGGTACCGGGGTCGGGACAGAAAGCATCTCGGACGGTGGGGGAGATTGATTGGCGGCGCTTGGGGCGCGGCTTTCGCTCGACCCGAAATCGGCTGAAGCTGAGGGAGGATTTTACCTTATCCACAGGCTAAAGGCACGCTCGCCGCGTACCCATGGCCTGTTGGATCGCCATCGATCGTCAGGATGATCCGGGTCGCCCTCGAGAATCGGAAATTGACAGGTTGACGTACCCTTGATGTAATGGTGGGCTTTTCTACTGAGTAACCGTCATGAAACGCACATATCAACCTTCAGTGGTCCGGCGCAAGCGCACGCACGGCTTTCTCGTGCGCATGAAGACCCGAGGCGGGCGTGCGGTGATTCGTGCGCGTCGTGCCAAGGGCCGCAAGCGTCTTGGTGTTTGAACCCGGGCGTAACGCCTTCCAGGCGTCCGTTAAGGATTGCCGGTGAGCATTTCGTCGTAACGGTTCGAGTCGCCAGCGATCCAGCTGACCCCCGACTGATGATGGCTATTCCCAAAAAGCTTGCGCCATCTTCGCCGGTCCGTAATTGCATTCGTCGAGTGATCAGGGAATCCTTTCGCGCGGCGGTGCTCGCCCCGGCGAAAGTGATGGCCAGCGGCCTGCCGTCCTGGGCAATTCGGATACAGATGGTGAAGCTGCCTCAGGACGCGACCGCGCCGTCAGTCGAGTCGAACGGGCGTAAAGTGCGACCCTTTGCCAGACGGCCAACGAATGGTGCACTCAAGCGTGTCGTGCGAGCCGAGATCGATGCGCTGATGCATCGGGTATTAGCCCGAGTTGCCTGAGATTTCAGGGCGCCATGGCCTTTTTGTCTTCGATTGCATCGCTTGTTCGTCTTCTGGGGCGGCCCTTGTCCCGTGCGGGCTTATGGATCGCGCTGTCGCTGATTGCCCTGTACAGGCTGGTGATCAGCCCCTTGCTTGGTCCGCGTTGTCGGTTTTATCCGAGCTGTTCCGAGTATGGTGCGCAGGCACTTGAGCGCTTCGGTCTGATAAAAGGGCTGTGGCTGACGATTCGCAGGCTCGGCCGATGTCACCCCTTTCATGCGGGTGGCGTCGATCCGGTGCCTGAATTCGCAACAGCGTCAGCCAGTGAATCGGCCCCGGTCAAGCGGCCTTCCAGTGGTCCTGGTCAGATGAAACGCCTGTCCTGTTCGTGTTGCCTACCTTCGCTTCGAGAGTAATTCCCGCCATGCAGAATCAACGTACGATCCTTTGGGTCATCTTCTCGCTGTCGCTGCTCTTCCTCTGGGATGCCTGGCAGCGCGATCAGGGTCGGCCATCGATCCTGGCGAGTTTTCTGGGCGGCCAGCAGCAGGCGCCTTCTTCACCGGGTGGCGCAGCCGGGCAGGGCGAGAAAGCGGCCAAGGTCGACAATTCGGTGCCGACCGTGGGTGCGGCATCGGTTCCGGCTGGCAGTGCAGCCGTGCCAGCCGACAGCAAGGCAGCGTCCAGGACCACCGTCAGGCTGGCCAATGATGTTCTCAAGCTCGATATCGATCCGATCGGTGGCCAGATCGTGCGCGCGGAACTCGAGAAATTCCGCGATACCGAAGACAAGACCAGCACCTCGAATGTGGTGCTGATGACCGAAAAGCCGGGCCATGTCTATCTGGCTCAGTCGGGTTTGATCGGCCCGCAGGGGGCGGCGTATCCGACCCATCGCACGCCATTTGTGATCGAGACCGGCAAGCATGTCCTGGCCGACGGCAGCAATGAGGTCACGCTCACGATGACCGCCGACAGCGGTGGCGCGAAACTCGTGCGCCGTTACACGCTCAAGCGTGGTTCCTACCTGGTCGAGATGAAGACCGATATCACGAACGATTCGGCAGAAGCGATTCAGCCCAGTCTGTATCTCCAGCTCACGCGTGACGACACCAAGCCGCCGGGCGAGTCGCAGTTCTACCGCACCTATACCGGTCCGGTGGTCTATTCCGACAAGGACAAGTTCCAGAAGGTCGATTTCGCTGACATCGAAAAGGGCAAAGCCAGCTACACGAAAAACGCCAACGACGGCTGGGTCGGCATGATCCAGCATTACTTCGTGTCGGCCTGGGTGGTGGGTGGCGATTCGGCCCGCGAATTCTTTACCCGCAAGGTCGACAAGGGTGTATTTGCGGTGGGCATGCTGCTGCCGCTCAAGTCAATCGCGCCTGGTGCGACCGAATCGGTGGCCTCGCAACTCTATGTCGGCCCGCAGGATCAGAAGGTGCTGGCCGAGGTTGCACCCGGTCTCGACCTCACAGTCGACTATGGCTTTCTGACCGTGATCGCCAAGCCGCTTTTCTGGCTGATGGAGTTTTTGCACGGGCTGGTGCTCAACTGGGGCTGGACCATCGTGCTGCTGACTCTGATCGTCAAGCTCGCCTTCTTCCCGCTGCAGGCGGCAAGCTATCGGTCGATGGCCAAGATGAAGCAGGTCACACCCAAGCTCACCGCACTGCGTGAGCGCTATGGCAGCGATCGGGTCAAGCTCAATCAGGCGATGATGGAGCTCTACAAGACCGAGAAGATCAATCCGCTCGGCGGCTGTCTGCCGGTGGTGGTGCAGATTCCGGTGTTCATTTCGCTCTACTGGGTGCTGCTCGCGTCGGTCGAGATGCGCGATGCACCCTGGATCGGCTGGATCAAGGACCTTGCCGCACCCGATCCTTATTTCATCCTGCCATTGCTGATGGCCGGCAGCATGATCATTCAGACCCGTCTGAATCCGACGCCGCCTGATCCGTTGCAGGCCAAGATGATGATGTGGATGCCGCTGATCTTCTCGGTGATGTTCTTCTTCTTTCCGGCCGGACTGGTGCTCTACTGGGTGGTCAACAACCTGTTTTCGATCGCCCAGCAGTGGGTCATCACGCGGCGCATCGAGGGCAAACCGATCTTCGGCAAGGCGTGAACTTCCAGCAGCTGCGCGCGCTTCGTGAAACCGTCCGGCGGGGGCTGAACCTCACTGCGGCGGCCGAGGTGCTGTTCACTTCGCAGCCGGCCCTCTCAAAGCAGATCCGTGAGCTCGAAGAAGAGCTCGGCGTGCAGCTCTTTGTTCGGCACGGCAAGCGCTATACCCAGCTGACCGAGGCGGGTGAGCAGATTCTGGCGGCTGCCGAACGCGTGCTCGATGAGACCGCGGCGCTGCGAAAAATCAGCGAACAGTTTGCCGCGGGCCATTCGGGCACCTTGTCGATTGCGGCGACGCACACCCAGGCGCGCTATGTGTTGCCCACCGTCCTGGCTCGCTTCAGAGCCGAGTTTCCGGCGATGCAGTTCAAGCTGCTCCAGGGCAATCCCGAGCAGGTAGCCGAGTTTGTGGTGCATGGCGATGCCACCTTTGGTCTGGCCACCGAGACGCTCGATGAGCATCCTTCGCTTGATACCCGGCCGGCGTATGCCTGGCGCCATTGCCTGATCGTGCCGGTCGGTCATCGGCTGGCCGAAGGCGGAGTGGCGCCGTCGCTGGCGCAACTGGCCGATGAGCCGCTGATCACCTACAGCCGCGAATTTGCAGGCCGCCGGGGCATCGATGCGGCGTTTGCCAAGGTCGGGCTTGCCCCCAGGGTGGTGCTTGAAGCCATCGATTCGGATGTGATCAAGGCTTATGTCGAGCTTGGCTTTGGCGTCGGTGTGATTGCCGACATTGCGGTGGATGGCGAGCGCGATCGGGGCATTGTTCGACTCGATGCCAGCGAGCTCTTTCCCGAAAAAACTGCCCGCATTGCCTCGCGTATCGGCATGCCGCTGCTGCCTTTCGAGCGGCGCTTCATGCAGCTGGTGCGCGAGTTCCGCTAGGCGGGCGCCGCCTGTGTCATCCCATACCGATCCGATTGCTGCGATTGCGACCGCGCCGGGGCGTGGAGCGATTGGCGTGGTGCGGGTCTCCGGGCGCGATCTGCGCGGGCTGATCGAGGCGCTCTGCGGCAAGTCGCTTGTGGCGCGGCACGCCACGCTGCTGCCCTTCAGGACGGCGGGCGGTGACGTGATCGACACCGGTCTGGCGATTCATTTTCCGGCGCCGCATTCGTACACCGGCGAGGATGTGCTCGAGCTTCAGGGCCATGGCGGGCCGGTGGTGATGCAGATGCTGATGGCGCGCCTGCTTGAGGCGGGTGAGTTGATCGGTGTGCGGCTGGCCGAGCCGGGTGAATTCACGCAGCGGGCCTTTCTTAACGACAAGCTCGATCTGGCGCAGGCCGAAGCGGTGGCCGATCTGATCGATGCCAACACCGCGCAGGCAGCGCGCTCGGCCGCGAGGTCACTGGCCGGTGCGTTTTCGCGGGCGATTGGTGCGGTGGTCGAGGAGCTGGTCACGCTGCGCATGCTGGTCGAAGCCACCCTCGATTTTCCGGAAGAAGAGATCGATTTTCTGGAGCAGGCCGATGCGCGCGGCAAGCTCGCGCGCCTGCAGGCATCACTCGATCGGCTGCTGATCGAGGCGCGTCAGGGGGCCTTGCTGATCGAAGGCCTGCATGTGGTGCTGGCCGGTGCACCGAATGTCGGCAAGTCAAGCCTGCTCAATGCGCTGGCGGGCGACGAGGTGGCGATCGTGACGCCGGTGGCAGGCACCACCCGTGATCGCATTGCGCAGGCGCTGCAGATCGATGGCGTGCCGCTGGTGGTGGTGGATACCGCCGGGTTGCGGGCGACTGACGATGAGGTGGAGCGTATCGGCATCGAGCGCACCTGGCAGGAGGTGATGCGGGCCGATGTGATCGTGCAGCTGGGGGTGGCCGGCGATGATGGCGCGTCGTTGGCTGCGGGGCTTGATGCCGAGATCTCGGCGCGACTGCCGCAGGACAAGCCGATTTTGCGGGTCTGGAACAAGGTTGATCTGAGCGGCGAGCCGGCGCGGGCAAGTGACGGCCAGGTGTGGCTGTCGGCGCGCACCGGCGAGGGTATCAATCTGTTGCGCGCCGAGCTCTTGCGTCTGGCCGGCTGGCAAGGGGGGGGCGAGGACACCTTCATTGCGCGCGAGCGGCACCTGCGTGCGCTGCGTGCGGCGCGAGCGCATCTCGATGCGGCAGGCGCTCATGCCCGGCAGGGCGCGGGTCAGCTCGATCTGTTTGCCGAGGAACTGAGGTTGGCGCAGGAGCAGCTTGGAAGCATTACCGGCAAGTTCCTGGCCGATGATCTGCTGGGGGTGATTTTCAGCAGGTTCTGCATCGGGAAGTAGGAAGCGTTGCGTCGCGCATCAGCCCCGATGCTCAAGCTCAAAGCGCCTTATGCGATCCGTCGCAAAGCGCGCCGTTCTTGCTTTGCTTGCAGCCGCAGAAGTACACCGTCGAGCTTGACTTGGCTTCGTGCTTGACCGGCGTGAACTCGCTGCCTTTGTGGGAGCCATCGCAAAACGGTTGCGATTTGCTCAGACCGCACGCGCACCAGTAATAGGATTTGCCGGCCTCGACTGCAACGGCGTAAGGGGAAGTCTGAGCAACATGGGCTTTCATTACGGATTCCTTGTTGGGTTGAGCAATGCCAAAGCAGTTATGGTGCCACGCTGAAACCGGCACCTTGTCAAAAAGTCTGCCTGTGTTCACAAGCTTGCGAATGGATAAGGGGGTCAATCCGTCGAACAAACTTGACCGATGTGACATCCATCAATTGCGCAGCCATTCGTATGGGTGAGGATGAGATCGTTGGCAACGTGAGCCTGCTCACTTCCTGTTCGTCGAGTTCCGCGCATGTTTCGAGTCAGTGGTTTATCCGCCGATATTTCGCCTGTTGCCTGGCGCGGCGTGGTGTGTCTGATGGCAGCCAGCACCGCCGATATTCTCGGTTCGCGCCTGCGTCTGGTTGATGCCCTGCGCTCGGACGGCTGGCGTGTCGTGGTCTGCTCGCAGCCCGACAGCGATGTTCAGCGTCTGACCGAGCGCGGTATCGAGCATCGGCCCATGAGCGTGACCGGCCCGCGTCGAAACCTGTTTGCGCGGCTCGCCACCTATGCCGCGTTTACCCGCACGCTGAGCAGGCTGCGACCGAATGTGGTCTTGAGCTGGACGCCCTCGGTCAATGCCTATGCGGCGCTGGCCGCCCGCAGCCTGATGCTGCCCTTGATTGCCAATGTCTCGGCGCGCGACGGCGATATGCTGCGCGACCGGCAGCGGCCGCGGCTCTTGCGCGCGGTGAGTCGCATGGCCTTCGGATGGCCGACCATGGTGTTTTTTCAGCACCGTGCCGATCAGCAGAGCTTCATTCGCGATCGGTGGGTCAAGTCATATCGTGCCTGCCAGTTGCCGGCGCTGAGCGTCGACGTCGACCGCTTTATGCCGGTGCCGCGCGAGGCACCGCATCAGCCTTGCTTCCTGCTGGCAGCCAGCCCGATACATGGCCATGGCCTGGATGATTTTGTGAAGGCCGCTCGCATCGTGCGTGCCGCCTGCCCGAACGTGCGTTTCGTTGTCGCCGGCGCGTTGTCGCCCGATCATCCTGACGCTGTGCCGATGGAGACTCTGGCTGCATGGCAGCACGAGGGGATCATCGAATGCCTGCCTGATCTGGCCGACAAGGTGCGGGCCTATGCGCAAGCCGACTGCGTGGTGTTGCCGGCGACCGGAGAGTGTTTGCCGCACAGTCTTCTGGAGGCTGGCGCGATGGCCAAGCCCTCGATTGCCACCGATGTGGCAGGCTGTCGCGATGTCGTTGTCGACGGTGTCACCGGGCTGATGGTTGCACCGGGCGATGCAAGCGCACTGGCCGAGTCGATGATGACGATGCTGCGGATGCCCGACCATCAGCGCATCGCGATGGGCGAGCAGGCCCGTGAGCGCATCGTTGCGGAATTCGATGATGCGCTGGTCATCAATGCCTATCGGCAGATGCTGAGCATGAAGCCTTGAGGCTGCTCGGGTGACGGTGCCGCCAGGCGTCCGTGGCCCCGGTTGCGGCCTGGTCTCTTATCTCATTTCGGCGTGCCGAAGAGGGCCGAACGCGCGGCCTCATTCGGGAACACGCAGGCCACATCATGGGCGCACCCCGGCACGATGGTGACCGTTCGCTGAGGGTTTTGCGACAGCATGGCGCGATCGTAGGCGGCATAGGCCAGGCCGCGCTGCAGACGAAACGGCCCCTGCACACTAGCGGCGCACGACTTGTCGAGAATGCCGTAGAAGGTGCCGGGCGCTTTGCTGCTGTCGAGCGAGGCCTCGAGGTAATACACCTCTGAGCGCGCATATTGATTGCGAGCCTGGGCGCCGCGATCGGCCAATGCGGCAGGCAGTTTGTTCATGCCGTATTTCCAATCATTGACGCCGGGGCAGCCCGATGCCGGCGTGGTCATCACGAAGCTGCAGGTGCCGGGCGACGCGGTGCTCGGGTTGTCGCAATTCGACCAGTCGGTGGCGACGCCATTTTGCTGTGGCACCGGCCGCTGCGGATCGAAGTAGAGCCACGAGCCCGGGTCGGACACCACGAAGCGCAGCGCGACGCCATCAGGCGGCGTGGCGAATCCGACATAGTGCTGCACGAATTGCGCGCCGGCCGAAAAGCCGGCGACCGTGATGGTCTGCAGGCTGGGCCACTGCTGCTTGAGGTGTTTCAACAGGGCATCGAGAGCGGCGTAGGACGTGGTGCCCGGGTCATTGGTGGCCACGGCGCCGCCCGGCCATGCGCTGCAGGTCCAGACCAGATCGTTGCGGCGGGCGGCGGGCACGCCGGGCGTCCGGCAGGATTTGTCCTGCGAGTCGGGAACCTGAAAGACCGGCGCCAGCACCAGGGTATCGGCCATCGCGTCCGCTTTTTGGGCCGCCAGCAGCGCGGCGTTGAAGGTCTTGTTGGCATCCCGCGGAAAGCCATGCATGGCAACAAGAGCGCGAGTCGGTTTGGCGGTGGCGGCTTCGTGTTTCGGCAATGACGCGTAGTAGTGCAAGGCACCGCGCGCGCCCTCAGGGGTGAAGGTTTGATAGCAGATGTTGCTCGCCCCGCTGCGGCAAGGCGCGGCTGCGGCGCTGTCCTTGTCAGCCGGATAGCCGAGAAGCGGCATGACGGTCAGTCCGCACAAGGCGGCGATGAGGCGTAAGGGATTGCGCATGTCGATCCGCCGGGAGGGTTGATGACGCAGAAGGGGTGTTGACGATTGAATCGCCGAGAGTCCTGATTGTAGGTCGCGTGCGCGTCGCGTCCTTGACACACGCAGCCTTCTCCACGACCCTTCGGGACGATACGAAAAAGGGACGGCGGACTTAGTCCGGTTCGTCCCATAAGAGTCCTCACAGGAGCGCGTCTTGAATCCTAGCAGTCCCCTCTCATCAGCCCTGCGATGGCTGAGCATCGTTTTCGCGGTCGCGGCCATAGCCCTGGCATCCTCGGCTGCGTCGGCACAGAGCCCGATGCGCGGTGGCTCGCTCAGCATCGGACTCGAAAACGATTTGCCTGGCCTTGATCCGCTGGTCTTTGCGTCCTTCAATGAGAAGCAGGCCGGCTTCACCGTCTATGACACGCTGCTCGACATCGACGAGAAGGGCAAGCTGGTGCCCAAGCTCGCCGAGCGCTTCGAGTCGGCGCCTGATGCCACCTGGTTCAAGCTGACGCTGCGTTCGGGTGTGAAGTTTCATGACGACACGCCCTGCGATGCCGCGGCAGTGGTGGCGCATTTCAATCGGCTGATGGATCCGAAGCTGCGCTATCGCTGGGCCGCTGATCTGGCCGGCATCGCGAAGATCGACGCGACCGGACCGCTTGAAGTCATGATCACCATGAAGTCGCCGTCGGCGCAATTTCCTGCCGTGCTGGCCGACGTCTCGGGCATGGTGGTGTCGCCCACCGCGGTGAAAAAATATGGCGAGAACTATTTGGCCAATCCGGTCGGCACCGGCCCCTTCGTTTTCAAGGAATGGCGGCGCGGCTCGCATATCGTGTTCACCCGTAACAGCAACTATTGGAAGGGGCCGGTCCATCTGGACGAAGTCGTGCTGCGTGCCATGCCCGATACCGAGACCCGCATGGCCAGCCTGAAGGCGGGCGATCTCGACATCGTGATGAATGCGCCCGCCAAGGATGTGATCGAGGCACGGAGCGCGAAAAAGCTGACGGTGCTCGATGCCGGCAGCCTCGGCTCGACCTTCGTGATGATCAACCTGCAGCAGCCGGATGTCTCGGACCTGCGGGTGCGACAGGCGCTGGCCCATGCCATTGACCGTGACACCCTCAACAAGGTGGTCAACAAAGGCCTGCTCAAGGTGGCGAGCACGCCCTTCGGCAGTGGCCTGGCGCCGCATGAGCAGGTCGAGGGCTATCCGAAATACGATCCGGCCAAGGCGAAGCAATTGCTTGCGCAGTATGGCAAGCCGGTGAAACTGAAGTTCGCGTCGAGCAATGCACCGCTGTCGCTGCTGGGCGCCCAGGCGATCCAGCAGATGTGGAAGAAGGTCGGCGTTGAGTCCGAGATCGTGCCTTATGACTCGGTTCAACTGGTGCGCACGGCAGGGCAACGTGAGTATCAGGTGATGGGGTATCGCTGGCAGGGTGGTGTCGATCCCGATCGCAACGTCTACATTTTTTTCCATTCGAAAGGCACCTCCAATCGTACCGGTTACAGCAACCCGGAAATGGACAAACTGCTCGATGCCGGGCGCGCCACCACCGATCCGGCGCAGCGCCTGAGCATTTATCGTCAGGTCAACCAACTGCTGGCCCGCGATCTGCCGTATCTGTTCCTCGCCTACTTCAACAACATCAGCCTGGCCAATCCGGCGGTCAAGGGGCTGGCGCCGATTGCCGACGGCATCATCCGACCGGCCGACGTCTGGAAGGTGCGCTGATGCCTCTCGGCAGCCTGGCGCGGTCGGCGCGCCCTGTCGGTTTTTGCGGTCGGTCGCCCTGTCCATCTCGAATCGAAAGCTGAGCGCGTGCTGAACTCGGCCTTCCTGCGCAGACTGCAGGTTCAGGTGCTGACGCTGCTGGTGATTCTGCTGGCGGCCACCGCCCTGACCTTCTTCATCACCAACGTGCTGCCGGGTGATGCGGCGGCGGCGATTCTTGGCGACAACGCCACCCCTGCCGACATCGCGTCGCTGCGTGCAGAGTTGGGGTTGGACCGCAATATCGTCGTGCGCTATGTCGACTGGCTGGGCCACGCGCTGCGCGGTGACCTCGGCAAGTCCTATCGCACCCGCGAGCACATCTCGACGATGATCGGCGATCGTTTGCCGGTCACCCTCGAGCTCATCCTGCTCACTCAGCTCATTGCGCTGGCCTTTGCGGTGCCGGCCGGCATCCTGGCTGCCTATCGCAGCCGCACGAAGGTCGATTCGGCGCTGGCCACCGTCTCGATCGGCCTGCTGTCGACGCCGGCCTTTGTCAAAGGCATCCTGCTGATCTACCTGATGTCGGTGCTGCTCGGCTGGTTTCCGGCCTCGGGCTATAAGAGTCTTTCGGATGGGCTGGGCGCCAATCTGCACAGTCTGGCGCTGCCGGCGATGACGCTCGCGCTCGCCGAATTTCCGGTCTACATGCGACTGCTTCGCGCCGACATGATCAGCACGCTGCAGCAGGACTACATCCTGGTGGCGCGCGCCAAAGGGCTAAGCGTTCGCGAGATTCTGCTGGGTCATGCGCTGCGGCCGTCGTCGCTGTCGCTGGTGACCGTGGTCGGCATCAATCTTGGCCGTCTGGTGGGTGGCGCGGTCGTCATCGAGACCCTGTTTGCGCTGCCCGGCATCGGCCAGATGCTGGTCAATGCGGTCTATCAGCACGACCAGTTCGTGATCCAGGGCGTGGTGCTTGTGATTGCCACCGGCTTCGTGCTGATCAATCTGCTGGTGGACCTGATGTATGCGGTGATCGATCCGAGGGTGCGAATCAGTGGCTGAGACGATTGCGACGATTGCTGCGCCTGCAAAGTCCGCCGCGCGCAAGTGGCTCGAGCCGGGTCTCCTGCTGGCGGTGGCCTGGCTGCTGGCGCTGCTCGTGCTTGCCGTGCTCGTGCCCTGGCTCGGGCTAGTCAGCCCGGAAGAGGCCGATCTGCTGGCCACGCTTGAGTCGCCGGGTGCCGAGCACTGGCTTGGCACCGATTCGCTGGGTCGCGATACCTTGTCGCGGCTGATCTGGGGCGGCAGGGTGTCGCTGGTGGTGGCGGTCGGCAGCGTGGCGATCGGTCTTGCGATCGGTGGCGCGCTCGGCCTTGTGGCCGGTTTTTTCGGCGCGATGACCGACCGCCTGATCATGGGCGTGATGACTGTCATGCTCTGCTTTCCCGGGATCATTCTGGCGATCGCGCTGGTCTCGAGCCTGGGGCCGAGTGTGGGCAATGTCACCGGGGCCATCGGCGTCATCTTCGTGCCGGCCTTTGCCCGGATCGCCCGGGCCAATACCCTGAGCCTGCGTGATCGCGAATTCGTGTTGGCCGCGCGTCTGATCGGCGCCAGCGTGCCCCGCATCCTGCTGCGTGAAGTGCTGCCCAACCTGATGCCGGCGCTGCTGTCGTATGCGGTGGTGATGCTGGGTGTGGCCATACTGGCTGAGGCGGCGCTCGGTTTTCTGGGGCTGTCGGTGCGACCACCGCAGCCGAGCTGGGGCGGCATGATCGCCTCCGAGCGATCGAGCCTGGTGGAAGCACCGCTGGCGGTCTTCATCCCGGCCATCTGGATGTTTCTGACGGTGCTGGCGATCAACTGGATCGGCGAATCGGTGCGACGCCTCTTCGACATCAAGGCACAGACGCTGTGATTCGGGTGCGATCAATGAGGTGCTATGAGTGAGCTTGTTCGCGCGGATTCGCAGGCGGCGGCCATCGACGCAGCGCCATTGTTGAGCGTGCGCGATCTGTCAGTGCGATTTGCCAGCCCGCGGGGCTCGGTCTGCGCGGTCAATGGCGTCGGGCTCGAGCTGCGTGCCGGGCGCACGCTGGCGATCGTCGGCGAGTCGGGTTCGGGCAAGAGCGTGCTGTCGCGATCGATCCTGCGGCTGCTGCCCCCTTCGACCACGACCCAGACCGGCGCGATCCGCTTTGATGGACGGGACCTCTCATCGATGAACGAGGACGACCTGCGGAAAGTCCGGGGCCGCGAGATCGCGATGATCTTCCAGGACCCGATGTCCTCGCTCAATCCGGTGCTGACCATCGGCCGCCAGATCGGCGAGGTGCTCGGCAAGCATCTCGGGCTGGCACGCGCAGCGCGTGAGGCGCGCACCGTCGAGCTGCTCGAGGCGGTCGGCATCTCGGCGCCGCGTCAGCGGCTGGGCGAATATCCGCATCAGTTGTCGGGCGGTATGCGTCAGCGCGTGATGATTGCGATGGCGCTGGCTTGCAACCCGAAGATCCTGATTGCCGACGAGCCGACGACCGCGCTTGATGTGACTATCCAGATGCAGATCCTGGTGCTGCTCAAGCGTCGCCAGCGCGAGACCGGCATGGCGATGATCTTCATCAGCCATGACCTGGCGGCGGTGAGCGGTGTGGCCGACGAGGTGGCGGTGATGTATGCCGGGCGGATCGTCGAGCAGGCGCCGGTCGACGAATTCTTTGCCTCGCGCCGCATGCCCTACGGCGAGGCGCTGCTGCGGGCCCGACCGATGGCCGATGCGTCCGGCGGCCAGCGCCTGGAAGCCATCGGCGGAAGACCCCCTGATCTGGCGGCGTTGCCGCCGGGCTGTGCCTTTGCCGACCGCTGCAAGCATGTCCAGCCCGACTGTCTGCTCACGGTTCCGCCGATGGTGATCGAGGCTCGTCGTCGCTATGCCTGTCTGCATCCGCTGTCGGATGCGGCGGCATCCGGTGTGTCGACGGCGCACGCGACATGAGCGCCCCGGTGCTTGAGGTGCGTGATCTGGTGCGCCGATTCAGGCGTGCCGATGGTCGCTGGGTGATCGCGGTCGACTCGGTGAGCTTTGCGCTCGAGCGCGGCGAGACCCTCGGGCTGGTCGGCGAGTCGGGCTGCGGCAAGTCGTCGCTGGCGCGCGCGATCGTGCAGCTGCCCCCGCCCGATGCCGGCGCGGTGCTGCTCGATGGCGAGGATCTGACGCAGGGCTCGACACAGGCCCTGCGCGAGCGCCGGCGTCGGATGCAGATGGTGTTTCAGGATCCGGTGTCATCGCTCAATCCGCGCCGCCGGGTGGGCGAGATTGTCGGCGAGCCGCTTCAGGTCTGGGGCGGCGGATTGGCGGCCGATCAGCACGATCGGGTGGCGGCGGCGCTGACCGAAGTCGGCTTCGATGCCGAGACCGTCTGGTCGCGCCGGCCGCACGAGATGTCGGGGGGCCAGTGCCAGCGGATTGCGATTGCCCGCGCCCTGATGCTCGAGCCCGAGGTGCTGGTGCTTGATGAGCCGGTGTCGGCGCTCGATGTGTCGGTGCAGGCGCAGATCCTGAATCTGCTGATCGACATTCGTGCAAAGCGCAGTTTCAGCATGCTGTTCATCAGCCACGATCTGGCGGTGATCCGCAATCTGTGCGATCGGGTGGCGGTGATGTATCTGGGGCGCATCGTCGAGATCGGGCGCACCGAGGACATCTATCGACGGCCTTCGCATCCCTATACCCGCGCCCTGCTCGATTCAGTGCTGGTGCCGGGGCGTGCGTTGCCGGAGCAGGAGGCGCTCGGCGGTGAGTTGCCCTCGATTCACAACCCGCCGAGCGGCTGCCATTTCAGGACCCGCTGCGCTCGCGCCACCGAGCGGTGCGCAAGCGAGGTGCCGGTGTTGTCGGTGACACCGGGCGGCCAGCGCAGTGCATGCTTTCATCCGCTGGTGGAACTGAGCCGCAGCGTCTGAGCGTTTACTTCGGCTGCGGCACGACCCGCAGATAGGGTTTGACCGTCTTCCAGCCGCCCGGGTATTTCTTTTTGGCGTCGTCATCCGACACCGAGGGCGCGATGATCACGTCCTGACCCGGCTTCCAGTTCACCGGCGTGGCCACCTGATGCTTGGCGGTCAGCTGGATTGAGTCGAGCACCCGCAGGACTTCGTCGAAGTTGCGACCGGTGCTCATCGGATAGACCAGCATCAGCTTGATCTTCTTGTCGGGGCCGATGAGAAAGACCGTGCGCACGGTGGCATTGTTGGCGGCGGTGCGGCCATCGGACGTGGTGCCGGCATCGGCGGGCAGCATGTCATAGAGCTTGGCCACCTTCAGTTCAGGGTCGCCGATCATCGGGAAATTCACCTTGTGGCCCTGGGTCTCTTCGATGTCGAGGGCCCACTTGCCGTGGCTGCTGGCCGGGTCGACGCTCAGGCCGATGATCTTGCAGTGGCGCTTGGCGAACTCGGGTTCGAGGCCGGCCATGTAGCCGAGCTCGGTGGTGCACACCGGGGTGAAGTCTTTCGGGTGCGAGAACAGGATGGCCCAGCTGTCGCCGATCCACTGATGGAAGTCGATCGTGCCTTGCGTGGTCTCGGCGGTGAAGTTCGGGGCGTCGTCATTGATGCGCAGTGACATGGTCGTGGTCCTTGTGTGGGCCGCTTCGGCGGCGCAGGGTGTGGCGGGCTCGGCGACTGCAAAACTGCGCCGAAAACAGGGAGCGTGGAATCTACCCGCAGCTCCCGGGCTTTGCCAGCCCTCTGTTTGATCGAAGTTAAGATCGAAACGGATCTTGGGCGAGGCAGGCTGGCGCGGAGGCCTCTTTCAGTGCGAGTGTTCGAAGACCAGCCAGCCTTGCCGGCTTTCGGTGGCCAGCCCGACGGTGGCGCCGTGCGGCAGCGTCAGTTTGGGGCTGGCGTGGCCAAAGGGCAGACCGCTGACGATCGGGGTTTTTGTCTGGGCGCGCAGCCATTTGAGCACTGCCGGCATGTCATAGCCGCGGTCGTGGGCGCCGAGCGTATAGCGATTGACATGGCCGATCAGCACCGCGCGCTGCGAGTCGATCACGCCTGCGTGCAGCAGCTGGATCAGCATGCGTTCGATGCGGTAGGGATGCTCGTTGACGTCCTCCAGAAAGAGGATGCCGCCCTTGACCTTCGGAAAGTAGGGCGTGCCGAGCAGGGCGCAGACGATCGACAGATTGCCGCCCCACAGCGTGCCCTGCTCGTCGACACCCTCGGGGCCTTTGGCCTTGAAGCCCAGGATTTCGAGCTCGCCGCTCATGGCTTCGCGAAAGCAGCCCAGCGTCACCGGATCGACCGCCTTGGGCGTATCGACCCCGAAATCGTCGATCAGCGCCGGTCCGGCCCAGGTGATGGCGCGGGCGCGGGCCAGCATCGCCAGGTGAAAGGCGGTGAAGTCGGACAGACCGACCCAGCGCTTGCCGGCGCGGGCGAGCCGCTTGAAGTCGAGCATCGGCAAGAGCCGCGTCAGGCCATAGCCGCCGCGGGTGATCATGACGATCGAGGCGTCCTGCTCGGCGGCACGTGCGAAGGCGGCGGCACGCTGATCGTCGCTGCCGGCAAAGCGCTGCATGCGACGCAGTGCGGCCGGATCGAAGCGGGTCGGATGGCCGAGCTGGTTGAGGATCGAGGCCGCATGGCGTGCCCGCGCGACGTCTGCCACCGCGCCCGAGGGCGAGATCAGGTAGATCGGCTCGTAGGGGGAGGGGGCGGCTGGCGACGAAACGGCGGCGGCGGTGGATGAACGCATGACGGCAGTCTGCCATGAGTGGCCTGCACGGTCTGTGGCTGTCCGGTTGAGGCAGATAGCAGGATCGACTACTCTACTAGTTTGTACTAGTCAGATACCGCGAAATGAACACTTCCAATACCGTGGGCACCTTCGAGGCCAAGACGCACCTGTCAGAGCTGCTTGAGCGTGTGTCCGCAGGCGAGTCCTTCGTGATCACGCGTCGAGGCCAGGCGATCGCACGCCTGGTGCCTGCCCGGCCTGGCGCAGCGCCCCTTGCGATCGAGGACATCCTTGTCGGCGCGCGAGCGCTGCGTGCGCAAGTCGGCGCGAGCGACAGCGAGATCCGCGCCTGGATCGACGAAGGGCGGGCGTGAAGCCGGTGGTGCTGGACGCCTCGGCCCTGATCGCCTGGCTGCTTAACGACAACCCGTCTGCTGCAGCCTGCGTCGAGACAGCCATCGAACGGCGTGGTGAGGCGCCGCTGATTGCCCCGATCCTGCTGCGCGCCGAAGTGGCCAATGCGCTCATGACCGCCGTTCGCCGCGGCCGGATCACCCCGGCCCAGGCGCAGCAGGCGGCAGCCTTCGCTGACGGCCTGCCGATCGAATTCGATCCTCAGGCGGCGGGTGTGGGTGCCTTGCTGATGGCCGCAAGCAATCATGGGCTGACCGCCTACGACGCGATTTATCTGCAGCTGGCGGTGTTGAGTGGTGGCGCCTTGCTGACCGCCGACAGCGCCCTTGCACTGGCGGCGCAGCGAGCCGGCATCACGGTTCAGGGCGCCGAGCTCAGCCCCTGACGCCGCTTCCGCCGTTGGTGCGGCGCAGCCGCTCGCAAAAGCGGTCGTCGCTCTTGGGGTCGCACTCCAGCAGTTCCTGCAGCAGATCGATGGCGCCGCGGCGCAGCAACTGATAAAGCGTCGGATCGGCCAGCTTGCCTGCCGCCGAGCACACATAAAAGGTGGCTTTCTTGCCGGGTTTGCTGGTGCAATCACACGGGTCGGTCGAGACGGTTGCGCCCTTGAAGCCGTCCCTGGCCAGGGTGCAGGCGCGGTCTTGCGACTCGGTGGTCGATGCGACGATCCGGTCCGGGAAGGCGTCCTTGTTCGCCGACGCGGTGCTGGCGCCGGGCGTGTTGAGCTTGGCGCTTGCCGGCCTGGGCGGACACTTGAAGTTCCCGTTGGGGTCGCTGGTGAAGCCGCCCATGCCGGTGGCCGCGCCCGGGCCGTTGCACACCGCGGTCTTCGGAGTGGGGATCTCCTCGGTGCGGCTTTCGCCCGGGGCGAGTTCGATCGGTTCGGTGAAATACTGGTTGAGCGGGCTGCCATCGCCGCAGACCCTGGCCATCAGCGAGTTGCCCTGATCCGGGGCAATGAGGCACAGGGCGACGCTGATCGGTCCGGGACAGACATTCTTCAGGACAGTCTTGTTGCCGGCCGGCTGCACTGACAGGCAGTGCGCCGCCGGCTGGGCAAAAGCCGGCGATGCGACCATCGACAGGCCCAGCGCCAGGGCCGCGAGGCCCCGGGCGATCAGGGCTGAGGCCATCACGAGTCGCGACAGGCGGGTCATTTGAGACCGTATCGCGAGGCGGCGTCGGCCGAGCAGGCAGCCTGCGTGGTGTAGTTGCTGCCGGCGTTGTACCAGGTGCCGGAGCAGGTGCTGGTGGGGGTTGAACTCGAGGTGGTGCACAGACCGTTAGTCACGGTGTTGCTCGAGGTTCTGCAGACAAACAGGTTGTAGGTGGTGACCGGCAGGGCCGGGCTCTGGCTCGAACCCGAGCTTGAACTCGATCCCGGGCACAGAGTCTTGACCACTGAGACCGCATAGTCGGCGACCTTCTGGTACTGGGTGTAGTAAGTGGTCGCTCCTGCGGTATCGCCCTTGGCGCAGGCCGCTTTGGCTGCAGCCAGGTAGGAGTCGGCATTGGCGATCTGCGACGAGCACTGCGCGTCGGCATTCGAATTCGAGCGAACCGTGCTGCTGATCACATCGACATAGCTTGAGCAGCTGGCCGATGACGTCTACGACGAGGCTGAGCCGGTCGAGCCGGTCGAGCCGGTCGAGCTGGTCGAGGAGTCGGATCCGCCGCAGGCGGCAAGTGCGAGGAAAAGCGCAAGGGGCGCAGAGCGCAGTGCGAGTCGGGTCAGAGAGCTGGCCATGATGAGATCCGAAGGAATGGAGAGCCAGCGGTTTGGCTCTCGAAGGTTAAGTAGTTAGGACTAACAGACTTAGCTTACCAGCGGCAGAATCTCGCCGATGTGCGGTAATGACCGAAACGACACAATTTTGTCTTGACCAGTCCGGATGGAGGCGTGGCTCGCAGGGTCCGATAGGCCAACGCTCCGGTCACTGTGCCGGCCACCACCCTGGGATCCCCGCTTTGTCATCGCCATGGCCATCGGCAGGACCCCGTGACAGATGTCCTGCGACCTTGTCGTTAGCCAACCTAGACTCCCTCCCAGACCAACTCCCTTTGACGCTTCGGCAACACTTTCGACACATGGTTTCCGCCAACGCCCCGATGTGGGCCCCCCGCCAGCAACCCCGTCGGCCTTCCGACGACCAGGCGGTTGTCATCATTGACGTCGATCAGTTCACGGCGATCAGGCAGCGCCACGGCGACACCGCGGTCGATCAGGTGTCGCTGGCGGTGGCCGAGCAGCTGCGCCATCTGCTGAGGTCGCAGGATCGACTGGCGCTGCTGGGCAACGAGGCCTTCATGGCGGTGATGCCGGGGGTCGACAGCGACGCCCTGGCGGAAATCCAGAGCCGTCTGATGACCGGGGTGGAGTCGCTGCGGATTGCTCTGTCGGGCGCGCACTGGCAGCTGAGCTGCCTGACCGGCGGGGCGGCTCGCGGCTCCCAGCGGATCGGTCTGGATGGCGTGGTCAGGGCGGCCGACAATGCGCTCCATGAGGCCCGTCGCCGCCGCGCAGCCCGATCGCCCGTCTGACCCCCTGCGCTATCATCGGCCACGATGATTCCGTTTCTCAAGGCACTGCTGGTGGCAGTGCCGGCCGGCGCACTCTTTAGCGCTGTCAAGGCTCCGCTGCCCTGGACCATCGGCCCCCTGCTCGCCTGTGCGGCAGTCAATGTGGCCGGCGGACGTCTGGCCACGCCGGTGCCAATGCGCCTGTTCGGGCTCTGGATGCTTGGCACGGTCCTGGGCCTGTACTTTTCGCCGGCGGTGGTCGAACGCGTGGCCTCATGCTGGCTCTGGATCCTGATGGGTGTGGCCTGGTCGATGATGCTGGGCCTGGGATTTTCATGGTCGCTGCGCCGGTTTGCGAAGGTGTCGAGGCCGACCGCGTTTTTCGGCGGCGCCATCGGTGGCGCCAGCGAGATGGCGATGCAGGGCGAGCGAGCCGGCGGGCGGGTCGATCTGATCGCCGCCTCTCACAGCATGCGGATCGTGCTGGTGGTACTGACCCTGCCGTCGATCTATCGCCTGATCGGCCTGCATGGCAGCGATGCCTACCAGCAGCCGATGCAGACCGTCGATGTGCCGGGCTTGCTGATGCTGGCTGCATTGACGGTCGCGGCCGCGCTGCTGGCGCATCGCTTGAAGCTGCCTAATGCCTTCATGCTGGGGCCGATGACGGTGGCGCTGATACTCACCGCCTCCGGTCATTCGCTCAGTGCAATGCCGTCCTGGCTGATCATCGCCGGCCAGGTGACCATCGGCGCATCGCTGGGTTGTCGCTTTTCGCCGGGCTTTTTCTCGGGCGCGCCGCGGCTGCTGGCGGTGGTTGCAGCGAGCACGCTGGTCGGCATCGGCCTGTCCGCGCTCTTTGCCCTGCTGATTGCCAGGCCTGCCGGCATTCCGCTGGCCACCATGGTTCTGGCCACCTCCCCCGGTGGCATCGCCGAGATGGCGCTGACCGCGAAGACCCTGCAACTCGGCGTGCCGGTGGTGACCGCCTTCCATATCACTCGGATGGCCTCGACGGTCTTGTTGCTGGGCGGTGTTTATCGGCTGCTCGGTCATCTGCGAGGCTGGGATGAGTAGCCGGGGGTTGAGCGCCCGATGGCGACCGGCGCTGGGTTCGGGGCGACCAGGATGAGCCGTCCGATGCCGCACGCCCTGGCGATTGCGGTGGTGGCCTGCCTGGCTGTGGTCTTCGCCTCGAACCATGTCGCGGCCCGCCTGGCCTTCGACCACGGTGTGACCGTCATCACCGCGGTTGCGGTGCGCTCAGTGGTGACAGTCGTCGGCGTGATGCTGCTGCTGCGTCTGGCCGGTGTGTCGGCAGCGCTGCCGTCGGCTTTGCGTCGATACGCCCTGATCGTCGGACTGGTCCTGTCGCTGCAGAGTTTCAGCCTTTATTCGGCGGTCTCGCGAATTCCGGTGGCGCTCGCGCTGCTGACCTTCAATACCTTTCCGATCGTGCTGGCACTGCTGTCGTGGGCCACCACCGGCGAGCGACCGGCGCGGCGCACCGGTCGGGCGATGCCGGTGATCCTGGTCGGACTGGTGTTGGCGCTCGACATTCCCGGCGTGCTGGCATCGGCCGGCCGATCGCTTGCCGATCCGCTGCGTTTTGCCGCGGGCGTCGGTTTCGGTCTGGCCGCCTCGGTATCGTTTGCGACCTTGCTGCTGCTGACGACCCGCTGGCTCAATGCGATCGACGGGCGGGTCAGAACCGTCTGGACCATGGGTGTGGTGGCCCTGGTGGTGAGCGCGGCGGGCGTCGCGACCGACGGTTTTGCCTGGCCGGTCGATGCCGCCGGCTGGACCGGGCTGGCCCTGCTGTCGCTGCTCTACGGCTCGGCCTTTACCGCGATGTATGTGCTGGTGCCGCGGATGGGGGCGGTGAACACCGCGCCGGTTCTGAATATCGAACCGGTGGCGTCGATGGTGATCGCCTGGGCCGTACTGGGTCAGACCATCGCGCCGATCCAGGTGCTCGGTGCATTGCTGGTGGTCGGTTCGGTCATCTGGATGAATCTCGGGCGGCGCTGAATGCGGCGGGATGCCCCCGCGCGAGCCGGTCTATTCAGCCAGGGTCGGCACCGCGCGGCTGGCCAGATCGAGCCACTGCCTGTCGTCACGCGGCCAGGCTCGCTCGGGCAGCTCGTTGAGCCGCAGCAGGATTTCCTTCAGATGCCAGGTGGGCGGCGCGTCGAGTGCGGTCGGGCAGTGGCGCCACAGTGCGCGCAGGACGTTGTGCTCGACGCCGAAGTTGGCAGAAAGCGCTTCGATCACCCAGCGATCCTGACCCGAGTCGATCGCCTGGCGCAGGGCTTCGCGAGCATCGTCCGGGCGCAGCAGCGCCGCGCGCCGGTCGTGTTCGGCCGCGGCGACCAGCCCTGAGCGCGGGCGCGCCTGTGCATTGATCAGGGTCTCGGCAAAGAACTGCGCAAAGGCCGGCAGTTTGCCGAGCACATAAGCGCGTTGCGCGGCATGCCCCTGCCCGGTCAGCAGCCAGTTGTAGCAGCCCAGGTGCTGGCCGGCACGGCTGCGACCGAGCTTGACCAGCGTCACCGGCTCAAGCGTGCCTTCAAGCAAGGCGGCAATTCGCTGCTCGGCGGCAGCCTCGCGCAGGTCGATCGAGCGCAGCACCTTGCCGTAGAAGGCGACGTCGATCAGTTCGCGGCGCAGCGCCTGATGCAACTGCGCCATGAAGTCGGGATAGCGTGAGGGCCGATCGAAGAGGCTGCCGGGCGCCTGAGGCTCGAGGCGGTGCTCGCGCGCCAGATGTGCGCCCCAGTCGTCGCGCCGGGCCTCCAGGATGGTCAGCATGTTCTCGCCGAGTGCGGCAAACAGCACATCGAGGGTGGCGGTTTCGGCGGCGCGCATCGGCAGCCCGTCGTGGGTCTCGTCGTCGTGCAGCCAGCGAGCGAGCGAGGCGACCAGCCGGCGCAGGGTGGCATCGGTCAGCAGGCTGCGGAAGTCGTAGATGCACTGATGCCGATCGACGCCGATGAAGCGGATCGAATGGCCCCAGTCGCGGGTGAGTTGGCCGAAGATCGGATTGGCCATCAGCGACAGACGCGAGGCAAGGGGCAGCAGCAGGACGAAGAGCGACCAGTCGGGCGACGGCGTGCGCCAGACCAGCGCGCGCGGCGTGGCCAGATAAGCATGGGTCGCGGCCGACAGGTCGGGGCCGACGTTACCGGTATCGGTGAGCTCGGAATCGATCGGAAAGTTGTCGACCCGGATCGCCTGGAAGTCCATGCCGTGCGCGCTGCGGATCGGTCGGAGAGGCGCGGTCGGGCTCGGTGGGCGCTAGGGCGTTTGCGGCTCGGTCGAGCCGCGCTGCGGCGAAGGGCTCAGTCGGCTCGCTTGGCGAAAAAGAGCAGTGTGCCGCCCATGGCCAGGACGGCGCTGGCGATCAGGGTGCGTGCCACAGAGCCCTGCCACATGGCTTCGAGCGCCACCAGCGAGCCGGTGCCCAGCAGGAAGCGGGCGGTTGAAGCAGTGCGTTGCGACGGGGAGAGTTCAGTCATTCTGAGTATTGGGTATCGACCGAGGAAGTATTGACCGACTGGCCGGCGTCCGGGGCAACGCGACGACTGTTGGCGCAAACCTCATCCTATGCGTTCGTCGTCGGGCACGCACGAACAATTTGTGATCGGCGGCGGCCTGCGGCGGACAGGCGTGCAAATCATCCAACATCCGGCACCTGACATCGGCGATCCAACACCCGCGATCCAACACCCGCCGCGCCGTATGGCGCTTTCCTCGCCCCGGGCCAAGCCGCTCAATCGTGAGGCGCCGGCCGCTCGAGGGTATCGGCGAGCATTCGCAGATCGACATTGGCCCCACAGACCAGCACGCCGACGCGCTCGTCAGGGGCCGGTTTGAAGGCGCCGCCGGCCAGCGCGGCCAGTGCGGCAGCCCCGCCCGGCTCAGCCGCAATGCGCATCTGCCGCCACAGCAGTGCCTGCGCGTCGCGGATCGCGGCATCGCTCACCAGCACGCTTTGCGAGACCTGGCGCTGCGCGAACGGGAACATCAGTTCGCCCACGCGTCGCGCGCCAAGCGAGTCGGCGGCCAGCCCGGAGGGCTGGATCTCGACGATGCGACCGGCGGCCAGCGCGGCGTTCAGGGTGGGGCAGCCCTCGGATTCGACCGCGATAAGTCGCGGCACCCGGTGACCGGCGTCGGCCTGCGCGGCGAACCAGGCGGCGATGCCCCCGATCAGTCCGCCACCGCCGACCGCTACCAGCACCACGTCGAGATGCGGCGACTGGCGCAGCCATTCGCGCGCCAGTGTGCCCTGGCCGGTGAGCGTGTCGAACTGGTCGTAGGCATGCGAGACCAGCGCGCCCTGCTGCTCGGCAAAAGACTGGCTTGCGGCCAGCGCCTCGGCATATTCATTGCCTTGGGCATGCACGACTGCGCCGAGCGCACGCAGGCGATCGAGTTTGGCGGCAGGCGAGGTGCTCGGCACGAAGATGTCGGCGGCCATGCCCAGGTGTCCGGCGGCCAGTGCGACCGCGATGCCGTGGTTGCCGCCCGAGGCGGCGACCACCCGCTGCGGCGCCGGCAGGCCCTGGGCCTGCGCGGTCTCGCGGGCGCGCAGCAGTCGCTCGAAGGCGCCGCGTGCCTTGAAGGTGCCCGACACCTGCAGGCATTCGAGCTTGAATTCGACCGGGCGACCGTCGAGGTCGACGGTGACGGTCGGGGTCACCCGCACCCAGGGCGCGATTCGGGCCGCGGTGGCGTCGATGGCGGCAGCGTCGATGATCATGCGTTGACCTGCAGTGAGAGCCCCGACAGCGGGACGCCGTCGATGGCGCTGCGCCAGCGTTGTCCGGCTGCCAGCGGCTGCGCATCGGTGAGCGTGCCGGTCGTGATGACACTGCCGGCTGCAATGCGTTCGCCGCGAGCGGCAAGACCTGCCACCAGATGGCCGAGCGCCTGGACGGGGCCGTCGAGCACATCCGCGCCGCGGCCCTGCGCGACCTGTTCGCCCTGACAGGACAGGCTCAGTCGCAAACCGCTGAGCGCGCCGGCCGGGTTGGTGCCGAGCGCCGAGCGTTCAACGCGCGGGCCGACCCACAGCCCGCCGTGCAGCGATTGGGCGGCAATCGCCTGCGCCGCATTGAAGCGCCAGTTCGGCCAGATGCTGTGGACCACCTCAAAGCCCGGCGCGACCCAGCCGATGCAGGCGACCAGGTCGGCGAGCGCTTCGGGTGTCGAGGCATCGGCCTGCGGCGGCGGTGATTCGGTCAGACCGATCACGATTTCGGGCTCCAGGCGCGGCTCGGCCAGTCGCGCGAGGCTGATGCTTGCCCGGGCATCGGTCATGTCGTGCAGCGTGGACTGCCAGACCGGTCCCCAGATCGGCTGTTTCACGCCATAAAGGGGCCAGATCAGCCGGTTGGTAAAGCCGATCTTGTAGCCGACCGGCATATCGCCGCGGCTGCGGCGCAGCGCGCCGATCGCGGCCTGGATCGCGAAGGCCTGATGGATGTCGGCGGACTCGGCACTGTCAGCCTGCTGCGGCGGGAGTGAGCGGCCGTTGTCAGCAGTGGCCAGCAGAAGATCGGGTGGGGGCAGAGTCACCCGTCGACAGTAGCGCAAAGGATTGCGGGCACCAAATCGGCGGACATCAAATCGCCCGCCCGTGATTTTCATCAAGCGCGAGTGTGGCGGCGTGTGGCACCGTTGCGCACCGACTGAATCGGCGGCTGTTGTGCCGGCTTGGCTCAGTCGTGGTCGGCGGTGTAAAATCGTCGGTTCCGCTTGAAAGATCGGTCCAGTGCCCGGCGGCACGATGCGGGCCCGTCCGACAGGCAATGAAAGGCTCGTTTTTCAGCGGCGCATCCGGCGTCGCTGCAGGCATGGCCCGCGGATCAGGTCGATTCAGCGTCGATGGTTGCGGGGCGATGCCACAAGAGATTGACCACATCGCATCGGAGATTTCATGAACACTCACGTCGCCGCAGCGCCGTCGCTTGCGCAGGCCCCCGCCTACGTCAGGCATACCGGCCTGATCAGTTGGGTTGCCTCGATCGCTGCACTCACCCGTCCCGATCGCGTTGTCTGGGCCGATGGTTCGCAGGCGGAATACGAGCGGCTCTGCGCCGAGATGGTTGCCGCCGGCACCTTGCGCAAGCTCGATCCGATCAAGCGCCCGAACTCCTATCTGGCCTGGTCCGATCCGACCGACGTGGCACGGGTCGAAGACCGCACCTATATCTGTTCCGAGCGCAAGGAAGACGCGGGCCCGACCAACAACTGGACCGACCCTGCCGAGATGCGCCAGACTCTGGCCGGCCTCTTCGAGGGTTGCATGCGCGGGCGCACGATGTATGTCATCCCGTTCTCGATGGGCCCGATCGGTTCGCCGATTGCCCACATCGGCGTCGAGATTTCCGACAGCCCCTATGTGGTCGTCAGCATGCGCACCATGACCCGCATGGGTCGCGCGGTGTTCGATGTGCTCGGTGAAGAGGGTGGATTTGTGCCCTGCGTGCATACCGTCGGCAAGCCGCTGGCGGCCGGCGAGAAAGACGTGTCGTGGCCCTGCAACCCGACCAAATACATCGTCCATTACCCCGAGACCCGCGAGATCTGGTCGTATGGCTCGGGCTACGGCGGCAACGCGCTGCTCGGCAAGAAGTGTTTCGCCTTGCGGATCGCCTCGAACATGGGCCGTCAGGATGTCGCCGCAGGCGGCATCGGCTGGCTTGCCGAGCACATGCTGATCCTCGGCGTGACCTCGCCCGAGGGCAAGAAGTACCACGTGGCCGCGGCCTTCCCGTCGGCCTGCGGCAAGACCAATTTCGCCATGCTGATCCCGCCCAAGGGCTTTGACGGCTGGAAGGTCACTACCATCGGCGACGACATCGCCTGGATCAAGCCGCAGGCCAATGGCCGGCTGCATGCGATCAATCCCGAGGCTGGCTATTTCGGTGTGGCCCCCGGCACCAATGACAAGACCAACTTCAATTGCATGGCGTCCTTGAAGAGCAATGTGATCTTCACCAATGTCGCGCTGACCGATGACGGCGATATCTGGTGGGAGGGCATGACCAAGGAAGCGCCGGCTCACCTGATCGACTGGCAGGGCAAGGACTGGACGCCTGCCGACGGCAAGAACGGCCGCAAGGCGGCGCATCCGAATGCGCGCTTCACGGTCGCGGCTTCGCAAAATCCGGTGATCGACGCCCAGTGGGATGATCCCGAGGGTGTGCCGATCGATGCCTTCATTTTCGGCGGCCGTCGCTCGACCACCGTGCCGCTGGTCACTCAGGCCCGCGACTGGGTCGAGGGCGTCTACATGGCCGCGACCATGGGCTCCGAGACCACCGCAGCACAGGCCGGCGCGCAGGGCATCGTTCGTCGCGATCCCTTCGCGATGCTGCCGTTTTGCGGCTACAACATGGCCGACTACTTCCGCCACTGGCTCGATCTGGGCAACCGGCTCCAGGCCTCGAATGCCAAACTGCCGGCAATCTTCTGCGTCAACTGGTTCCGCACCAACGAGCAGGGCCAGTTCGTGTGGCCGGGCTACAGCGAGAACATGCGGGTGCTGCAGTGGATGATCGGCCGTATCGAGGGCAAGGCCGGCGGCATCGAGCATGTCTTCGGCACCACCCCGCGCTATGACGATCTGAGCTGGGGCGGGCTGGAGTTTTCGCGTACCGACTTCGACAAGATCACCTCGATCGACAAGGCTCAGTGGCTGCGTGAGTTCGAACTGCACGCCGAGCTCTTCGGCATGCTGGCCAGTGGTCTGCCGCATCAGCTGACCGAGACCAAGGCCCTGCTCGAAAAACGTTTGGCGGCCTGATGGCCTGCGGGCGCATGCCCTCGTGCTCTGCTTGCCAGTATCCGACCGGATCGCCTCGCCCCGACCGCCCCGATTGATCGAGGTGCTCGGGGCGAGGTTTTTTTGACTGCTGCTCAGGCCTTCGAGCGTCGCTCGTATTGGCTTACTCGGGCTTGACGCCGGCCAGATCGATCAGCCGTTTCCAGCTCACCAGATCGGCCTTCATGACCCGCTCGAACTCCGGGATCGAGATCGGCTTGGGTGGCGATGTGTTCTGTTTCTGGCTCATGAACTCGACCGTCTCGGGCAAAGTCATCCAGCGATTGAGCAAGACATTGAGCCGCTCGGCCATATCGCGGGGCAAACCCTTGGGGCCGAACACCCCATACCAGGCGAAGGCATCGATCTTGTAGCCCTGTTCGATCAGGGTCGGTACATCGGGCAACTGGGGCAGGCGCTCCATCGACATCGTCGTGATCGGGCGCAGCCTGCCTGATCGGATGAAGGGCATCGGTGTGGCCGAGTCGATGGTGGCGATCGGGATCACGCCCGAGATGACGTCGGGCGGAATCTGGGCGACCGTCTTGTAGGGCACGTGATTGAGCTTGATGCCAGCCTGGTTTTCGATCCCCTCCATCACGAGGTGACCGCCCGAGCCGATGCCCCAGGAGGCATAACTCAGGTCCTTGCGGGTTTTGGCCAGTTCGATCAGTTCCTTGACGTTCTTGACCGGCAACTCGGGGTTGACCACGATCATGTTGCCGCCGCTGCCGCCAATGCGGGCGATCGGCGTGATGTCGTTGATCGGATCGACCGGCGGCTTGAGCATCAGCAGCTTGTTGGCGACGGTGGCGGCGGTGTAGGACACCAGCAGGGTGTAGCCATCGGGCGCGGCGCGGGCGACTTCTGCGGTGGCGAGCATGCCGTTGGCGCCAGGTTTGTTATCGACCACGACATTGGTGCCGAGCTCCTTGCCGAGCCACTCGGCCATCAGGCGGCTGAAGATGTCGGCGCCGCCGCCGGCACCGCTCGGAATCACCAGGCGAATCGGCTTGCCGGCCGGCCAGGCCGACTGGGCGCGGGCGGCGGGCGTGGCCATCGCGGCGCCGACGGCGCCAAGCGCAGCCAGCACGGTGCGGCGACGGGAGGAGGTGATCAGCGTCAGTCTGGAGTCAGGCTTGTTCATGGTGAGCAGTTCCTGGAGGAATCAAACAGAGAGTGAGAGGGTTCAAGGGTGGTGGTGTCTGGGGCGCGATGGCTTTTTTGGATCGTGCGCGGTCGGATGAGATAGGGCTCAACCCTTCGCATAGGCCGAACCGGGCGCGAAACCGCTTGAGTCGATGATGACATCGCGGATAGCGCCGCTGTAACGGAAGATACCGCGGCGCTGATAGAGCGCCCAGTCGACCGGCGCGCGGCGATCCAGACCGATATCGAGACCTTCGTGAAAGCCTCCCATCAGGGTCGGGCTGCAGTCGGTCCAGTCGCCCGATGCGATGGCGGGCTGGCCATCGATCAGCAGTCGACCGCGGCCGCGGCGTTTGCCCAGCGCCTCGAAATCAAACGTGAGTGCATGCTGGCCCACCGGTGCCTTCACCGGCGCCAGACGGGTGTATTCACCGAAGCCGTTGTAGACCATTCGCAGCTCGCCGGCCTCGATGCACAGCATCAGGCCGCCGAAAACTTCGCCGATCGCAAAGAGCACGCCTTCGTCGGCGGCGCGGTGATCGATGTTGGCGGTGATGCGAAAGTTGCGGTCGGCGATCAGCGGAATGATCAGGGCGCGGTTGACGGTCTGACTGCCCGGCAGGAAGCGGCGCGAGCCTTTCTCGGGCGGGCGCATGTGCGGGGGGATCTGGTTGAACTTCTGGATGGCGTTGCGGTTGTCCAGCGGATAGACCATGTTCGACCAGGCCGCCTTGTCGAAGGCCTCGATCAGCTCGCGCAGCCGCTCGGGATGCTGCGCGGCGACGTCGACCGACTCCGAGAAGTCGGTGGCCTGCTCGTGAAGCGTCCAGTTGTCGAAATCGATCTCGTCGCCCTTTCGCTGCAGCGACACCGCCACCCAGCCGTCGCGCCAGTAGGCCCGGTTGGACCAGCACTCGTAGTACTGCTCGCTGCGCACCGAGTGGGCGGCTTTGCCGCGCATGACCTGGGCCAGGCTGGCGCCGTGCATCGGCAGGGCGGCTTCGCCGTGCGACTTGGCAAGCGGTGTCACGCCGGCCAGGTCGAGCAGGGTCGGCATGAGGTCGGTGACATGGGCGAACTGGGTGCGGATTGCACCGGCATCCGTGATCTGGTCGGGCCAGGAGACGATGAAGCACACCCGCCGCCCGCCCCCGCCGGTATAGGTCTTGAAGGAGGGAAAGGGCGTGTTGCTGACCTGGCCCCAGCCCATCGGATAGAGCGCCGGGACTTCGCCGGTGCCGATCTTCTCGCTCTGGGCGAGATCGGCCTCGAGCGGCAGCGCCGGCAGGCCGGCAAAGCGCCGGTTGAAATAGACATTGCCGTAGGCGCCGGCCGAACTCGTGCCGCCGTTGTCGGCTGAAAACGCGATGATGGTGTTGTCGAGTTCGCCCATCTCGGTGAGCAGTGCGACCAGCTTGCCGACGTTCTGGTCGACGCAGTCGAGCATCGCGGCATAGGTTTCCATATGCCGCACGAAGTGCGCGCGCTGATCGGCGGGCAGGCTGTCCCAGGCCGGCACCTCGGGGTCGCGTGGCGAGAGTTGCGCATCAGGAGGCACCAGGCCCAGCGCCTTCTGGCGCGCGAGCCGCTCGGCGCGCATCACGTCCCAGCCGGCGTCGTAGCGGCCCCGATATTTGGCGAGGTCGGGTTCCTTGGCCTGCAGCGGGCCATGGACCGCGTTGTAGGCCAGATAGAGGAAGAAGGGCTTGTCGGCGTGGTTGTTGCGCGCTTCGCGCACGAATTGCATGCCGTGATTCGTCCAGTCGTCGGTGGCGTAGTAGTCGGGCGGGTACTGGTCGATTGGCGCGAGCGTGTTGTTGTTGACGATGCGCGCAGGAAAGAAATAGCTGGTCTCGCCTTCCATAAAGCCATAGAACTGGTCGAAGCCGCGCTGGCTCGGCCAGCTTTCATTCGGCGTGGCGCTGTTGGGCGAGTTGTGCCATTTGCCGATGCCGATGGTGGTGTAGCCGCCCGCCCGCAGCGATTCGGCGATGGTGGGCGCGGCCAGCGGCATGTCGCCCGAATAGCCCGGAAAGCCGGGGTTGTTGGTGGTCAGCCAGCCGGTGGCCACCGAGTGCGCATTGCGTCCGGTGAGCAGGGCCGCGCGGGCGGGCGAGCAGATCGGGTGCGTGGTGTAGTGGTTGAAACGCAGACCGCGGGCGGCAATCGCGTCGATATTCGGCGTCTCGATGTCGGAGCCATAGCAGCCGAGATCGGAAAAGCCCATGTCGTCCATATAGATGACGATGATGTTGGGGCTGCCGGGTTTGGCCTTCGGAATCGGCTTCCACCAGGGCTCGGACGCCTCGCGCGTGCGCCCGACACGGCCTTCGAAGCCGGGATAAGTGGTGGTGCTGCCTGACTCGCTCATGGTGTCTCGCTCCCGATCCGTCTTGTCTTTGGACCGTGATCGTAGTGGCACCTGTTATGACAGGTCAAGACAGGTTGTGTCAGCCTGCCGGCGCACCGGCCTTGCGCCCGATCCAGCCGACGCTCAGCGCATTGGCAATCAGCAGCATCTGGAAAACCGCGATGCCGAGCCAGACCCATGAGGGATGGCCGCCGTCCATGAAGGTGCCGAAGATCGCCGGCGAAATCGCCAGACCGGTGTCGAGGCCTGAGTAGACCATGCCATAGACCCGGCCGGTGGCACCCGGCGGGCTGGCGCGGCGCACCAGCAGGTCGCGGGCCGGACCGGCGGTGCCGGCACCAAATCCCATCAGCGCAAAGAGGCCGGGCACCAGCCATCCTGGTGCCGGCGACAGGGCGATCAGCAGCGAGACGCTGGCCGCCACGCAGTAGCCGATCGCCACGACCCGCTCGGCCTTGTCGGGGTCGGCGGCCACGATGCCGCCGAACAGCGTGCCACCGGCGCTGGCCAGCATGAAGGCGGTGAGACAAGCCGCCACCCACGCGGTCGGTACATCGTGCAGCAGGCGCGCCGACTCCGGGCCGAAGGTCTGGATGCCGCCAAAACCCAGCGACGAGGTGAGAAAGAACAGGAAGCTCATCCAGACCGCCGGCAGGCGCAGAAAACTCAGGGCCGAGTCGCTGGCGCCCGCGCCCGGCTGGCCGCCTGCTGCCGGGTGTGCGGCGCGAACGATGCCCAGCACACCGACCGGCTGGCCGGCGAGCAGCTCGCGATGGCGCCAGACCATCACCCCTGCGATCAGAGGGAGCAGGCCGGCGCAGGCGATCGCCGCGCGCCAGTTGGCCAGTCCGGTGATGCCGACCAGAAAGACCGGCGCCAGCGCCCAGCCGAGGCTGCCGGCGATGCCATGCATGGAGTAGGCGCGGGCCAGTCGGGTTGGCGTGATGCGGGCATTCAGGATGGAGTAGTCGACCGGATGAAAGGGCGCATTGCCAAGGCCGGCCAGCACGCAGCCGACCATCAGCATGGAATAGCTCGGTGCGCTTGAGAGGGTCAGGGTGGCGAGCACAAAGGAAGTGAGTGCGGCCAGCATGACCGGGACCGCGCCGATGCGATCGACCACGAAACCGGCGAGTGCCTGGCCGACGCCCGAGACGATGAAGAACACCGTCATCAGCAGGCCGAGCTGCGCATAGCTCAGATCGAACTCGACCTTGAGCCAGGGAAAGAGCGGCGCGACGATCAGGTGAAAGAAGTGCGAGCAGCCATGGGCAATCGAGACCACCGTGATGGTGCGGGTCTCGCGCTGGCGCGGGCTGGCCAGATGCGGTTCGGGCAGGGTGGCGGCGGTCGTACTCATGGGCGTGTGCTCGAAAAAAAAGTGCGTGATCAGCGTGCGGTGGCCGTCTGCGAGGTGAGCAGCATCTGCTCGACCGGAAAGCCCAGGGCCCGAGCCCGCGCGAGCAGTGACTCGAGGGTGCCCGGCGGCAGCGCGGGCGTGCGTGACAGCACCCAGAGATAGCGCAGCCCGGGTTCGCCCACCATCACCCAGCGATAGTCGGGATCAAGCTCGAGCACCCAGTAGTCGCCCCAGCCGATCGGCAGCCAGCGCAGTGCTTCCGGCAGAAACGAGACCTGCAGTTTGGCCTTGCTCACCGGGTCGATGATGCGGGCCAGGCCGCGCGCGGTGTCCCATTCAGCGTCGCCCTTGCCGGCGGTGCGGCAGCGGTTGGTGACATCGATATTGCCGTCGGGTCGGGCGGCGTATTGCGCGGTGGTGTCGCCCAGGCACTGGCGCTGAAAGACGTTGGGCAGACGGCCAATCTCGTACCAGGTGCCGACATAGCGCGCCAGATCGACGCTCGCCACCGTGGGCAGCGGCTCGCCGGCGGCGTTGGCGCTCGGGTTTTCAAGCGCCAGACCGAGGCCAACGACGAGCGCTGCAGCGAGGGTCAGGGCGGTTTTGAGGATCGGCATGGGTGAGGCTCTGGAAAGTGGACGGGCGGGTGGCGACGGTGCCCGGAGGGCAAGCTTCGCACGAAGGCGCAAGCGGTGCCGCGCCAGGATCAGGCAAATGGATCGACGATCAGGATGCCGGCGATCATGCGGCCGGCCGACAGGTCTTCTGTCAACAGCGTCGTGCAGCCGCCTCGGCCTGCGGCACTCAGTATCAGGGCATCCCAGAACGACATGACGTGCACGCGCTGCAGGTCGATGGCTTCGACGATCATCGAGACATCGACCTGGACGACATCCATTCGCGAATAGAGCTCGATCTTTCTGCGCGCGATGCCCGGATCCGTCCCGAGCTTGCGGGTGGTCACCGAGTAGTACTCCTGAAGGACCTGGGTGCTGATCACGCCATCACCGGCCGACAGTGCCTGTTCGATGACCTCGATCGCGGTGCGTGCCCGGCGCTTGTCGCTGCGGTCGTCGGAGTAGACGAGCAGGTTGGTGTCGAGAAAGCTGCGCGGCATCGTGGTCAGTCGCCGCGGCGGCGATCGAGGCGTTCGGAGTAGACCTCCTCCCGATCGAATTTCCAGCCGCCTTTTTGTCCCTTGGGGGACTGGCCGGTCATCGACAGCTCGCGCAGTTCCTTGATGATCGCTTCGCGCTGCGACTGCCCCGCGAGTTGTTCAAGGTAGTCGCGGACTGCCTGATTCAGACTCTTGCCCATCGACTGAGCGGCCTTTCTGGCCTGTTCGACGATGCGCTCGTCGACCGACAAAGTGAGGTTCATCTCTGCTCACACAGTTTATGTGCACACAGCTTATGTGCGCACATAAACTGTGTCAATGCCGGTATCAAGATCGCTCAGACCAACCCGATCACATAGCCGCCCGACTTCTCGTCGTGAGCCAGCGCCAGCAGACCGCGGTCGCGGGCGTCTTCGAGCAGTTCGTTGAAGGACCGGTAGCCGTAATAGCCTTCGGCGAACCCAGGGCGGCGACGCTTGAGGGTCTGCTTGACCATCGAGCCCCAGATCTTGTCGTCGGCGCCGCGCTCGGTGATCAGGGCCTCGACGGTTTCGACGACCAGATCGATCGCATCCTGGCGGCGACGTTCATCCGAGCCGGGTGCGGCCAGCGGCTCGGCCAGGACATTGGAGACAGGATCGGTGGCGGCAGCGGTGCCTGCAGCGGCGACCGGCTCCGCCACCGGCATCAGCGCGGCGGCCTCGGCGGTCGTCGGGGTGTCGCTGCCGTTGGGCGCGGGCGCGTCAGCGCCGGGTTTGCGGCGTCGTGAAGGCCGCTTTTTTGGCCCATCACCGGCGGCACTGGCCGCAGCGACGCCAGCTTCGGCGTCGGCCGCAGGCGGCTCGACTCTGGCTGCGACCGCAGGTCTGGCGGATGCCTCGGACTTGCTGGCGAGCTCTGGTTTGCTGGCCTCGACTCTGGCTGCCACCGGCTGGGCAGCCTGCGCCCTGCCCGCACCGTTGCCGGCAGCGGTCGATGCGCGGCTCTGGCGGCGGCGCGGCTCGCGCACCAGGTCGTCGTAGAAGATGAACTCGTCGCAGTTGGCGGTGAGCAGGTCGGAGGTCGAGCCCTTGACGCCCACGCCGATGACGGTCTTGTTGTTCTCGCGCAGTTTGGAGACCAGCGGCGAGAAGTCGGAATCGCCGCTGATGATCACGAAGGTGTCGACATGGCCCTTGGTGTAGCAAAGGTCGAGCGCGTCGACGACCATCCGGATATCGGCCGAGTTCTTGCCCGACTGTCGCACATGCGGAATCTCGATCAGCTCGAAGGATGCCTCATGCATCGGTGCCTTGAATTCGCGATAACGCTCCCAGTCGCAGTAGGCCTTCTTGACCACGATGCTGCCTTTAAGCAGCAGCCGCTCGAGCACCTTGCGGATGTCGAACTTTTCATACTTGGCGTCGCGCACGCCGAGCGCGACATTTTCGAAGTCGCAAAACAGCGCCATGCTGACGTTTTCGGGGGGGTTGGCCATCGGATCTCCGGTCGGCATGGGCGATGCGCAGGCCGATCCGGCACTCGCCGCGGCATTATCCGCCCGCGCAGGGCTTACATCGACTCGTGCCGGATGCCCGACGCTTTTTCGCTGTGGGTTTGACAGCTGAGGCAGCGCACCGCAAAGGGCTGTGCCTGCAGCCGATCATCCGGAATCGGCTCGGCGCAGTCGGTGCAGATGCCGTAGAGATCGTGGTCGAGGCGCTTGAGCGCGGCCAGACCCTCCCGGTATTCCGCGATGTCGCGGCTGGCGTCGGCCAGGTCTGAGGAGCCGGTGTCGTTGGCCACCGACAGATCGGCGCGGTCGCCGATATGGTCGAGCGACTGCAGCACCTCGGCCATCTCGCCGAGCTTGCCGACGATCTCATCGTGGAGTACCTCGAGTCTCGCCTCGATGGTCTGGCGCACGGCTTCGGTGTTCAGGGAGCTGGTGGTGGTCATCGCTGATCCGCTCGAAGAGGGCGCGCCGGGATCATGCTGAAGGATGGGCCGGTGGTTGCGCCGGAGGCTTGGTGGCGACCTCTTTCAGCGGCTTTCGGGTATCAATGCCGAGCGCGGCATAGAGCGGACACCAGCCGACCAGGCCGGTGATCAGTCCGATGATGCCGATCCAGCCCCAGGCCCCGATGGTAGAGGTGGCGGTCAGCGCGATCAGCGCAAAGCCTGCGAGAACGCGAATCTGTCGGTCGATGGTGCCTGTATTGGTTTGCATGGCGGCCTCCTGGTGCGGGTGCCCGCGAATCGGAGCGCCCTGCCAGGATCAGTGCAGGCCAGAGTCGTGCCTGTCTCGAATGATGCGCACCGACGCATCCCGATGCGGCTACTCGGTCGAGGCCCGGAATCGAGGTCCGGATGCGGGGCCCCGAATCGGGTATCAGCGGCGTGCTTCGAAAAAGCCGGCGGCGATGACGAGCGCGGCTTCGACATCGTGATGGGTGACATCGAGATGGGTGACCCAGCGCTGGACCAGCCCGCTGCCGTAGCGACCGACGCTGCCGGTGGTGCGAACGCCGTGCGCTGCCAGGTGATCGGCAAAGGCTTGCGCGATCGCATCGTCGACCTTGACGAAGACGATGTTGGTTTGCGGCAGATCGGCCTGCAGCCCGCCGTATTGGTGCCCGAGCGCGATCAGCCCTTCGGCCAGTCGGGTGGCATTGGCATGATCGTCGGCCAGGCGTTCGATATGGTTTTCGAGGGCGTGCAGACCGCCGGCGGCAATCATGCCGGCCTGGCGCATGCCGCCGCCCAGCATCTTTCGCCAGCGTCGTGCGCGGGCAATCAGCGGTTTGGAGCCGAGCAGCAGCGAGCCGACCGGCGCGCCCAGGCCCTTCGACAGGCAGACCGACACGCTGTCGAAGTTGGCGCAGATCTCGCGGGCGACCGCGCGCGGCTCGAGCGGCACGTCGCCCTCGCGGGCGCGGGCGGCGGCAGCCGAGTCGGGTCCGGCGCCCTCGCGGATCCCGGCCCGTCGGCGGCGGGTGACCTCGACCGCGGCATTGAAGAGCCGGGCGCCGTCGAGGTGGGTGGCCAGGCCCCGACTCGTAGCCAGGGCGCGCATCTCGCGCAGATAGTCCATCGGCAGCACCTTGCCGCCGGTGGTGTTTTCCATCACCACCAGCCGGGTGATCGCGAAGTGCGGATCGTCGGGTTTGATTGCCGCCTCGATCGAGGCCAGCGGAATCGTGCCGTCGGGGGCGTGTTCGAGCGGCTGCGGCTGAATCGAGCCGAGCACCGCCATGCCGCCTGCTTCCCATTTGTAGGTATGCCACTGCTGGCCGACGATGGCCTCGTCGCCGCGTTCGCAGTGCGACAGCAGCGCGAGCAGATTGGTCTGCGTGCCCGAGCTGGCAAAAAGCGCGTCTTCAAAGCCGAGCATCTGCGCGGCGCTGGCCTGCAGGCGATTGATCGTCGGGTCGTCGGCAAAGACATCGTCGCCGACCTCGGCGGTGGCAATGGCAGTGCGCATGGCGGCGGTCGGGCGGGTCACGGTGTCGCTGCGAAAGTCGGTCATGGTGCGGCTCGCTGGATCAGGCAGAAGGTGGGTGGTCGGTCGATGAGGCGGCGACGGGGGTCGTTGCGCTCATCGACGATGAAGCGGTGCGGGCGTCGCCGGTTGGCGAGGCGCAAAGCGTGATGGCCAGGTCGATTGCCGCCCGCAGGCTGCTGGCATCGGCCGTGCCTTGACCGGCGATATCGAAGGCGGTGCCGTGATCGACGCTGGTGCGGATGAAGGGCAGGCCGACGGTGATATTGACGCCCTGCTCGATCCCGAGGTACTTGACCGGGATCAGGCCCTGGTCGTGATACATCGCGACCACCACGTCGAAGTCGCGAAACCCGCGAGCGCGCATGAAGACCGTGTCGCCCGGCCAGGGGCCGCTGGCGTCGATGCCCTGCGCACGCGCCTGCGCGATGGCGGGCGCGATGATCTCGATTTCCTCGCGGCCCATCAGGCCGCCCTCGCCGGCATGCGGATTGAGGCCGGCCACCGCGATGCGGGGATGCGCGATGCCGAGCTTTTGCAGGCCGGTGTGCGCGATCGCGATGGTGCCGGCGACCGCGGCCAGGGTGATCTGCTCGATGGCCTCGCGCAGCGAGACATGGATGGTGACCAGGATGGTTCGCAGCTCGTGATTGGCCAGCATCATGCGCACATCGCTTGCGCCCGCCAGCTCGGCCAGGATCTCGGTATGGCCAGGGTGATGAATGCCGGCGGCGCGCAGCGCTTCCTTGTGGATCGGTGCGGTCACAACCGCGGCGATCCGGCCGGCGATCGCATCCTGGCTGGCGCGCACGATCGCGGTGTATGCCGCCAGACCGGCACGCGCGTCGATGCGCCCGATTGGCAGATCGTCGGGGAGGTTGCTGCAGGTGACGACTGCGACGGTGATCGGGGTGTGCGGGGTGTGCGTGGTGCGCCGGGCGCCCGCGGCACCATCGGCACCGGCGGCACCGGCGGCACCGGCGGTATCAAGCGCGCCATCAAGCGCGCCATCCAGGACCGCTGCGGCCTGTGCGACCGATTCGCAGGTGGTGATTGCGAGCGGCAGGCCGAGTCTGCGGGCGGTGCGGGCCAGCAGGCCCGGGTCGCCATAGACGATGAGTCGGGCGGCGAGGCGAGTGTCGAGGTGCGTCGCGAGCTTAGGCGCGTCAGCCGGCCGCTCGGCGCCGATCGCGGTCAGCGCTTTCAGGACGATCTCGGGGCCGATGCCGCAGGCGTCGCCCATGGTGATGGCGATTGGCAGGGCGGCGCCTGCTGCGATGGGCAAAGTGGGCTCAGACGAGGCCGGTTGCGCCCCGCGCCGCAAACTGGAATGCGCGTCCGGGTGCGCACGCGCAACGGTGACGGGCAGTTCGGGACGATCTTGCGATGGCGGCATGGGATGAATTGTAGGCTGCGAACGAACTGGGCCTGAGCGTTTGCACACGGCGTTCAGCGCAGCAGCAAAAGCAGCCCGACTGCGGTGAGAAAGCCGAGCAGCAGCCACCGGAACACCGCCTCGCTGACCCGATGGCGCAGGCGCTTGCCGATCGCCATGCCGGCGAACAGCGGTGCGAGCGCCAGCCCCGACATCACCACCTCGGGCCAGCCCAGCACATTGAAAGCCGCCATCGACACATAGAGCGGCAGCGCGCCGGCGATATAGATGATGCTGATCGAGCCGACGAACTGTTCGCGGCTCAGCCGCAGCGCGACCAGATAGGTGATCAGCAGCGGGCCCATCAGTGAGGACACCCCGCCCATCGCACCCGACACCAGCCCGACTGCGGCGCCCCAGCGTCGTTCACTGCGCGGGCCCACATGGAGCACCGGATTCCAGATCATCATCGTCACCGCCAGCAGCAGGGCTGCGGCGACCAGGGCATCGATGGTGGCCACCGGCATGCCGAGCGTCAGGCGCGCGGTGAGCGCCGTGGCCAGCATGATCGCGATCAGCAGCGAGGCGAAGCGGCGCAGGGCGTAGGTCACCATGCCGCCGTCGGCCGCCTGCCAGAGGTTGGACAGCAGGATCGGGATGCCCATCAGCGCAATCGCCTTGGGGCTGGGAATGACCAGCGACAGCAGCGGCACCATCACCAGCGGCAGCCCCACGCCAATCAGACCCTTGACCAGGCCGCCGAGCACGAAGATCCCGGCCACGATCAGCAGCAGCGATGCGCTGAGCGGCTGGCCCAGCGCGGTGCTGATCGACGATGTCAGGTCGATGCTCAGCCTTCGCGCTGCGCGCGGGCCAGCACCGCATGCAGGAGCACATTGGCGCCGGCATGGATGTGGGCCGGATCGGCGTTTTCGATCTCGTTGTGGCTGATACCGCGCTCGCAGGGCACGAAGATCATGGCGGTGGGGCAGCGCCGCGCAACATAGACCGCATCATGGCCGGCGCCGCTGGCCAGTCGCCGGTGCGAATAGCCGAAGGCCTGCGCGGTGGTCTCGATCGAGGCGACCAGCGAGGCGTCGAAGGCGCAGGGTGCGAAATAAACCGTCTGCTCGAGGCTGATCGACACGCCGCTGTCGGCTGAGATCTTTGCGGCAGCGCCCTTCACCGCGTCGGTCATGGCATCGAGCGTCGCGGCATCGGCACAGCGCAGATCGATGCTCATCTCGACCCGACCCGGGATCACATTGCGCGAATTGGGCGAGACCACCAGCCGGCCCACCGTGCCGCGTGCATAGTGCGGATGCGAGGTGGCGACCTCACGGACCGCGACTGTCAGGTGCGCGGCGGCCAGCAGCGCATCGCGGCGCAGTTCGATCGGCGTGGGGCCGGCGTGCGCATCCTGGCCTTCGAGCACAACGTCGAACCAGCGCTGACCGAGCGCGCCTTCGACCACGCCGATGGTTTTGCCTTCGTTTTCGAGTACCGGCCCCTGCTCGATATGGGATTCGAAGTAGGCGTCAAAGCGTGGTGCGGCATCGGTGCCGGCCGCGCCGATCGCAGCCAGCGCCTCACCGACCGAGATGCCCTCGGCATCGCGTTGGGCCACGCAGTGCTCGACGGTGAAGGCGCCGGCATAGACGCCCGAGCCCATCATCACCGGCTGAAAGCGGGTGCCCTCTTCATTGGTCCAGACCGCGACTGCGATCGGCTTGCGGGTAGCGATGCCGGCGTCGTTGAGCGTACGAATCACTTCCAGGCCGGCAAGCACGCCGTACTGGCCGTCGAAGCGCCCGCCGCTTGGCTGGGTGTCGAGGTGACTGCCCATGGCCACGGGTGCGGCCGTTGCATCAGTGCCGGGGCGGATGGCGTAGAGGTTGCCGATGGCATCGCACAGGATTTGGCAGCCGGCCTCGCGCAGCCAGCCGGTCACCCGATCGCGGCCCTGGGCATCGAGCTCGGTAAGCGCCAGGCGCCTGATGCCGCCGCGCGGCGTGGCGCCCAAGGTGGCCAGCGACATCAGGCTCGACCAGAGGCGTTCGGACGAGGTGGACAGGGCGGCCGGCGTAGGCAGAGGAGCGTTCATGGCGGGCTTTTCAGAGGGGGTTGATCGTGATGCGACTGGTGCGGGGTGGGCCGCTGATGCGGCGTTTGGGGCTTATCTGGTGCGGGCGTGCGGTGATTGTCGCAGGAGGCGGTGCGCCGAGTTCGGTGCAGATGTTGGCCGCGAGTTGCCGGATGCCTTGAACGAGTTCGGCGCGGCGTTTTGCCGTGAGGCCTGCCTTGATCACACTGACCGCGACCGCTGCGACCGCCGTCGTGCCACGTGCACCGAACACCGGTGCGCCGAAGCACTGCATGCCTTCGGCGGTTTCCTCGTCGTCGATCGCATGGCCGTCCTGGCGGATGTCGCCGAGCTGGCGTCGCAGGGCCGCCAGGGAGGTGATGCCGTGGCGGGTCAGTCGCGGCAAGGGTCCGTCGCCCAGCGCCAGTCGCACCGCCTTGTCCTCGAGGCTGGCCAGCATGGCCTTGCCCGACGAGGTGCAGACCGCCGGAAACCGCCCGCCCACGCGAAAGTTGACCGCCAGCGGTCGGCTGCCCTGACGGCAGGCGAGATAGGTGACGTCGCTGCCGTCGAGCGTGGCCAGCATCAGGGTTTCGGTGCCGAGCGCTGCGATGCGACGCGCATGAGATTCGAAGGCGCGCATCAGGTCGGACTGCGCGGTAAAGGCATCGGCCCATCGCAGGGCTCGCGGCCCGAGGCTGAATTCGGCCTCGTCGTTGCGCCGAGCGAGGTCGAGTTCGACCAGGGTGACGAGCAGGCCGTGCAGGCTGCTGCGCGGCAGGCTCAGACGGCGCGCGAGTTCGGCCAGCGACAGCGGCTCATGCGCATCGGCGAGCACATCGAGCAGACGCGAGGTGCGCTCGACGGCGGGGACCAGTCGGGGTGCTCGCGGTGTCCGGGGCGATGGTGATGGCGCTGGTGGTGGTGAGCGGTCGGTGTCGCGGGGCATGTCGGTGATCGGCGGGGCGGAGGGTTTGCGTGAGGCGGGTCTGTGTGAGGCGGGTCTGTGTGCGAGGCGGGTCCGTGTGTGAGGTGGGTCTTCGTGAGGAACCTGGGATGCGTGATCGTGGCGCCGGGCTGATTGGCATGGCGCCGGCGATGGGCGTGCCGGCGTTGAGGTTGACATGGCTTCGGGCGCTGCGGACAATCTTCCCAGATGTTGAACGACTGTTCAACTGGTTGAATAGTGGTTGAACAGCTTTGTTCGAACAACGCAAGCCGCACCGTCCGCGCCGAGGGTTGCGGCCCGTCGCGATTTTTCGCGACCCCTCGCGCAGCACTCACCGGAGACCCCCATGGGAAGCACCGAATCACAGATCAGCTCTGCCACTGCCCTGCTCGAGGCGACCCGCGTGGGTCACTGGATCGACGGTGCACCGTTCGCGGCGCCCGCCGGCAGTCGCGAGGCCGATGTCTTCAACCCGGCCACTGGCGCTGTCGCCCGGCGTGTTGCGCTGGCCGATGCCACCACGGTCGATGCCGCGGTGCGATCGGCGCATGCCGCGTTTGCCGGCTGGGCGGCGACGCCGCCGATCCGTCGGGCGCGGGTGATGTTCCGATTCAAGGAGCTGCTCGATCGTCATGGCGATGAGCTGGCGCTGCTCATCACCGCCGAGCATGGCAAGGTCTTCTCGGATGCGCAGGGCGAGGTCCAGCGCGGTCTGGAGGTGGTCGAGTTTGCCTGCGGCATTCCGAGCCTGCTCAAGGGCGAGTACACCGAGCAGGTCGGCACCGGCATCGATGCCTGGTCGATGCGCCAGCCGCTGGGTGTGGTGGCCGGCATCACGCCCTTCAATTTCCCGGCGATGGTGCCGATGTGGATGTTCCCGGTGGCGATTGCCTGCGGCAATCCCTTCGTGCTGAAGCCTTCCGAGCGTGACCCGTCGGCGGCGCGCTTCATCGCCCAGCTGCTCAAGGAAGCCGGTCTGCCCGATGGCGTCTTCACAGTGGTCAATGGCGACAAGGTCGCGGTCGATGCGCTATTGGCCCATCCGCTGGTGCAGGCGGTGAGCTTCGTCGGTTCCACGCCGATCGCCCGCTATATCCACGAGACCGCCAGCCGCAACGGCAAGCGGGTGCAGGCGCTGGGTGGTGCGAAGAACCATCTGGTGGTGATGCCCGATGCCGACATGGATCAGGCGGTTGATGCGCTGATCGGTGCCGCTTACGGCTCGGCCGGTGAGCGCTGCATGGCGGTGTCGGTGGCGGTGGCGGTGGGCGACGCGACCGCCGATGCGCTGGTGGCAAAGCTTGCCGAGCGGGTGAAGAAGATCAAGGTCGCCGATGGCATGGATGCCAGCGCCGAGATGGGACCGCTGGTGACGCAGCAGCACTTCGACAAGGTCAAGGGCTATGTGGATACCGGCGTGGCCGAGGGTGCGAGTCTGGTGGTCGATGGCCGCGGGCTGAGCGTTGTCGGGCGTGAAAAAGGATTTTTTCTCGGCGGCTGCCTCTTCGACAATGTCGCGCCCTCGATGAAGATCTATCAGGAAGAGATCTTCGGGCCGGTCCTCGGCATCACGCGGGTCAAGACCTTCGAGGAGGCGCTCGGGCTGGTCAATGGGCATGAGTTCGGCAATGGCTGCTGCATCTTTACCCGCGATGGGGATGCCGCCCGCGAGTTTGCGAGCCGCGTGCAGATCGGCATGGTGGGCATCAATGTGCCGATCCCGGTGCCGATGGCGTTTCACTCGTTCGGCGGCTGGAAGAACTCGCTCTTTGGCGACCATCACATGCATGGCCCCGAGGGCGTGCGCTTTTACACCCGATACAAAGCGATCACGCAGCGCTGGCCGGCCGGTATCCGTGCCGGTGCCGAGTTCGTCATGCCGACGATGAAGTGATGCCCTGATCAGGGCGGGGAGACAGCCATGACGCTGCAACTGAAGGACATGACCCTGGTCAAACGCCAGGGTTTCATTGATGGCCAGTGGGTCGATGCCGATTCGGGCGCGGTGTTTGCCGTGACCGATCCGGCAACCGGACAGACCCTGATCGAGGTGGCCGACATGGGCGTGGCCGAGACGCAGCGCGCCATCGATGCGGCGTCGCGCGCCCTGCCCGCCTGGCGCGCGCGCACCGCGAAAGACCGTGGCGCCATCCTGCGTCGCTGGTTCGATCTGATCATGGCGCACACCGAGGACCTCGCCCAGATGATGACCGCCGAGCAGGGCAAGCCGCTTGCCGAGGCACGCGGCGAGGTGGCCTATGGCGCGAGCTTCATCGAGTGGTTTGCCGAGGAAGGCAAGCGGGCCTACGGCGATATCATCCCCACGAGTGGTGCCGATCGCAGGCTGATGGTGCTCAAGCAGCCGATCGGCGTGTGCGCAGCGATCACGCCCTGGAATTTCCCGATCGCGATGATCACCCGCAAGGTCGCGCCGGCGCTGGCCGCGGGCTGCACCGTGGTGGCCAAGCCGGCCGAAGCCACGCCGCTGTCGGCGCTCGCGCTGGTCGAGCTGGCGGTGCAGGCTGGACTGCCCGCAGGGGTGCTGAATCTGATCGTGGCCGATGCACCGAATGCGCCCGCGATCGGCTTGGCGCTGTGCACCAGCCCGGTGGTCCGCAAGGTCTCGTTTACCGGCTCGACCGAGGTCGGGCGGATTTTGCTGCGTCAGTCTGCCGATTCGGTCAAGAAGCTGTCGCTTGAGCTTGGCGGCAATGCGCCCTTCATTGTGTTTGATGATGCCGATCTGGATGCCGCGGTCGAGGGTGCGCTGGCCTCGAAGTATCGCAATGCCGGTCAGACCTGCGTGTGTGCCAACCGGATCTATGTGCAGGACAGTGTCTATGAAGCCTTTGCTGCCAAGCTCGCGGTCAAGGTGGCACAGTTCAAGGTTGGCGCGGGCGCCGAGCCGGGCGTTCAGGTCGGTCCGCTGATCGAGGCGGCCGCGGTCGCCAAGGTTCAGGAGCATGTGGCCGATGCGCTGGCCAAGGGGGCGTCGCTGCTGCTCGGTGGCAAGCGGTGTTCACTGGGCGGCCTCTTTTTTGAGCCGACCATCCTCACCGGTGTGACCGCCGAGATGCGGATCGCTCGCGAAGAAACTTTCGGGCCGGTTGCGCCGCTGTTCCGTTTCAAGGATGAGGCCGAAGCGATTGCGATGGCCAATGACACCGAGTTCGGTCTGGCGGCTTACTTCTATGCGCGCGACGTCGGACGCATTTTTCGGGTGGCCGAGGCACTCGAATCTGGAATGGTTTGCGTCAACTCCGGGATTCTGTCGAACGAGGTGTCGCCGTTCGGTGGGGTCAAGCAGTCGGGACTGGGTCGCGAGGGTTCGAAATATGGCATCGAGGAATATCTCGAGCTGAAGTACCTCTGTCTGGCGGGGCTCTGACGCCTTGCGCTCGATCGGTTGATTCGAAGTGAAGGCCAGGGCAGTTGTCGTGATGGATTGAGATGTCGAGCCGTGCCGAGTTGCTTGGCCGGATTGGGTTGTTGGCATGGGAATGATCAGGGGGTGCGCGATGAGGGATGGTGCCGGCTCGACCGCAGAGTCTGCTGCGGCAGCGGAGTTCGACTATGTGATCGTAGGCGCTGGCACGGCGGGTTGTCTGCTGGCTAATCGCTTGTCGGCTGACCCGTCCAAGCGGGTGCTCCTGCTCGAGGCCGGCGGGCAGGATGATTGGATCTGGATCCATATTCCGGTGGGTTATCTCTACTGCATCGACAACCCTCGGACCGACTGGCGATTTCGGACCGAGGCTGAACCAGGGTTGAACGGCCGCAGCCTGATTTATCCGCGCGGCAAGACCTTGGGCGGATGCTCATCGATCAACGGGATGATCTACATGCGCGGCCAGCGCGGCGATTATCGCAAGTGGGTCGAGGCCGGCAATCAGGGCTGGGGGTGGGACGATGTGCTGCCGTATTTCCTCAAGCACGAGAATTATCACGGCCTGGATGAGGGCGGTACTGATGCCCTGCATGGTCATGGCGGTGAGTGGCGGGTGGAGAAGCCAAGGATCGCGTGGGAGATTCTCGATGCTTTTCGCGAGGCCGCAGCACAGGCCGGCATTCCGAACAGTGACGATTTCAATCGTGGCGACAACTTCGGGTGCGGCTATTTCGAGGTCAATCAGCGACGCGGCGTGCGCTGGAATGCCAGCAAGGCGTTCTTGCGACCGGTTCAGTCACGCCCGAATCTGACGGTCTGGACACACGCCCAGGTCAAGCGCGTGCGCTTCGAGGAGCGGCGCGCGGTTGGCGTGGAGCTCGTCCGGGGTAAGGGAGGCATCGGTTCGGAGATGTTCGTCCGGGCGCGCGGTGAGGTGATCTTGGCGGCCGGCGCGGTGAGCTCGCCGCATTTGCTGCAGTTGTCAGGCATTGGCGAAGCGGCGTGGTTGCAGAAGCTTGGAATTCCGCTGATCCATGCCTCGCCGGGCGTCGGAGGGAATCTTCAGGACCATTTGCAGATGCGTTTGGCGTTCAAGGTGCAGAACGTGGTGACGCTCAATCAACAGGCGAACAGCCTCGTTGGCAAGGCCTGGATGGGGCTGCAATACGCGCTTTGGCGCCGCGGGCCGCTGACGATGTCGCCGAGTCAGCTGGGGGCATTTACTCGCAGCGACCCGTCGCTCGAGTTTCCTGACCTCGAGTATCACGTTCAGCCCTTATCGCTCGACCGCTTCGGCGAGCCCTTGCACCGCTATCCGGCGATGACGGCGTCGGTTTGTCAGCTTCGACCGGCGTCACGTGGTTGGGTTCGAGCGAGCAGCCCTGATTGGCGTCAGGCCCCGGAGATTCAGCCGAACTATTTGTCGGCGCCTGATGACCAGGCGGTTGCAGCCAACGCGATTCGCGTGACGCGGCAGATCGTTGGCATGCCTGCATTGTCTCGGTACCGACCCGAAGAGTTCATGCCGGGACTGGAGTATCAGACGGAGGATGAGCTTGTTCAGGCGGCCGGTAAGATCGGGACGACGATTTTCCATCCGGTTGGTACGGCGAAGATGGGGGTTGATGCTGATTCGATGGCGGTTGTGGATGGACGCTTGCGGGTGCGTGGCGTAACCGGGCTGCGAGTGATTGATGCGTCTGTAATGCCGACGATTACATCAGGCAACACCAATTCGCCGACCTTGATGATCGCTGAGCGTGGCGCTGAGATGGTGATCGCAGACGCGCGGTGATGTTTCACGTGAAACAGTCTGCGAGGCGCTGCGGCTGAAAAGTTTGATCGACGGATCGGCGATTGAGGTGTGCGCTGAGCCGGCCGCCGTTTGCTTGCGGGTAACGAACAATCTTGCCGCTCTGCTGCTGACCGGCTCGGTTTGCCGGGTTCTGAAGCGGGGGTGTGGACTGTTGGGTTTGGGGTGATTGGCAGAAGCGGTTGGCTGAGGCTTGGTGGTTTGTGAATCCAGTTTGAGGGTCTCTGGGGCTTGTTGCGGTCGACCCAGCCCCAGCCCTGTCCCCAATCCTGTCCCTTCGGTCGGCGCGCCCCGGTTTCTGGAATCAATGCTTTTCTCGCCGCCCGCTCTAATGACGCCGCCGCCTGGTCTCAGCTGTCGTGTGTGTCTGGCTGAGCATCCCTGCCTCGCCGTTAGGTGTTGTGCGTCGCTGGCCCCACGGCCGCATACTCGTTCCGCCTTTCGGTCTGTGCGCGATTCCGTTCGCGACCGCGCTCAAGGCATGCTGGTCTTCCGATCGGTTCTGTTTCACGTGGAACATCTAGATTGTTGTCGCGCAGCAGGACATGAGGCTCGTTAAGGCGACGCCCCGCCTATGACCAAAGTGTCGATTTGCCTGTTTCACGTGAAACAGCGCCTATAATTCGCCTCCCTTGAGTCTGATTTCCACCCCCTCCTTCCAATGAACTTTCCTGAGCGATTTGACGTAATTGTCGTCGGTGGTGGTCACGCCGGAACCGAGGCCGCACTTGCGGCGGCGAGGATGGGTGTGCGCACTTTGCTGCTGACGCACAATATTGAAACGCTCGGCCAGATGTCTTGCAATCCGTCGATTGGTGGCATTGGTAAAGGCCATCTGGTTAAAGAAGTTGACGCACTCGGCGGCGCCATGGCGGCGGCGACTGACGAGGCTGGGATTCAGTTTCGGATCCTCAATTCAAGCAAGGGTCCTGCGGTAAGGGCTACCCGCGCTCAGGCAGACAGAGTTCTTTACCGACAGGCCATTCGTTCGCGCCTCGAAAACCAGTCCAATCTCTGGCTGTTTCAGCAAGCGGTGGATGACCTGATTGTTCAGGGCGATCGGGTCATTGGAGCCATCACCCAAACCGGTATCCGATTCGAGTCGAGAACGGTCGTGGTTACCGCAGGGACCTTCCTCAATGGCTTGATCCATGTCGGCTTGAATCACTACTCGGCCGGTCGCGCTGGCGATCCGCCGGCCTTGTCGCTTGGCGAACGGCTCAAAGAGTTGAAATTACCGCAAGGCCGCCTCAAGACTGGCACACCGCCTCGCATCGACGGCCGATCAATCGATTTCGCCCGACTCGAGGTTCAGCCTGGCGATAGCGATCCGATTCCGGTGTTCTCTTTTTTGGGTACTGCTGCGCAGCATCCCCGTCAGATGCCGTGCTGGATTACCCATACCAACGAGAAAACGCACGAGATCATTCGGGCTGGTCTGGACAGGTCGCCGATGTATACCGGTGTGATCGAGGGCGTCGGGCCGCGTTACTGCCCATCGATTGAAGACAAGATCCATCGCTTTGCCAGCAAGGCTTCACATCAGATTTTTCTCGAGCCCGAAGGGCTGACCACCAACGAGTTCTATCCCAATGGTGTTTCGACCAGCCTGCCCTTCGATGTTCAGATCAATCTCGTCCGGTCGATGGTCGGCCTCGAGAATGCGCACATCCTTCGCCCCGGCTATGCGATTGAATATGACTTTTACGATCCGCGCGCGCTCAAGGCATCACTCGAAGCCAAGTCGATTGAGGGGCTCTTTTTTGCCGGCCAGATCAATGGCACGACCGGCTATGAGGAGGCTGCGGCTCAGGGCTTGCTCGCGGGCATCAACGCCGCCCTGCAGACCCAGTCTCGCGATGCCTGGTGCCCGGCCCGCAACGAGGCTTATCTCGGTGTGCTGGTGGATGATCTGATCACACGTGGCGTCGCAGAACCCTATCGCATGTTCACCAGCCGGGCCGAATATCGTCTGAGCCTGCGTGAAGACAATGCCGACTTGCGCTTGACCGCGATCGGTCGAGCCCTTGGCTGCGTCGACGACATCCGCTGGGATGCCTTTTGCCGCAAACGGGATGCGATCGAAGCCGAGTTGCAACGGCTGCGCAGCACCTGGGTCAATCCCAAGATCCTCGATGAGGTGCGGGCCACCGCTCTGCTGGGGGCTCCGATCGAGCGTGAATACTCGCTCGCCGATCTGGTCCGTCGCCCCGATGTCGCTTACCACGCGGTGATCGAGGCCACCGGGCCGGGCGCGACTGATCAGGCGGTTGCCGAGCAGGTCGAAATCCAACTCAAGTATCAGGGCTATATCGTTCGGCAGCAGGCAGAGGTCGAGCGAGTCAGTCATCAGGAGCATCAGCCGATTCCAGCCAATATCGTCTACGACGATGTCCGAGGGCTGTCGGTTGAGGTGAGACAGCGCCTGGCACAGCATCGCCCGCAGACCGTCGGGCAGGCATCACGGATGCAAGGCATTACCCCGGCGGCGGTTTCGCTGCTGCTGGTCCATCTCAAGCGACTTCGCGCGGGTGCTGTGCACGATGCGGTCTGAGCACTCATCAATGCCGCTCGTGGGTCGCGCCCCCCCCGATCTCGCACAACGACTGCATGAGGGTGCGGCGCAAGCCGGACTCGAGCTGCCGTCGTCAGTTCAGGGCAAGCTCCTGGCGTTTCTGTCGCTAATGAGCAAGTGGAACGCGGTTTACAACCTCACCGCCGTCAGAGATCCCGAGCAGATGCTGGTTCAGCACCTTCTCGATTCACTGGCGATCATCGTTCCGCTGAGTCGGCATATTGATCTGTCGGGCGCGACGATCGCTGACATCGGTTCGGGCGCGGGCCTTCCCGGCTTGCCGCTGGCGATCGTTTTTCCCGTCGCCAAGGTGATTTCCATTGAGCCAGTTGGAAAGAAAGTGGCCTTCCAGCGGCAGTCTTGCGCGGAGCTTGCGCTCACTAACGTCGAGGTCTATCCCGGTCGCGCCCAAGCGCTGACCACGCCGGTCGACTTGGTGATCTGCCGTGCCTTCGCCTCGATGGTCGACTTCTTCGACGCTGCCGCCGGTCTGATCGGGCCGTCAACGCTGCTGGTGGCCATGAAGGGCCAGCGTGCAGGTCTCGACTCGGAATGTGCCGAGCTGCCTGCTCATTGCGACGTCGAGATCGAAGCCCTCCAGGTGCCCTTCCTGGCGGCGCAGCGGCATCTCGTGATCATCCGGCACGCAGGCCGATCAGCCCAGCCGGCTGACGCCCGACATGCTGAAGCATCCTCGCCGGCACCGTCATCGGCACCGTCATCGGCACCGTCATCGGCACCGTCATCGGCACCGTCATCGACACCGGCACCGGCACCGGCACCGGCACCGTCATCGACACCGTCATCGACACCGGCACCGGCATCGGCATCGGCATCGGCATCGCCACCCTCA
>CAIVAS010000014.1 GCA_903903975.1 uncultured Burkholderiales bacterium
CGAGTGCCCGATAGTCGCGCGCCACCTCGGCCTGGCGTTCGAGCTTGTCGATCTGGGTACCGAGTTCGCGCAGGATGTCGTCAACCCGCGTCAGATTTTCGCGGGTATCGGCCAAGCGACTTTCGGTTTCGCGGCGTCGCTCCTTGTAACGCGACACGCCCGCCGCTTCTTCGAGGAAGACCCGCAATTCTTCGGGCTTGGCCTCGATGATCCGGGCCACCGTTCCCTGGCCGATGATGGCGTAGGCGCGCGGACCGAGCCCGGTTCCCAGAAACATGTCGTGGACGTCCTTGCGCCGGACGGTCTGGTTGTTGATGAGGTAACTGGACTGGCCATCGCGGGTCAGCACCCGCTTGACCGAGACCTCGGCATAGCCGGCCCAGGCGCCACCCAGGCGCGACATGGCGTTGTCGAAGATCAGCTCGACACTGGCCCGACCCGACTGCTTGCGCTCGGAAGATCCATTGAAGATCACGTCCTGCATCGACTCGCCGCGCAGCTCGGAGGCCCGCGACTCGCCAAGCACCCACCGCACGGCGTCCATGATGTTGGACTTGCCGCAACCATTGGGGCCGACCACGCCAACCAGCTGGCTCGGCACCTCGAAGGCGGTCGGATCGACGAAGGATTTGAAGCCGGCGAGCTTGATCTGTTTCAGACGCACGGAAACGCTCAGTCTGCCCGCTCAGTCTGCCTGAATAAAGCGCGGTCGATCGGGGCGAAAGGATGGTTGAGGCGAAATGACAGCCCCAGGCTGTGCCCCTGCGAGGGCCCGGCTTCAGGGTCCGCGTATACTACCACCGCGTCATCAACCTCCCCGGAGACGCCGGATGCCCAGCGCACCGTCATCTAAGCTCGAGACCTTCCCGAACCCCGCCCCTGAACGCGATTACGTCGTTCACATCGAGGCTCCCGAATTCACCTGCCTGTGCCCCCTCACCGGTCAGCCCGACTTCGCTACGCTCACGCTCGACTACATCCCCGATCGGGCCAATCTCGAACTCAAGGCGCTCAAGCTTTATCTCTGGTCGTATCGCGATCAGGGCGCCTTTCATGAGGCGGTCACCAACCGCATCCTCGACGAGATGGTCGCCGCCACCAAGCCTCGTTTCATGAGGCTGACCGCCCGCTGGTATGTCCGGGGCGGCATTTTCACCACTGTCGTGGCCGAGCACCGCAAGCGCTCCTGGAAACCCGCCACGCGGGTCGATCTGGGCGCATTCCCCACCGAATCGACAATGCGCGGCTGAACCCGGAGCGACGCCGCCGCCGGATCATCCCGACCCCTTCCACCCTTCTTTTTTCGACGATCGAATCTCGCCATGAGCTCATTGCAATCCACCATCGAACAGGCCTGGGAAGACCGCACATCTCTCAGCCCCGCCAGCGCCCCGTCAGCCATCCGTGAGGCCGTCGGACACGTCATCACCGAACTCGACTCGGGCCGGCTGCGAGTCGCCGAGAAGCATGGCGGTGAATGGTTGGTGCATCAGTGGGTCAAGAAGGCGGTCCTGCTGTCGTTTCGACTCGATGACAATCGGCCGATCGTCTCGGGCGGCCTGCAGTTCTATGACAAGGTGCCCACCAAGTTCGAGGGCTGGAGTGCCGAGGACTTCGCCAAGGGTGGCTTTCGAGTCGTCCCACCGGCGGTCGCGCGTCGCGGCAGTTTCATCGGCCGCAACGTCGTGCTGATGCCGTCCTACGTCAACATCGGCGCCTATGTCGATGAAGGCACCATGGTTGACACCTGGGCGACGGTCGGTTCGTGCGCTCAGATCGGTCGCAACGTCCATCTTTCGGGCGGCGTCGGCATTGGCGGCGTGCTCGAACCCCTGCAAGCCAACCCGACCATCATCGAGGACAACTGCTTTATCGGCGCCCGCTCTGAAGTGGTTGAAGGCGTGATCGTCGAGGAAAATTCGGTGCTGTCGATGGGTGTCTTTCTCAGTCAGAGCACGCGCATCGTCGACCGGGCGACCGGCGAAATCACCTATGGCCGCGTACCGGCAGGCTCGGTCGTGGTGCCCGGCTCGATGCCCTCGAGTGGCGGCGTGAGCCTTGCCTGCGCGGTCATCGTCAAGCGGGTCGACGCACAGACCCGTGCCAAGACCGCGATCAACGAACTGCTGCGGGGCGATTGACCGCCTGGCATCTCATTGAATATGGCTTCATTTACTGTAATCCGCGGCACGCGCCAATCCGTCACCGGCGCGTTGCCACCAGGGAGTCCGATCGATGGCGATTGAAAGATTGCTCGGCCTGATGGCCGAGAAAAAGGCATCGGACCTGATCCTGGCGGCCGGCACCCCTCCGCAGATCAAGATCAATGGCACGACCGTCCCGGTGAGCCAGCAGTCGATGACACCGGCTGCAGTGGTCGCGCTGCTGCGTGAAGCACTGACCGACGAGCAGTGGCGGCAATACGAACGCGATCAGGAGCTCAACGTGGGCTACGGCCTGCGAGACGTGGGCAGCTTCCGGTTTTCGGTCTTTCGCCAGCGAAACTCGACCGCCGCGGTCATCCGCTACATCCCGGGCGATGTGCCGAGCTTCGACTCACTCAACCTGCCGCCGATCCTGACCCAGCTGGTGATGGAGCCGCGCGGCCTGATCCTGGTCGTGGGCGCCACCGGCTCAGGCAAGTCGACCACCCTCGCCTCGCTGATCGATCATCGCAACCAGAACCGGTCGGGTCACATCCTGACCCTGGAAGACCCGATCGAATTCACGTTCAAGCACAAGCGCTCGGTGGTCAGTCAGCGGCAGATCGGCACCGATACCGAGTCGCTCAATATCGCACTGCGCAACGCGCTTCGTCAGGCGCCCGACTGTCTGATGATCGGCGAGATCCGTGATGCTGAAACCATGAATGCCGCGGTGACTTTTGCGCAGTCGGGCCACCTGGTGATGGCCACGCTTCATGCCAACAATGCGCCGCATGCCCTCACCCGAATCGTCAATTTCTACGCGCCCGAAAACCGCCGGGTCATGCTGACCGACCTGGCCTCAACGCTGAAAGTCGTGATTTCGCAGCGTCTGGTCAAGTCGATCTCGGGCGGCCGGGCGGCGGCGGTCGAGATCCTGCTCAACACCACCCTGATCTCCGAGCTGATCGAGCAGGCACGCCTGTCCGAGATCAAGGAGGCCATGGAAAAGAGCATGGCAGCCGGCTCGCAGACCTTCGAGCGCGCACTGGTCGATCTGATCCGCAGCAAGCGGGTGACCAAGAACGACGCCCTGGCTCAGTCCGATTCGCCAACCAACCTGCTGTGGCTGCTCGAAAACAGCGAAGAAACCTTGACCATTTCCCGGGCCGATACCGGACTTCCAACCCTCTCGATGCCCGCGCCGCCGCCTGCTGCACCCGGAGCCTCGTTTTCTGAATTCATGCTCAATATCTGATGACTGGCGACACCATCGTCTACGGCATCGAGACCTGCGATCAGGTCCGCAAGGCACGCAACTGGCTGCGTACCCAAAACGTGCCGTTCAGGTTTCACGACTTTCGTGTCGACGGGCTGCCACAGCCCCTGCTCGAGCGCTGGATGGGCCACCTGCCCTGGGACGCGCTGGTCAATCGACGCAGCACGACCTGGCGCCAGATCGACGCGACCCGTCGTGCGAGTGTCGTCGACCAGAGCAGCGCGATTGATCTGCTTCTGGCCAATCCGACCCTGGTGCGCCGCCCGGTGCTCGAAAGCGGCGATCGCATCCTGATCGGATTTTCCGAACCGACGTATCGCGCGCTCTTTGCTGCTTCGACCACACCCGCTTCGACCGCACCCGCCTCATCCGTCCCGCCTTCCTCCGTCCCTCCTTGCGCCTGATCACCATGAACTGTCCGGTCCGCTCGCTCGCCGAATCGCTTATCCGCCTGCGCTCGGTCACCCCCGACGACGCCGGCTGCCAGACCCTGATCGCCGATCGGCTGCGGGCCATCGGCTTCGACTGCGAACCGATGCGATTCGGTGAGGTCGACAACCTCTGGGCAGTGCGCCGGGGCGCCCGCCCCGGTCCAACCCTGGTCTTTGCCGGCCATACCGATGTGGTTCCTGCCGGGCCTCGCCAGTGGTGGCACTCCGACCCCTTCGAGCCGACCGAGCGCGAGGGTGTGCTGTATGGCCGTGGTGCGGCTGACATGAAGTCCTCGATCGCAGGCTTCGTGGTCGCAATCGAAGAATTCGTCGCCGCCCAACCCGATCACTGCGGTGCGATCGCGTTGCTGTTGACCTCCGACGAGGAAGGTCCGGCGCTGGACGGCACGGTCAAAGTCATCGAGGCCCTGCGCGCGCGCGGCGAATCGCTCGATTACTGCATCGTGGGCGAACCCACCTCGGTTCGCATCATCGGCGACATGATC
>CAIVAS010000015.1 GCA_903903975.1 uncultured Burkholderiales bacterium
ACAACCTCTGGGCAGTGCGCCGGGGCGCCCGCCCCGGTCCAACCCTGGTCTTTGCCGGCCATACCGATGTTGTGCCTGCCGGGCCTCGCCAATGGTGGCACTCCGACCCCTTCGAGCCGACCGAGCGCGAGGGCGCGCTGTACGGCCGTGGGGCAGCCGACATGAAGTCCTCGATCGCAGGCTTCGTGGTCGCAATCGAAGAATTCGTCGCCGCCCGCCCCGATCACTGCGGGGCAATCGCGCTGCTGCTGACCTCCGACGAAGAAGGTCCGGCGCTGGACGGCACGGTCAAAGTCATCGAGGCCCTGCGCGCGCGCGGCGAATCGCTCGATTACTGCATCGTGGGCGAACCCACCTCGGTTCGCATCATCGGCGACATGATCAAGAACGGTCGCAGGGGCTCTCTGACCGGCAAGCTGGTGGTCCAGGGCATCCAGGGCCATGTCGCCTATCCGCACCTGGCCCGCAACCCGGTGCACGAACTGGCACCGGCACTGACCTCACTGGTGGCCGAGCGCTGGGACGAGGGCAATGACTATTTTCCGCCGACCACCTGGCAGGTCTCGAACATCCATGCCGGCACCGGCGTGGGCAATGTCATCCCCGGCGAGGTCACGGTCGATTTCAACTTCCGCTTTTCCACCGCCAGCACGGTCGAAGGCCTGAAAGCGCGAGTCCATGCAGTGCTCGATGCTCACGGCCTGCAATACACCCTCAACTGGACCGTTGGCGGCCTGCCGTTTCTCACGCCCAAAGGCGCGCTGTCGCAGGCCCTGACCGACGCGATTCAGGCGGAAGTCGGCGTGCAGACAGAGCTCTCGACCACCGGTGGCACCTCCGATGGCCGCTTCATCTCGAGCCTGTGCCGCGAGGTCATCGAGTTCGGCCCGCCGAACGCCAGCATCCACAAGACCAATGAGAATATCGAGCTGGGCTGGCTGCAGCCGATGAAAAACATCTATCGCCGCACGATCGCGTCGCTGCTGGCATGAGCAGGCCCGGGCATCGACCGCCGGTGGCGTACGCCGACGAAGCCGCGCGCGCGTTGCGATCGGTGCGCGACCTGATCCGCTATGCGGTCAGTCGCCTGCAGTCGTCTCAAGCCCGTTTCGGCCACGGTACCGACAACGCCTGGGATGAAGCGGTGTGGCTGGTGTTGTGGTCGCTGCATCTGCCGCTCGATCGGCTCGACCCGATGCTCGATGCGCGCCTTGCCCCAAGCGAAATCGGCGCCGTCATCTCGCTGATCGAACGGCGCTGCACCGAGCGTGTGCCGCTTGCCTACCTCACCGGCGAGGCCTGGCTGCGCGGCGAGCGCTTTCTGTGCGATGCGCGCGCACTCGTGCCCCGCTCGCCGATCGCCGACCTGCTCGACAGCGACGCCCTCGAACCCTGGCTGCCCGACGCCGGCGAAATCGGCGCAGTGCTCGATCTGTGTACCGGCGGCGCCAGCCTGGCGATCCTGGCCGCGCATCGATTCGGGCAGGCCACCGTGATCGGCAGCGATCTGTCGGTCGAGGCACTCGCGCTGGCCGCCGACAATATCGACCTGCACCGGCTCGCCGATCGGGTGAGCCTGCGGCAGGGCTCGCTCTGGTCACCGCTTGAAGGCGAGCGGTTCGACCTGGTGCTGTGCAATCCGCCTTATGTCAATGCCGCCTCGATGGCCGAGCTGCCCGCCGAGTTCCGTCACGAGCCCCAGGGCGCACTGGCCGGCGGCAACGATGGCATGGACCTGATTCGCCAGATCATGGCCGGTGCCCGGGCGCACCTTCAGCCCGGTGGGTTGATGCTGCTCGAAGTCGGCCATGAAGCGCTGCATTTCGAAGCCGCTTTCGCGCAACTCGAGTTCATCTGGCTGCCCACCGCCAGCGGCGACAACAGCGTTGCCCTGATCGAACGCGACGCCCTGCCTCAGGCGTGATCCGCATCCGCAACATCAGCCTCGGGCGCGGCAGCCGCATGCTGCTGCGCGATGCGAGTGCCGCCATTTCACCCGGCGAGCGGATCGCCCTGATCGGCGACAACGGCAGCGGCAAATCGACCCTGCTCGGCGCACTGGCCGGCGAGATCGGCCTCGATGGCGGCGACATCGATGCGCCGCCGATGCGCATCGCGCGCCTTGCCCAATCGATGCCCAAAGGCGAGCAGCCTGCCTGGCGCTTCGTGCTCGAAGCCGATGCCGCGCTGATGCAGGCGGAAGCGTCGCTTGCCCGGGCGCAAGCCAGCGATGACGGCCATGCGATTGCCCAGGCCCATGATGACTGGCTCAACTGCGATGGCCCGTCGGCCGATGCGCGTGCCCGCGAGCTGCTGCACGGCCTGGGCTTTTCACCGCAGGATGCCGAGCAGTCGGTCGACCGCTTCAGCGGCGGCTGGAAGATGCGCCTCAATCTGGCCCGCGCGCTGATGGCGCCCTCCGATCTGCTGCTGCTCGATGAGCCGACCAACCATCTCGACCTCGATGCGGTGCTGTGGCTCGAACGCCGACTGATGCGCCTGGATGCCACCCTGATCGTGGTCTCCCACGATCGCGATTTTCTCGACCGGGTGGCCACCGCCACCCTGCATCTCGATCAGGCACAACTCGTGCGCTACACCGGCGGCTACTCGGCCTGCGAACTGGCGCGTGCCGAACGGGCTGCGCAACGCGAGCGGGCGGTCATCACGCAACAGGCCCGCATTGCGCATCTGCACTCCTTCGTCGAACGCTTTCGCGCCAAGGCCACCAAGGCCAAACAGGCGCAAAGCCGCCTCAAGGCGCTCGAGCGAATCGAGGTGCTCGCGCCGCTTCGCCAGACGCGAGGCATCGACTTCGATTTCGCGTCGGTCGGCGATTGCCCCGATCCGCTGGTGCGCATGGACGCGGTCAAAGTCGGCTATCCGGCCGATGACGACGGCCCGGGTCGGGTCGTGATCGAGGCGGCATCGATGACCGTGGGGCGCGGCTCGCGAATCGGCGTGCTGGGTCGAAATGGCGCCGGCAAGACCACGCTGATTCGCACTGCGGTGGGCGAACTCGCCCCCTTGGGAGGCGAACTGCAGCGGGCGCGCAGCGTGCGGGTCGGCTACTTCGCGCAGCAGCAGGTCGACGCACTGAGGGCCAACGACTCGGCACTCGCCCACATGCAGCGACTGGCACCAGCTGAGCGCGAGCAGGTACTGCGCGACTGGCTGGGACGCTTTGGCTTCGCCGGCGAGGATGCCACGCGCGCGGTCGGGCCGATGTCGGGCGGCGAACGTGCCCGACTGGCGCTCGCGATGCTGGTGTGGGGCAAGCCGCAACTGCTGGTGCTGGACGAGCCGACCAACCATCTCGATGCCAACACCCGCGACGCACTGGCCGATGCGCTGGCCGAATTTGACGGCGCGCAGCTGCTGGTCTCGCACGACCGCTATCTGCTTCGGGCCACGGTCGATCAGTTCGTACGGGTCGCCGACGGCAGCGTCTCGGCCTTCGACGGCGATCTCGAAGACTACGCCCAGTGGCTGATTCAGCGACCCAACGCCGGGCCGCCGTCCGCGGCTGTCGATCCGAAGGCTTGCGCGCAAAGTGAAGCCGGCAACCAACAGGCACGGCGATCAACCGACGCCGGCTCGACGACCCGACGAGATGACCGGCGCATCGCCGCCGAACAGCGCAGCCAGCTGGCCGCGCAGCGACGCCCCCTGCAGCGTCGACTCGAGTCGGTCGAAAAGGAACTGGCCGATACGCAAACACGGATCACGCTGATCGATCAGCGCCTTGCCGAACCCGACGCCTACAAGGACTCGGCTGCAGCGTCGGCGTTAGCGCGCGAGCGAAGTGCGCTGGCACAGCAGCGCGACCTGCTCGAAGACACCTGGATCGAACTCGGCAGCCAGATCGAAGCGCTGGATCAGGGCAACGCTGCCTGAGTTGTCTCGGCAGCGCTTGACCAGGCGAGTCGGCCAACCGCCATGATCGGCTGCCCTGTGGCTTTGAAAATCAGCCCTTGGCCATCTGCGCCCGCAGTTCGGCATTGGCTTTGCGATCGGCCATCACCTTGATGACCGATGCCCGCTGCGACATCTCCTTGAGATAATCGCGTGCCGGCGAGCCAGCCAGCGGATCCTCGCCCCATACCGCTTTGGCTGCCTGCGAGATCAGCGGCAGACTGACGATCGCCGCGCAGTCGGCCACGGTGAAGGCATCACCCGCCAGATAGGGCGAAAATTTCGCGAGCTTCAGAAACGCGCCGACATTGCGCTCGAGCTCCTTGCGGGTGGCATCGATCACCGACTGCTCGACCTTGCCGCCGAAAAACGCCTGAGAATAGACCCGGCGCGCGACCAGCTCGAGATGCAATTCGAGAAAGACGATCAGCTCGCGAGCTTTCGCGCGCGCAAAGGGATCAGCCGGCCACAGCGACGGCGAAGGCTGCAGGTCCTCGATGTATTCCATGATCACCGCGGATTCGCTCAAGGGGCCCTGAGGTGTGCGGATGAACGGGACCTTGCCCAACGGACTTTGGGCGAGTGTGGCCTCGTCCTTGGTCGCCCAATTGAGCTCTTCCTCAAACGGCATGCCCTTTTCGAGCAATGCAATCTTGACCTTGTTGTAGTAATTGCTGAGCGCGAATCCGCAAAGGGTGATCATTTTCTGATGGCTCCTGTCTGATCAATTGGTTGAAAGGGGCAAAACTCAAAGGGTACACAAGTTCGATGACTGGTCCGCGTTGGCCGCGCTTTGCCCGCGCTCTAGCCGCGGACCCTGCGCTCACCAACCGAAAAGCCCGGTCCTGACAAGCGCCAGACAGACTGCCCAACCGGCCACCACAAGCAGCGTGTAGTAAAGCCGCCCCAGTTTGCTGCGCGCCTGATGCCGCCAGATCTGGACCATTGCAAGCGTCATCAGCAGCAGGGCTGCCGCATAGGGCAGCAGCCACCAGGTCATCGACTTGACGCCCATCGGTAGTGCCCCGACCAGCAGCAAGAACTGATTGCGACCGACTTCACCCGCGAGTTGGCGCAGCGAAAACAGCAGGAAACCCAGCAGCGTGAGTCCGGCAAGTACCGGTATCCACGTTGCTGCAGCCAGCAGGCGCCCCGACCATCCCTGCGGAGGCTGCCAGGTGCGCGCCCGAAACACCCGCACGATCTCGGTGACGCTGTAAACCGGAATGGCGCTAAAGAGCAGCAGCAGTGCGAAGGCGACCACGGCTGCCGGACCCGCAAGCGCCGCAAGATGCTCCTGAATGCTCGCGCTGGCGCTCGAGATGCCACGGCGTACCGGCAGACTCACCAGTTGATCCGGCGTAAAGAACACCGGAGCAGCCTCGTTGGCACACGCCGCTTGCGGTCTGGCATCAGGATTGTCCAAAAAGTCCGAGATCAGCCGGTTGGCGCAAGGCAGCAAAAAGGCCTGACCGTGAGCGCCACGCGCGAAGGTGACCGACTGAGCGCGCGACAGATGGGAGGCGACCCGCTGCGCATGAGCAGGCGGCGTGATCGGATCGAAGCTGCCCGAGATCAGCAAAGTGGGGATATCGGAGCGCACCGGCTCGAGCAGCGATTTGTCGAGCAGCCTGATGCCCCAGTCCCGACAGACTTCGAGAATCTGCTTGCCATCTTCTGCTGCCTCATCGGCGAGTCGCTTGATCACGCCTGGAAACTTCAATGCCACATCAGGCGTATCGCCATACTCCGAGCAGACCACCGCCATGTACATGCCGTCGGCCATGTCGCTGCGCGAGGCCTGCATCAGCTGCACGAAATTGATCGCAAAGCTGTAGTCCCCCTGTTCGGCGCGCTCGATGATGTAGGGCACCAGCGGCACAGCCTCGCGCGAGTAGATCGACTGGTAGAGCGCGGCGTCGAGATCGCGGCCGCTCATGGTGTCGGCTTCAGCAGGTGAGTTGGCAGCAGGACTTGCAGGAGGGCTTGCAGGGCGCGCCTTGCCGAGCAGAGGGGCGCTTGGGGCGGGGAGTGTCACCGGCGATTTGTCGAGCTTGTCCAGCAAAGCGAGATAGCGATCGCCCAGTCCCGGGTAGGCGAGATTGCAGGCCTCGGATTCGCGACAGGCGCTTGAGAACTGCTGCATGACCCGCTGCTTGACCACCGGCACATCGGTGACCAGGCTGAATCCCAGCGGCACGACCGCGTCCAGGATGACCGCCCTCAGATGCTGCGGGCGCTCGCGCATCAGGAACTGGCCCAGCTCGGTGCCGTAGGACACACCATAGAAATTAAATTTTTCGTAGCCGAGCGCCGCACGGATCGCATCGGCATCGCGCGCATTCTCGAGCGAATTGAAGGCGGACAGATCGCCGGCTTCGGCATGCAGGCGTTTGCCGCACTGGGCAAGGGCCGCGCGCTCCTGTTCCGGCTTGGCGTTAGCCGGCAATTTCGTGGTTTCCCGGCACTGCAGTCGCGGCTGCGAGAAGTAGGTGCCGCGCTGATCCCAGAGCACCAGATCCCGATTAAGGACCGGGCGCTTGGCCTGATCGGCCAGCAGGACCTGCGCAAAGCCACCGATCGTCGAGCCGCCTGGCCCACCCTGAGCGAGAAAAAGCGGATCGGATTTGCGATTGGCCTGGTCTGCCGCCGGGATCAGGACCACCGCAAGACGGATGCGAGGCGAATCGGTTTTGCCATGGTGCAATGGCACCGAGACATAGCCGCACAGTGCCTCATCGTCCTTTTCCCCGAGCTTGAAAATTCCGCAGTCTTCCGGTGACCAGTCGGCGCTGAAGCCGGCGTCACGAGCGCGGTTGTTCGCGGCAGCGGTCGCGGGTTGGCCGACCAGGCTGAACAAGGCCAATACCGTCGCGATGATCACCGCAAATGACATCGACGAGCAGGCTGACCAGCGTCTTTCGCCTGCAGGCTTGCAGCGCAAGCCGAGTACCAAACTGCCGCCGTGCCCCCAGGCGCCCTGACTGTTTTGCTGTCGCTTGTCCATCAACACCCCTGCACTGTTTGATCGAATGACTGGATCGGCTCGCAGTTTTACATGCCAGGTTTTCAGCGAAGAGAATTGCGTGTCATTTCCGGCCGGTGCGCCCGAATCGGTCGTTGATGGCGACCGACACCTCAAGGAGCGAATGAGCCCAGAATCCAGGCCGCCTCGAAAGCGGCAGCCATCGACGCCAAGGTACAATCGCAGGGATGAAAACAGTTGAATCAGCAGTAATCGGCGTTGTTGGCGCCGGCGCAATGGGCCGTGGCATCGCGCAGCTTTTTGCGCAGGCGGGTCACCGGGTCCTTCTGCATGACGCCGCACCGGGCGCTGCGATGGCGGCGCAGGCCTCGGTCGCCGAGGCCATCGGCAAGCTGGCCGACAAAGGCAAGATCACTCGCGAGGCGTGCGACGACACGCTGGCACGCTTGCAGCCAGTCGCGGCGCTCGCCGAGCTCGCCCCCGCCGATGTCGTGATCGAAGCCATCGTTGAAGACCTCGCAGTCAAAAAGCGCCTGTTTGCCGAGCTCGAAAGTCTTGTTGCGCCCGACGCGGTGCTGGTCTCCAACACGTCCTCGCTGTCGGTTACCGCGATTGCATCGGCATGCCGGCATCCCGAGCGGGTCGCCGGCTATCACTTTTTCAATCCGGTTCCGCTGATGAAGGTAGTCGAGGTGATCCGCGGCGCCCGCACGGCAGCTGCCACGGTCGAGACCCTGCTCGCGCTCACACGACGCACCGGGCATGCGCCGGTCATCGCCCAGGACGCCCCGGGGTTCCTGATCAATCATGCCGGCCGCGGTTACGGCACCGAAGCCCTGAAGCTGGTCGGCGAAGGCGTGACCGACCCCTACACCGTCGATCGCATCATGCGCGAGCAGGTCAATTTCGGCGGAGCGGGCTTCAAGCTCGGCCCCTTCGAGCTGCTCGACCTGACCGGCCTCGATGTCTCGCATCCGGTCATGGAGTCGATCTACCGGCAGTTCTATGACGAGCCGCGTTTTCGCCCCTCGGCACTGGCCGCCCAGCGTGTGGCCGGCGGCCTGCTCGGTCGCAAGACCGGCGAAGGCTTTTATCGCCACGAAGCCGGCCAGCAGATCGCGATACCCGAAACCGAACCACCTGCGCTCGCCGGACCGGCGCCTTTCACGCGAGTCTGGGTGGCCCCCGGCCCACAGCGTTCGGCCCTTTGCGAACTGGTGGCTGCGCTCGGTGCCCCGCTCGATAACCACGACGCCCCCGGCGCAGACAGCCTGGTGCTGATCGCGCCGCTTGGCATCGATGCCACGGCGGCCGTCAGCGAAGCGCGTCTGCCGGCCGAGCGCAGCATTGCGATCGACACGCTCTTTCCCTTCGGCGCAAAGGCCTGCCGACGGCGCGTCCTGATGTCGACCCCGGCCACCGATCCGGTGCTGGCGATGGCGGCTCAGCGCCTGTTCATGGCCGACGGCGCCCGCGCCAGCCTGTTACGCGACAGTGGCGGCTTCGTTGCCCAGCGCATCGTGGCGATGATGGTCGCGGTGTCCTGCGAGATCGCGCAGCAACGCATCGCCGATCCGGCCGACATCGACCTCGCCGTCAGGCTCGGTCTCGGCTATCCGATGGGTCCGCTGTCGATGGGCGATGCGCTTGGCGCAGCCACGGTTGCACAAGTGCTGACCGGCATTCATTCGGTCACCGCCGACCCGCGTTACCGCCCGAGCCTGTGGTTGCGTCGCCGCGCGCAGCTCGGCCTGTCCTTGTTGCACAACGACTAAGCAGACAGACCCGGCGACGTCGCAACAGGCCCGGTCAAATCATCTGGATGGAGACAGCATGAGCAGCGAGAACCTCGACAGCAACATCGGGACCCAGGCGGTCTCTGAACGCCAGCGTTTTGATGTCGGCGCACTCGAAGCCTGGATGCGGGACCATGTCGAAGGCTTTCGCGGACCGGTCACGGTCGAGCAGTTCAAGGGCGGACAGTCAAACCCGACCTTCAAACTGACCACTCCCGGTCACAGCTATGTGATGCGATCCAAGCCCGGACCGGCCGCCAAACTGCTTCCCTCGGCGCATGCGGTCGAGCGCGAATTCCGGGTGCTGTCTGCACTCGCCAATACCGATGTCCCGGTCGCACGTGTCTATGGCCTGTGCGAAGACGAAGGCGTGATCGGACGTGCGTTCTACATCATGGACTGCGTTGATGGCCGCGTGCTCTGGGACCAGTCGCTACCGGGCCTGTCCAATGCCGAGCGCAGCCAGATCTATGACGAGATGAACCGGATCATGGCAGCGCTGCATAACGTCGATATCGTCCAGGTCGGACTCACCGACTTCGGCAAACCGGGCAACTACTTCGCACGCCAGATCGGGCGCTGGTCCAAGCAATATCAGTTGTCGCAGACCGAAAAGATCGATGAGATGGATGAGCTGCTCGCGTGGCTCCCCTCGCACATCCCTGAAGGCGATGAGACCTCGATCGTGCATGGCGACTATCGCCTCGACAACATGATCTTCGATCGCCATCAACCGAAGGTGCTGGCGGTGCTCGACTGGGAGCTGGCCACGATCGGCCATCCGCTGGCCGACTTCTCCTATCACTGCATGAGCTGGCATATTCCGCCCGGTCAGTTCCGTGGCATTGCAGGCGTCGACATTGCAGCCCTGGGCGTTCCATCCGAGGCCGAGTACATCCGACGCTATTGCGAACGAACGAATCGCAGCGGCATTGGCCACTGGGATTTCTATCTCGCCTACAACGCATTTCGACTGGCCGCGATTCTGCAGGGCATCGTCAAGCGGGCACTCGACGGCACGGCCTCAAGTCCGCAGGCGCTCGATCAGGCCAAGCGCGTCAGGCCGCTGGCCCAGATTGCCTGGGCGGCCGCGCAAAAGGTCCGCTGACACATCCGCTGATACAGATCCGGCGACGCAATGCCCCCCGGCAGACCACGGTCTGCCCAACCTCCTGGAGTGATGCAACGATGATCGATGTCTATTCATGGGCCACACCGAATGGCCACAAGGTCCACATCATGCTCGAGGAATGCGGGCTGCCCTATGCCGCTCACGCCGTCGACATCAGCACCGGCGAACAGTTCTCGCCTGGCTTCCTGGCCATCAGCCCGAACAACCGGATTCCTGCGATCACCGATCCCGATGGTCCCGATGGCGAGCCGATCTCGCTCTTCGAGTCGGGTGCCATCCTGCTCTATCTGGCCGGCAAGACCGGGCGTTTCCTGCCCCGCTCCACCCGGGGCAAGTATCAGGCCCTGCAGTGGCTGATGTTCCAGATGGCCAGTGTCGGCCCGATGCTTGGCCAGACCCATCACTTCCGAGCCTATGCGCCTGAGAAAGTCGAGTATGCGATCAACCGTTTCTCCAGTGAAGCCAGGCGCCTTTATGGCGTGATGGACAATCAGCTGGCCACCAACGACTACATCGCCGGCAAGGAATACACCATTGCCGACATGGCTGTCTGGCCGTGGCTGCGATCGCATGAAAGGCAAGGCATCGACCTTGGCGAGTTCCCCAACGTCAAGGCCTGGTTCGAGGCCATCGGCAACCGGCCTGCGGTGCAGCGCGGCATCACCATCCTGGCCGATCGGCGCAAACCCGAGCTCGATCAGGCCGCCCGCGAGATCCTCTTTGGCAAGACCCAGTACGCCAAACGCTGAGGCGCCATGCGAGCTGCGCGGCCGCGCCCGATCCTTGCGCAGGGGCGCGGGCGGCGGGCCGTGACGGGACTACTGCAAGGGCTGCTTGAGCGCCTGAGGCAAGGCAATCGACACCACATCGATGCCTTCATCGGCCAGATCCCTCGCCTCCTGCCTGCTGGCCACTCCGCGAATGGCGCGCTCCGGCGCCTCGTTGTAGTGAATACGCCGAGCTTCCTGCGCGAAACGATCGCCGACATCCTCGGTACTGGCGATCAGCTTGCGGGCCATCTCGATCAGCCGAGCCTGAAGCTCGCGCGGCGCGAGCGCGACCGCACTCGGCTCGCTGGTGCCAGAAGGCTGCGGCACAAGGCCGCGTTCACTGCTGCTGCGATCGGCGGCTGGCCGCTCGCTGGCACCCGACAGATTCAGGCGCGGTGCCGACGGCATGCGTCGGATGCTGGTGCTGGCGCACATCGGACACTCGATCAGATGGCGAGCCAATTGCGTGTCATAGTCCTGCGCCGACCCGAACCAGCCCTCAAAGGCATGGTCATGTTCGCAGGCGAGATCGAAGACTTTCATGGACGCCAGAAATGAAGGACCCGGCAATTGCGCCGATTGAAGAGGTTGTGGCTCGACTGGACGAATTCAATGCCGTCATCGATGCCCGGAGCCCGTCAGAATACGCCGAAGATCGTCTCCCGGGCGCGATCAACGCGCCAGTGCTCGATGACGCGCAGCGCGCGCTGGTCGGTACCACTCACGCGCAGGTCGATGCTTTCGAAGCCCGCCGACTTGGCGCCGCGATCGCGGCGCGCAATATCGGCGACCTGATCGATCGCCTGTTTGCCGAGCGCGACCGCGACTTTCGACCCCTGGTCTATTGCTGGCGAGGCGGTCAGCGCTCAGGGTCACTCGCGACCGTCATGGCCCGTATCGGCTGGCGAACGACGGTCATCGAGGGGGGGTATCGCGCCTTTCGGCGTCATGTGATTGCCGAGCTCGACATCCTGCCCAGGCCCTTGCGACTGATCGTGGTCGGTGGCCGAACCGGCAGCGCCAAGAGTCGCCTGCTCGAGCAGATCGCGCTGAAAGGCGGGCAGGTACTCGATCTCGAAAAAATCGCCAGTCATCGCGGATCGCTGCTCGGTGGCCTGCCTACTGAAGCGCAGCCTGGCCAGAAGCGGTTCGAAACCATGCTCTGGGAAACGCTGCGGACTTTCTCCGCCGAGCAGCCGGTCTTTGTCGAGTCCGAGAGCCGCAAGATCGGCCAATGTCAGATACCCGGCGCACTGATCGAGCGCATCCGAGCCTCACAGGTGGCGATCGTCGAGGCCCCGATCGACGTTCGAAGCCATTTCCTGCTCGACGAGTACCAGCACTTTCTGAAAGACGCTCCGCGGCTCTTCACCCTGCTCGACTGCATGATCCCCTTGCACGGTGCTCAGCGAATCAGTGAATGGAAAGCGCTTGTCGACACCGACCTTTGGCCGGAGCTGGTCGAGCGATTGCTCCTCGAGCATTACGACCCAAGCTACGACCGATCAATGAAGCGCAATTTCGATCAGCTCGCCGCAGCCCCTGTGGTGAGGATCGCCTCGACCGTGCCCACCGCGCTCAGCGAGGCGGCCGACGAACTGATGAGGCTGGGGCGGACTGGCTAAGCCTGGCGAGGCCTGGACTGGACTGGCGAGGGCCCGACCCGAGCGGACCCGGCCGGACCCAGTCACCTCAGGGCTGACGAGAGTCGGCGCTTTTGCCGGCGGCGTCGACCGGGCGAACGACGACTTTTGAACGAGCCTTGACCGCATCGATGTAGCTGACCGTGTCCTGCTGGCCCTGAACACGCAGCAGTTGCTGACCGATCGATGCCTGACGCAGCGCAAGCTGTGCGGCATCGGCAGGCATGATTCGGGTCAGCCAGACCAGCGCATGACCGTCTGCGCCCAGATCAACCGTGCCGTAGGCTGGGAGCGGCTGAGCCGGCAGGCGATAAACCACATCGAGCGCACCGGCGGGCAGGCCTTCGGCCCCAGCGCGAGTCACCGCGCGAGGCGGCGAGAAGCCGGTGTCGTCAGATTTTCCTGCCTTGAGTGCGGCGAGCCGCGACTCGGCAGCCGCTTTGGCAAGAATGCCCGCCTCTTGCGCAATCACCTTCTGACGAACCTGATCGCGAACCAGATCGAGCGCTTTGACCTGAGCCGGCTTGTACTCGACAACACGGGCCGATGCCATCTGTCCCGGTGCGATCTCGATCGCCTCGGTGTTGCGCTTGTTGCGAACAACATCGTCCCCAAAGATCGCCGACAGCAGCCGGGCATTGGCAAGCGGTGAACCGGGCGCCACGCCTGGCAAGGGTTGGCGGGTTACCCCGTCGACCGAGCGGATCTGAAGTTTGTATTTGTCGGCCGCAGGTTTGAGCGAATCGGACTGCTCGTAAACCGTGTTCGTGAAGGCATCGGCCGACTCGGCGAACTTCTGTCCGGCCTGCTGCAGTCGGACTTCCTTCTCGATATCAGTGCGGACCGACGCAAAGGATTTTTCGGTCGCCGGACGAATCTCGGTCAACTGGATGATGTGCTGTCCGAACTCGGTCTCAATCGGGCCGACGATCTCACCCTCCTTGATCGAAAACACCGCATCGGCAAAGGGCTTGACCATCATGCCGCGGGCAAAAAAACCGAGGTCACCACCCTGTGTGGCCGAACCCGGATCATCAGAGCTGGCCTTTGCAGTGGCGGCAAACTGAGCGGGATCGGCCTTGACCCTGGCGAGCAACTCCTTGGCCTTATCGAGCGCCTTCGGACTCGCCTTCACGAGAATATGACGGGCACGCCGCTCCTCGGGCACACCGAACCGGGCCTTGTTCTGCTCATAGTAGGTCTTGAGGTCTTCTTCGCCCACCACGACCTGCTCGGCCAGTGCCTCGCGACCGAGCACCAGATACTCGATACGGGCCGATTCGGGCGTCTCGAACTCCTTCGGATGGCCGTCGTAATAAGCCTTGATCTGCGCATCGGTCGGATTGACGCGCGAGGCATAGTCGGCGGCCGCGAAACGCACAAAGCGGATCTCGCGCCCTTCTTCCTGCAGCGCGACGACCTGATCACGGACTGCCTTGGGAAGGATGGCCGATGTGTCGACCGAATCCGGCAGCGCCTGCATCGCAAGCTCGCTGCGGATACGCGATTCGAAGATCGCCGGCGTCATGTTCTGCGAACTCAGCAGCGCCTTGTAGCGCGGCTCATCGAAGCCGCCGTCGGGCTTGCGCAACCCCGGGACACTCAGAATGTATTGGCGGACCTGCTCGTCGGTGACCACGATCTTGCGCTCGGCGGCATCGGCGGCAATCGACTTTTGCGCGATCAGCCCGTCGAGGACTTCCTTGCGCGCTTCGGGCGTATCGAACAGCTTGGCATCGAGCGTGCCGCCCATCATCTGGCGCATCTGCTCGATGCGCTGTCGCATCGCCTGATCGAACTCTTGCTGCGTAATCGGCACGCCGTCGACCGACGCCAGGCCTGCATCGCGAGATGAGGTTCCCTGGTAACCGGAAATACCGAAGAACACGAAGGCCGGCAGGATGAGGATCAGCAGGAAAAACTGCAGCAGGCGCTGATGTTTTCGAACGGCGTCAAACATGGGCTGGGCTCTTTTCGGAAGCGACTAGCAAAAAGGGGCGAACTCTCGTTCGCCCCTTGCTTGCGTCATCAGTCTGGCGGAGTGGACGGGGCTCGAACCCGCGACCCCCGGCGTGACAGGCCGGTATTCTAACCAACTGAACTACCACTCCTGAATGTCTTGCTAAGTTACCAAAGAACACTGCTCTAATCCTTGGCGACAAGCCTTCGATATTACCACAACCCAAAGCGTGAGGAAATCACACGCTGATCATCCGCAGCCACTGAACAGCGCTGTCGCGACCACCGTTACTGCACCTGCTTCGGGACGCCTTGAAGCCAGATTCTGAAATTTTCTTTCCACCATTTTGCCTGCGCGGTCGTGCCATGTCCGGCGGTTTGCGCGCTGCCGGCAACGACCAGCAACCGGGCATGGGGAATGCGGGCCATCTCGACTTCCATCACGCCAAGCTCGGGCGGATTGCGCTCGTCGTCCGCCGAATTGATGGCCAGCACATAAGCCTGGATCAGCCCGAGGCGCGACGACGGGTCATAGTCTCGCGATGCATCCCATTGATAGACATGGTCATTAGCATCAGCGATGAAAGGTGATTTCAGACGCGCATCGAGCAGCGCATCGGCTTTGGCACGCGTGGGTGCCGCGGCATAAAGCGCCTGATCGCCGCCATTGGTGGCCACGCCATACATGACCGAGGCGAACTGAAGGCTCGCGGGCTGCACGGTGTAGTCGCCGCCCCGATACGCCGGATCGTTGCGAACCGAGTCGATGATGAGCCGTCGGGTCATCCAGTTGCGCCCCGACATGGCGACCGGCATCGACGCCATCGGCACCACCGCATCCATCGCCTTCGGATAGCGACTGGCCCAGATCCAGGCCTGCATCCCGCCCATCGAATTGCCGAGCACCAGCCGAAGATGCCGGATACCCAGGCCTTCGGTCATTAGCCGATACTGCGCATCGACCATATCCTCGTAGCTGTAGCGCGGGAATTTTGCACGCAGGCCATCCGAGGGTTTGCTTGAATCGCCGGTCCCGATCGAATCGGGCAGGATGATGAAGTAACGGGTCGCGTCCAGCGGCTGGCCTGGGCCGAACATCTCGTCGGCAAAAGCGGCGGCGAGAAAGTTTCCGCCGTTGCCGGTCGTGCCGTGCAACAGCATCACCGCTTCGCCTGCCGGATTGCCCAGCGTGCGATAGGCGACCGTCACAGCCGGCAGGGTCTCGCCGGTATGAAACCGGAAGTCACGCGCGACCCAGGTCGCGGATTTCACCGCCGGGCGTGCGGAGGGTGCCTGTGCCACGACAGCGGTTGCGGTTGGCGTGCTGGACGATTGCGACTGGGCAGGCAACTGGGCGCAAGCCGCAAGCGTGATGGCGGCAAAGATCGATAGCGCCGATAGGGCAAACGGGCGTCGCATGAACAGTCTCCGGGGGCATGTTGTAGAGGCCCGGACGCCGTCAACACGCTGATTGGGATGGTGGGTGCTGAGGGGCTCGAACCCCCGACCTACGCCTTGTAAGGGCGCCGCTCTACCAACTGAGCTAAGCACCCAGACAGCGTGCTGACCTTAACACAGGGCAGTTTGGCCCATCAAGAAACGATGCCCGAGCCGCTCTCGCAGCTCGGGCACGGTCACCCGAATCAGACCAGGCTCAGATGCCCGTTCAGTGTTTCACTACCACGGTCGGACCAGCCGCCTCAGCCGCTGGCGTGGCCTTGGCCGCAGCATCCGCAGGTGCCGAAACGACCTCCTCCTCGGGCAACGGGGCCGGTGCGCGCTCAAGTGCGAGTTCAAGCACCCGATCGATCCATTTGACCGGAATGATTTCGAGTCGATTCTTGACGTTGTCAGGAATGTCGGCGAGATCCTTCGCGTTTTCTTCTGGGATCAGTACGGTCTTGATGCCACCACGATGAGCGGCGAGCAGCTTTTCCTTCAGTCCACCAATGGGCAGCACCTCGCCTCGCAGCGTGATCTCACCGGTCATCGCGACATCGGCCCGCACCGGAATATCGGTCAGCATCGATACCAGCGCCGTGGTCATCGCAATACCGGCAGACGGCCCGTCCTTGGGGGTAGCGCCCTCGGGGACGTGGATGTGGATGTCGAGGTTTTCATGGAAGCCCGCCTTGATGCCCAGACGCTGCTGGCGTCTGCGCACCACGGTCATGGCGGCCTTGATTGACTCCTGCATCACATCACCGAGTTTGCCGGTAAAGGTGGTCTTGCCCTTGCCGGGCACCGCAACCGCTTCGATGGTCAGCAACTCGCCGCCCACCTCGGTCCAGGCAAGCCCGGTGACCTGGCCGACCTGATTTTCCTTCTCGGCGATGCCAAAGGAGAAGCGACGCACACCAAGGAACTTGTCGAGATTCTTGGGGGTGATCGCGACCTTCTTGTCGTCCTTCTTGAGCAGCAGGGTCTTAACGACCTTGCGGCAGATCTTCGAGAGCTCGCGTTCGAGCGCCCGCACGCCGGCTTCGCGGGTGTAGTAGCGGACGATGTCGCGCAAGGCCGGCTCGGAGACCGTCAGTTCACCCGCCTTCAGACCATTATTCTTCTGCTGCTTGGGCAGAAGATAACGCTGGGCGATGCTGGTCTTTTCGTCTTCGGTATAGCCCGACAACCGAATGACTTCCATCCGATCGAGCAGCGCCGGCGGAATATTCAGTGAGTTGGCGGTCGCCACGAACATCACATCCGACAGGTCGTAGTCGACCTCGACGTAATGGTCGACGAAGGTGTGGTTCTGCTCCGGATCAAGCACCTCGAGCAGCGCCGACGACGGATCGCCGCGGAAGTCCATGCCCATCTTGTCGACTTCGTCGAGCAGGAAGAAGGGATTGCGGACGCCGACCTTGGCGATGTTCTGCAGGATCTTGCCCGGCATCGAACCGATGTAGGTACGCCGATGACCGCGGATTTCGGCCTCGTCGCGCACACCGCCGAGCGCCATGCGCACGAATTTGCGATTGGTGGCGCGCGCAATCGACTGACCCAGCGAGGTCTTGCCGACACCAGGCGGCCCGACCAGACACAGGATCGGCGCCTTGAGCTTGTCAACACGCTGTTGGACAGCGAGATATTCAAGGATGCGTTCCTTGACCTTGTCGAGACCGAAATGGTCTTGGTCGAGCACCGCCTCGGCATTGGCCAGATCGTTGTTGACCTTGCTCTTCTTGCGCCACGGCAGACCGACCAACACGTCGATGTAGTTGCGAACAACCGTGGCCTCTGCCGACATCGGTGACATGAGCTTGAGCTTCTTGAGCTCGGCCTCGGCCTTCTTGCGAGCTTCGGCCGGCATCCGGGCAAGGCGGATCTTCTTCTCGATCTCTTCCATGTCGGCGCCGTCTTCACCTTCGCCGAGCTCCTTCTGGATCGCCTTGACCTGCTCGTTGAGGTAGTACTCGCGCTGGCTCTTTTCCATCTGGCGCTTGACGCGACCACGGATGCGCTTTTCGACCTGCAGGATATCGAGCTCAGTCTCGATCTGGGCCAGCAGCTTTTCAAGCCGCTCACCAATGGCGAGGGTCTCGAGAATGTCCTGCTTCTGCTCGATCTTGATCGGCAGATGGGCCGCAATCGTGTCGGCCAGACGGCCGGCATCGTCGATGCCGCCAAGCGAAGTCAGGATCTCGGGCGGGATCTTCTTGTTGAGCTTCACATACTGGTCGAACTGAGCCAGGATCGCGCGGCGCAGGGCCTCGACCTCGGCACCCGGATCGGGGCCTTCGTCGATGCCGGTGACGTCGCAGGTGAAGTGTGCACCGCTGTCGTCGATGCCCGACAGGCGCGCCCGATGCGAGCCTTCGATGAGCACTTTGACCGTGCCATCCGGAAGCTTGAGCATCTGAAGAATATTGGAGACGCAACCGATTTCGTAGATGTCGGCGGCTACAGGATCGTCTTTCGACGCGTTTTTCTGGGCGACCAGCATGATGCTCTTGCCAGCCTCCATCGCAGCTTCAAGTGCCTTGATGGACTTGGGACGCCCGACAAAGAGCGGAATCACCATGTGCGGAAAAACCACCACATCGCGCAAAGGCAGCAGCGGCAGTGACTGGAACACAACGGGCGTGGATTCAGACATCAGGAGGATTCCTTTTGGACGGCGAACCATCAGGAGCTTGGGACGAGTGCGACCGTTTCAAGCATACGCCGATTGAGAATCGAGAAAGCCCGCAGAAGCAGGGGCTGGATGCCGATGATCGGTCAATGCAAACAGACCGATACGCAAGGCATTGCGAAATGGATTGCGCAAAGCCCCGCGCCAGGCATGCTCATGCTGAAGTGGGAAGAGACGCCACGGCTCGAGCTGCGGGACAGTCAGGCAACGACACCGCGGATGCGGATCAGCCGGATACGAACGCAGTGGTCGAACAAAGCGGCACCGCCACCTTGGTTCGGCTCAGTTGGCGCCAGCCACCTTGGGGGCATCGGCATAAATGATGAGCGGCTTGCCTTCGCCGTCGATCGCGTTTTCATCGATCACGACCTTCTGGACGTTCTGCAGCGTCGGCAACTCGAACATGATGTCGAGCAGCACATGCTCGAGAATCGATCGCAAGCCTCGCGCACCGGTCTTGCGCTTAAGCGCCTTGCGGGCAATCGCGAGCATCGCTGCCGGTCGGATCTCGAGCTCGGCGCCTTCCATCGCGAAGAGCTTCTGATACTGCTTGACCAGCGCGTTCTTGGGCTCGACCAGGATCTCGATCATGGCCTCTTCATCGAGCTCATCGAGCGTTGCCACCACCGGAAGACGCCCAACCAGCTCGGGGATCAGGCCGAACTTGATGAGGTCTTCGGGCTCGACTTCACGCAGCACCGCACCGACTGCACGCTCGGAGGCACTGCGAACTTCGGCACCGAAGCCGATGCCACTGCGCTCTGAGCGATTGCGAATGACTTTCTCGAGACCGTCGAAAGCGCCACCGCAAATGAACAGAATATTGGTGGTGTCGATCTGAACGAAGTCCTGATTCGGATGCTTTCGTCCGCCCTGCGGCGGCACCGACGCCACCGTGCCTTCAACCAGCTTGAGCAGGGCCTGCTGTACCCCTTCGCCCGACACATCACGCGTGATGCTGGGGTTATCGGACTTTCGAGAGATCTTGTCGATCTCGTCGATGTAAACGATGCCGTTCTGGGCTTTCTCGACTTCGTAATTGCAGTTCTGAAGCAGCTTCTGAATGATGTTCTCGACATCCTCGCCAACATAGCCCGCCTCGGTGAGCGTCGTGGCATCAGCGATGACGAAGGGCACATTGAGCATGCGGGCCAGCGTCTGGGCGAGCAGCGTCTTGCCGCTGCCGGTGGGGCCGACCAGCAGGATATTGCTCTTGGCCAACTCGACTTCTTCTTTCTTGCCCTTATGGCGAAGCCGCTTGTAGTGGTTGTAGACCGCGACCGCAAGGATCTTCTTGGCGATGTTCTGACCGATGACGTACTGGTCGAGAATGGCGCAGATTTCGTGAGGCGTCGGCAGGCCGGACTTGAAGGCTGACTGAGTGTCAGCCTGGGTCTCGTCGCGAATGATGTCGTTGCACAACTCGATGCATTCATCACAGATGAACACCGAAGGGCCGGCGATGAGCTTTCGCACCTCATGCTGGCTCTTGCCGCAAAAGGAGCAATAGAGCAGCTTTTCGCTCGAACCCTTTTTCTCAGACATGGTCACTCCGCCGCAGAACCCGCTTTGCCCGAAGCCCCTGGCTTGAAGAAACGATCACGCCGGAACCGACTCTGAACGGCTTGCAATGGTCCGATCGATCAGTCCATAGCTTACCGCATCTTCTGCCGACAAAAAGTTGTCACGGTCGGTGTCACGGGCGATGCGCTCGATCGGCTGACCGGTCGCTTCTGCCATCAGACGGTTGAGCCTTTCGCGCAGATAAAGAATTTCTTTGGCCTGGATCTCGATGTCCGAAGCCTGGCCCTGCGCGCCACCCGACGGCTGATGAATCATGATGCGCGAGTTAGGCAGGGAATAACGTTTGCCCTTGGCGCCTGCCGCCAGCAGAAACGCGCCCATGCTCGCCGCAATGCCCATGCACAGGGTCGAGACATCGGGTTTGACGAAGCGCATGGTGTCGAACATCGCCAGACCGGCCGAGACCGATCCGCCCGGCGAGTTGATGTAGAGGCTGATGTCCTTGTCGGGATTCTCCGACTCGAGAAAGAGCAGCTGGGCGACGATCAGGTTGGCAGTCTGGTCCATGACCGGACCGACCAGGAAGATCACCCGCTCGCGAAGCAGCCGCGAATAGATGTCGTAAGCACGCTCGCCGCGGCCACTTTGCTCGATCACGATCGGCACCATACCCAGTCCACGCGGGGCCTGAGACAGTTGGGCATTGACCAGATCTTCGACCAGGCTGTTGAAAGTCATCGTCGTCTCCTTGTGTTCAGCCGTTTGCGGCCATCAGTTCGTCAAAGCTCACCGACTTGTCGGTCACGCTTGCCTTGGACAGCGCCCAGTCGACAACATTCTGCTCGACCACCATCGCCTCGACTTCGGCCAGACGCTCGCGGTCGCTGAAGTACCAGCGAATCACTTCGCCGGGATTCTCATAGGACTGCGCAAACTCCTCGATCCGCTTGCGCAGCTGATCGGGCTTGGCCGCAAGCGCGCTGCCCTTGACGATCTCGCCGACGATCAGGCCCAGACGCACCCGCTTGATCGCCGCCTCGATGAAAGCATCGGGCGGAATCGGCATATTGGCGACATCCATGCCGCGCTGCTTGAAGTCGGCCTTGGCTCGCTCGGCGAGGACCTCGGATTCGGACTGGGCCAGTGCCTTGGGCACCTCGAATTCGGCCAGCTTAGGAAGCGCTTCCATGACGGCGGTCTTGTTGAGGTTGGCCAGCCGCTGAGTGACTTCACGCTCGAGATTGCCGCGCACATCACTGCGCAGCTTGTCGAGATCACCATCGGTCACGCCCAGCGCCACGGCAAAATCGGCATCGAGCGCCGGCAATCGCGGGGACTCGACCTTGCGAACCGTGACCTCGAACTGAGCGGTTTTGCCGGCGAGGTCAGGGGCTGAATAGTCGACCGGGAACGCAACCGGAAAGCTCACGGTTGCACCGGCAGCAGCACCGCGCACGCCGGTTTCGAAGTCGGTCAGCATGCGGCCTTCGCCGAGCACGAACGGGAAATCGGTGGCTGAGCCACCGTTGAACGCCACGCCCTCGAGGGTGCCGGCGAAGTCGATCGTTACCCGATCACCATCGGCGGCTGCGGTGGCGGCCTCATCCCACACGGTGCGCTGTTTGCGCAGGATCTCGATGGTCTTGTCAATTTCGGCATCACCGATTTCGCAGGTCTTGCGCTCGAACGCGAGGGTGGACACGTCACCCAGAACCACCTCGGGATAGACCTCGAAGGTCGCCGAAAAACCGGCCGTACCTTCTTCAGCCCCTTCACGCATATCGATCTTAGGCTGGCCGGCCACGCGAAGACCGTGCTCGGCCACCGCATCGCTGAACGCTTTGGAGACCGCATCACCGAGCACTTCGCCCTGCGTCTGAGCGCCATAAGATTGCTCGATCATTTTCATCGGTACTTTGCCCGGCCGAAAACCGGGCATGCGGACCGAGCGCGCCATATCGCGCAATTTGCGTTCGACCTGCTGACCCACGTCGGCCAGCGAGACCGAGAGGCTGAGGCGGCGCTCGAGAGCGCCAGTCGATTCCAGTTGAGTGGCCATCTTGTCGTTATCCAATCGTGTTCGGCAAAGTAGTTCGGCAAAATAAAGTGGGACCGGGCATCAGGCGCGTGCAGACCGACCATCTGGGTAAAGAAGGCTTGCTGCCAACTGGTGCGGCCGAAAGGACTCGAACCTTCACACCTTGCGGCGCCAGGACCTAAACCTGGTGCGTCTACCAATTCCGCCACGGCCGCGCAGGAGCACCGGTGCTCCGTCAACCCGTCATTGTAGACGAAGGCAGACAGTGTCCCGTCGGGAAGGCCGCACAAGCACTCGGGCAACAGACGACCGGCGCTCAGCAGGTCGCCTGTTGCCGCTCGATTCAGTCGGTCAACTCGTTCAGTCGACCTCGTCCGGCGACTCAGCGATGCAGCGAGGTCGCCGTCAAACGCTCACCGCGCTGACGAGGCTGCATCGGGCCGTACCCGGTACCAGGCGACATAGAGCGCAGGGACGAACAGCACGGTCATGATGGTCGCGACAATCAGGCCGCCCATGATCGCAAAGGCCATCGGCCCCCAGAGCACATCGCGCGACAGCGGCACCATGGCCAGGACCGCCGCCGCAGCGGTCAGCAGAATCGGGCGAAACCGGCGCACTGCCGATTCGCGCACTGATTCCCAGACACCATGCCCGTCGGCCTGGTACTGACGGATCTGATCGACCAGGATCACGGTATTGCGCATGATCATCCCGCCCAGCGCCAGGGTCCCGAGCAGCGCCACGAAGCCGAAGGGGCGACCGGACGCCAGCAGCGCTGCAGCGACACCGATGATCCCCAGGGGCGCGGTCACCAGCACCATGAAGGTGAGCGAAAAGCGTTGCAACTGGATCATCAGCAAGGCCACGACGATTGCCAGCATCATCGGCAAACCCGCGCCGATCGAGGCCTGCGCCTTGAGGTTGTCCTCGAAGGGCCCGCCCGCTTCGATCCGGTAGCCGGGTGGCAGGCTGTCGCGAATCGAGGCCAGGCGCGGGTCGATCGCCATCGCGATATCGGGAGCCTGCACACCCTCGACCAGATCCGCGCGCACGGTGAGCGCGAGATCGCGGCTGCGTCGCCAGATGATCGGCTCTTCCATCACCTCATGAATCGTGGCGATCTGCGACAGCGGCACCGATTTGCCCAGCGAGGTCTGGATCTGCAGGTTGCCGATGTTGCCAAGACTCAGGCGCTCGGCATCCGGGGCACGCAGGACGACCTCGATCAGCTTGTCGCGTTCGCGATAGGTGCCGATGGTGGCGCCGGTGACCGCGCCACCGATCGAGCGGGCGATCTGCGCACTCGACAGTCCGATGATGCGCGCCTTGTCCTGATCGACATCGATGCGCACCGCCGGCGCGCGATCGCCCCAGTCGGCGTGCGTATCGATGGTAGTCGGATCGGCACGGATCACCGCGGCCACCTGCTCGCCGATCTGCTTGAGGCGCCCGGCATCGGGCCCGATCACCCGGAACTGGATCGGGTAGGCCACCGGCGGCCCAAGCGGCGTGCGAAAAGCACGGGCCCGCACGCCCGGGAACTGATCAGCCAACTGCGCGCGCAGCTTTGGCAGCACGCGGTCGCGGCCGGCGACATCGCGCGTCAGGATCACGAACTGGGCAAAATTGCTGCGAAAAAGCTGCTGGTCAAGCGAGAGGTAATAGCGCGGCGAGCCGTTGCCGACATAGCCGGCGAAGGTGGCGATATCCGGGTCGCCGGCCAGCAGCGTCTCGAAGCGGCGGGCCTGCTCGTCGGTGGCCTTAAAGGACGACCCCTCGGGCAGCCACATCTCGACCAGAATTTCGGCACGATCGGAAGACGGAAAAAATTGTTTTTCGGTGAACTTCATCCCGACGATGCCCAGCGCAAACAGCCCCAGCGTGACCGCGATCGTGATCCAGCGATAGCGCATGCAGGCCTCGATCAGTGATCTGAGCCGCCGGTAAAAGCGGCTGTCGAACACCTCGTGATGGCCGGCCTTCGGCTTCTTGAGCACATAAAAACCGATGAAAGGCGTGGCTGCGATCGCTGCCACCCATGACACCAGCAATGCGATGGTGACCACCGAGAAAATCGCGAAGGTGTACTCGCCGGTCGAGGACTTGGCGGTGGCAATCGGCAGGAATCCGGCGGCTGTGATCAGGGTGCCGGTGAGCATCGGAAACGCGGTGCTGGTGTAGGCGAAGGTGGCCGCCTTGAAGCGGTCGAGCCCCTCCTCCATCTTTCGCGACATCATTTCGACCACGATCATCGCGTCGTCGACCAGCAGGCCGAGCGCAATGATGAGCGCACCGGTCGAGATACGGTGCAGGTCGATGCGAAACCAGGCCATCATCATGAAAGTGCCCGCCAGCACCAGCGGGA
>CAIVAS010000016.1 GCA_903903975.1 uncultured Burkholderiales bacterium
CAGCCCGACTGCGTCTGCCCGGCGTCATCGGTCACCGAGATGGCGAAGTCGGCCCAGGGGTCGTCGGAGAGATAACCATGCTGGCGCAAAAACGCCGGATAGCCGCTGAGGTGGTCGGGCTTGTGGTGACCGTCGAATCGCTCGAAGGGCACGAAGCCACCTTCGCGCAGCAGTGCGCCCCGCTCCGACTCGATCTCGATACCCATGCGATTGAGGCCTTCGGTGTCGGGCAGCACATGGGTCTTGCCGGCCAAGGTGGCTGCGATACCGGCGCGACTCAGATAGTCGCCCAGCGTCAGCTGCGCGGCCGACAGCGGCACGCGGTTCCATCGCGCGCCGTGGCTCATCACATAGCGCCCGGTGTAGTAGGACATGCGGGAGGGGCCGCAGATCGGACCCTGCACGAAGGCCCGATCGAAGCGAGCGCCGCGGGCAGCGAGCCGGTCGATGTTGGGCGTGGGGACCGGTGATCGGCCATAGGCGCCGACATGGTCCCACCGCAACTGGTCGACCATGATGAAGAGCGCATTGCGCAGCGGATTGCCTGCCTGGGTCATCGCGATCAAGTCTCCCCGATGTCATTGGAGGTGCCCGTCGCGGTCACGGGCAGATGGTTTGACTGTACACGTCATCGATGCCAGCCTTTGCGGATCATTCAACCAAACACTGATCCCATGACCGACGACATCCGATCGCCACTGCCCCTGCCGTGCGGGGCAGTCATTCCCAATCGGCTTTGCAAGGCCGCCCTGACCGAGGGGCTGGCCGACGCACGCAACCGCGCCACGGTGCGTCACGAGCGACTCTATCGTGCCTGGTCCGAGGGAGGCGCAGGGCTGGTCATCACCGGCAATGTGCAGATCGATCGGCGCTATCTCGAGCGCCCGGGCAATGTGGTCATCGACCGCAATGGTGGCCTCGAGGAGCTCGCACGTTATGCCAAGGCCGGTACGGTTGCCGGCAATCACCTCTGGATGCAAATCAACCATCCCGGGCGCCAGACGCCAAGGACGGTGTGCGAGGCACCTGTCGCGCCCTCGGCGGTGGCGCTGGCCTTGCCGGGTGATGCGTTTGCCCCGCCGCGCGAAATGTCGGTCGCCGAGATCGATGATGCGATCAGCCGCTTTGCGCATGTCGCAGCCATTGCGCGGGCCACCGGTTTTACCGGCATCCAGATTCATGGCGCTCACGGTTATCTGATCAGCCAGTTCCTGTCGCCGCTGGTCAACCGTCGCACCGACCAATGGGGCGGCTCTCTCGAGCATCGCGCCCGGTTTCTGCTCTCGGTGGTCAAGGCTTGCCGCGATGCCTGCGGCGATGATTTTCCGATTGGCGTGAAGCTGAATTCATCCGACTTTCAGCAGGGCGGCTTCAGCACCGAAGACTGTCTGAAGGTGGTGCAATGGCTGGGCGAGGCCGGCATCGATCTGCTCGAATTGTCCGGCGGCAGCTACGAGCAGCCGAGCATGATGGGGGCGCGTGGCGTGAAGGGCGCGCCGGCAAGCGCACCTGCAGGCACGCCGGTGGCCGAGAGCACGCGCAAGCGCGAGGCCTACTTTCTCGACTATGCAAAGGCCATCTGTGCGGCCGCCACTATGCCGGTCATGGTGACCGGCGGGTTTCGCAGCCGCGCGGCGATGGATGAGGCGCTGTCGCAGGGTGAACTCGACATGATCGGCATCGGTCGGCCGATGTGCGTCGATCCCGATCTGCCGAATCGCCTGATGCGTGGCGAGTGGCCCGAGGGGCGGTCGTATGAACGAGACATCGACCCACCTCGTGCAGGGCTTGCCTGGTTTTGCCTGCAACTGATTGCAATCGGCGACGGTCGCGAGCCCGATCGCACCCTGACCGGGCCGCAGGCGGTTCAGGCCTATGCGGCAAACGAAGCGATGACCGCTGCGGCGCTGATCGGGCGCTGATCGGGCGCTGATCGGACGATGACCGGGCGCTGATCGGACGATGACTGGACGATGACTGGACGCTGATTGCGCTCTGGCATTCCTGTTACGGTGCGCTCGGGCCGCCGATCGAGTCCCGATCGGGTTGCCCGAGCCCTGCCAGATCAGATCGCTTCAGCCCGCAGCACGCCTGCAGCGGTCAGCGCTGCGATCTTCTGCGCGTCATAGCCCAACAGATCGCCGAGCACCGAGCTGTTGTGCTCGCCAAGGGTCGGCGCAGGCGCACTGACCCCCACGCAGGCATCACTGAACTTGGCCGCGGTGTTGATCACGTCGATGCGCCCCAGGACCGGGTCGTCGACCGGCGCAATCATCTCGCGGGCCAGCACCTGCGGCTGGCGCGCGGCCTGCCCGATCGTCTTCACGACCCCGACCACCACATGATGTTCGGTCAGGATGCGGTCGGCCTCGTCACTGGTGAGGGTGACCAGCCAGTCCGATAGCAGGCGGGTGGCTTCGACGCGGTTGCGGTTGACCGACGCCAGCGATGAAAACCGCGGGTCGTCGAGCAGTTCCAGGCGACCCATCGCCTTGCAGATGCTCTGCCAGGCCCGAAAGTCCGGTCCGACATTGGCGGTGACATAGCCATCGAGCGTGCGATGCACTGCGTGGTAGCCGGGCCGCTCGACACCGTCGATCAGGCAGCGCTGCATCGATTCATCGTTGGCCGCAAAAAGCGAGTCGAAAAGCGACACATCGATGCGCTCGCCGCGCCCGGTGCGCTCGCGCTTGAAGAGCGCCGCGCAGATTGCCCCGAAGGCGGTGATGCCGGTGACCACATCGGCAATCGCGATGCCTGGGCCGGTCGGGATCTGGGGCGGATCGCGGTACATCGACTGCATTGCCAGCCAGCCTGTCATCGAGTGCGCGATGTGGGCATAGCCCGGGCGGTTCGCATTCGGGCCGGTCTGACCGAAGCCGCTGATCGAGCACAGGATGATTTTCGGATTGAGCGCCTTGAGATCCTCATAGCCCAAGCCGAGTTTGGCCATCACGCCCGGCGTGAAAGCCTCGATCACGATGTCCGACTTTCGCACCAGGTCCTGTGCGATCGCCAGACCCTCGGGCCGGCCGAGATCAAGACACAGGCCCTTCTTGCCGCTGTTGTGCTGCACGAACATCGCACTGCGCCCCGGCACGATGCGGTTGACGCTGCGCGAGACATCGCCGTCCGGAAAGCGTTCGATCTTGATCACTTCGGCACCGTGGTCGGCCAGCGCACGGGCTGCAGACGGTCCGGCGATCAGTGCGGTGAATTCGAGGACTCGTACGCCGGCAAGGGTGCCGCGGGGCATTTCGGATTCGGTTGGGGGGAGGCTCATCAGGATCGGGGGAAGGTGGGGCACGTGGCAGGATCATGCATTCAAAGTCAGGCTTGCGTCGCCGCGCGTTTCATTCCTTCACCATAATCACGCGCCAAGCAATGTTGCATCGGCAACATCTCGGGTTGACGCGAGAATTGAACGGTGTAAAAGTGAATAGCCCGGACCATACCGGGCGTCACGATCTTCCCCCGCATTGCCGAATGCGGGTCGTCGAGTTGGTGACCGACCAAGAAAACACAGGAGATCCCGATGATATTTCCCAATGTTCGTCCCTTCATGAAGGGCGTGGGCCTTGCGCTGGTGGCTGTTGCCTTCGCCCATGCGGCACAGGCTCAGGACCTCAAGTCTTACGATTCGTCGAAAAAAGATTTCTGGATGAAGCCTCCGCCTGACTGGTTCCTCGGCGATGAGACCAAGGAGATGAAAGGCCTGACCGTTCCTAATGGCCCTGCCACCGGTTTGCCGTTGGCTGAAATCGAAGAAAATCTCAAGCGCATCAAACTTCCTCCGGGCTTCAAGATTTCGGTCTACACCGCTGGCATCAACAGTGCGCGGCAGATGGCTTGGGGTGACAAGGGAACGCTGTTTGTCGGGTCATTCGGCGTCGGAACGGTTTATGCCGTCGTCGATCGCGACGGCAAACGCGAGGTCAAGCCGATCCTGACCGGCCTGAAAATGCCTACCGGGATTGCCTTTCGTGACGGCGCGCTCTATGTCGCCGATATCGACCGGATCCTGAAATACGAAAACGCCGAGCAGAACCTCGACAAGATGCCCGAGGCCAAGGTCGTTTATGACGACATGCCTCCTTATGTGGCGCACGGCTGGAAGTATCTGACCTTCGACAAGCAGGGCTGGCTGTACGTGCCCTTTGGCCCGCCGTTCAACATCGGTGTGCCGCCCACGAGCACGTCACAGATCCGCCGTGTCAACCCTGATACCGGCGCGGCAGAGATTGTGGCGGTAGGCGTGCGCAACAGTGTCGGCGGCGACGTCAATCCGCTGACCGGTGAGTACTGGTTTACCGAGAACGCACGTGACTGGCTGAGCGATAATCTGCCGAGCGACAAACTCAATCGCGTCTCGCGTTTCGGCCAGCACTTCGGCTATCCGTACTGCCATCAGGGCGACCTGCCTGATCCCAAGTTTGCGATGGGCCATTCATGCTCGGAGTTCTCCCCGCCCGTGCTGAAACTCGGCGCGCACGTGGCACCGCTTGGCATGAAGTTCTATAACGGTGCGCAGTTCCCGGCCGAGTACCGCAACAACATCTTCATTGCACTGCATGGCTCCTGGAATCGTCATGAGTATCAGGGCGGCAGCGTGGTCAGGGTGGTGGTCGACAAGAAGGGCAATGCAGTGAAATACGTGCCTTTCGCGACCGGTTTCATCAAGGGCGAGCGTGACTATTACGGTCGACCCAATGATGTGCTGCTGGCCAAGGACGGCTCGATGCTGGTGTCGGACGACTGGGCGGGTGCGATCTACAAGATCACCTACTCGAAATAAGGCAGGGTCTTTCATCGTCTCGCCCGTGACCTCGCGTCACGGGCGATTTGCACTACTGAAGCGCTTCGAACCATGGTCGACGCTGCGCACTCAAGGAAGAAGCGTCTTGCTCTTACCTGGTAGGTGTCTCCTTCTCACACTCTTGCTGGCAGCTTTTACACAGGCTCATGCAGCCGATCCGAAGCTTCCTGATGCGATGCTGCAGTCCTGCGCTGCCTGTCATGGACAACTGGGTGTCTCGGCGATTCCGCTCACGCCGTCCCTTGCTGGGCAGCCCGACGGCTTCCTGCAATGGCAACTGGTGTTTTTTCGCAGCCGCACCAGAATCAACGAGGTGATGAGCCCGATTTCGGCAACCCTGACGGATGCCGATATTCGTGCCCTGGGCGCCTATTTTGCCGCGATGCCTGCCGCCTCATTACCCGTCGAAAAGGATCCTGACCCGGTACTGACCGAACGCGGTTCCAAACTTGCGCAGCAGAATCGCTGTGCGAGTTGTCATGGAGAACGCTTTGAGGGCGACAAGGTCGCCGCCCGGCTGGCGGGGCAGCATGAGGAATACCTGAACAAGGCGCTGATCGATTACAAGGAAGGGCGTCGCAGGGGTGTCGGGATTGCAGCGATGCCCAATGCCGTGGGCCCTCTGTCGTCAGAGGACATCAAGGCGTTGTCGCACTATCTGGCGCGCTTGCGCTGATCAGAGCGGAACAAAAATCCTCACGCCCAGCGTCCAGGTGCGACGAAGCGCCGGCTCGTAGAATTGCTGCTGCGCCTGATTGACGATCACTGATCCGACGTACTGGCGATCGGTGATGTTGTCGACCGAAGCAAATGCCTGCAGGGGCAGACCTGCCACCTTGATCGACTCCCATGCCCGAAGGTTGACGATGCCTGTGCCGGCGGCATACGCCGAGTTGGCGTCATCGACCCACATGCCCGAGCGAGCGATCCACTCGATCGCCCCGCCAGGGCCATTTCGCCAGCCGCTCGGTCCGGGCGTCGTCGGGTCCAGATACCAGTTCAATGCGGTATAGAGCTGTCGCGAGGGAATGCCTGGCAGGGCATTGCCGCTTGCCACCGGTGTGGCGCCCGAGTTGAAGGGCGCATCGTAGGTCGCCTGGATGAAGGTGAGCGCCGAGTCGAAGCGCCAGTGCGGATCCGGACGGTATCTCAAGGCAAGCTCGGCGCCGTCGCGCACTGTGCTTGCGGCATTGGCATACGCGGTCTTGCCCGCGCTCGACAGCGAGGCAACGATTTCGTCGTCGGTGCGGATTCGAAAGAGGGCGGCGTCGACCATCAGGTTCGGCATCGGGCGCCACTTGACACCGACTTCCTGATGGTAGCTGCGTGCAGCCTGCAACCCGGGGTTGAAGGTCGCAATGATATTTTTTCCGCTGCGGGTGTAGGCGACCTCGGCCAGGGTCGGCGTCTCGAACCCGTCGCCGATGTTTGCATAGAGATTCAGGGTGTCGTTTGCATGCCAGGTCACGCCCAGGATCGGGCTGGCAGCATGGTAAGAGACATCACCCGATCCATTGCCATCGCTCAGGTAGTTGTCTCGACTCGACAGGGTCACGTTGCTGAATCGCACGCCGGTGACAGCCGACCAGTGTTCACCGAAGTACCAGTTGGCTTGTGCAAAGGCGTCGCGGTTCGAGGCGGTATTGTTTTCTTTGCGGGTGATCGAATTGGCGACCTGCTGGCCGTTCAGCGTGAGGCCGGCTTGCCGGTCCTCGGAGGAGCGATCGAGGTCGATGCCGGCCACCCATTGAACGCCGATCGATTCGGCAAGCGAGTGGCGCCCGGTCAATTGCATGCCGACGCCGTCGTACAGACGGTTGAGTCCGACCCAGGTGGCCGCTGGCGAACCGGGTATTGCCGAGGCCTGGTATTGAAGGTTGTCGCGTGTGCCGACATAGCCGCGGGCCTGCAATTGGATCTCGCTGGAAAGCTTCTGGTCGAGCACCGTTCCGAGCTGGTCCTGGCGGACCTGTTTGCGGGTGCCGTTAAGCAGCGCATTGGTGCCGGCCTGTCCAGGGTTGCTCGCGAGTTGCGTGGCCGTCAGTCCCAGCGGGTCTTTGGCAAACGGCATGTTGTAGAGATTGGCGATGACCCGCACGCGCGTGTCCGGCGACTGGTCGAAGGTCAGTACGGTATTGAACTGCTCGCGAAGCGCTGCACTGTTTGCCCGCCAGCCGTCGGTATAGAAGGTACTGAAATCGGCGACTGCACCGAGTGTCCCGTAGCGTCCGCTGGCCTGCCAGTCGCTGCGAAAAAGGCCCTGGGAGCCGCCATAGACTTCGGCGTTGGCTTGCGGTTCGTTTCCGGCTTCGCGGGTGTAGGTCCGGATCACGCCACCGGAAGCATTGCCATAGAGCAGTGCAAGAGGCCCTCTGAGGACCTCGACTCGATCGGTCGAAGTCAGACTGACGCTTGAGGCCTGTCCCTGCCCATCAGGTGTGGTGGCAGGAATGTCATCGACGATCAGGCGAATGCCGCGCAGCCCGAAAGCCGAGCGCGCACCGAAGCCGCGAATCGAGATCTGGAGATCCTGCGCATAGTTGTTGCGAGGCAGCGAGACGACGCCTGGGACACCGAACAGGGCACTCGACAGATTCACGCGCGTGCCGCTGTTCCGGATGGTCTCCGCGTCGACAGCGTCCACCGATGCCGGTGCGTCAAAGCG
>CAIVAS010000017.1 GCA_903903975.1 uncultured Burkholderiales bacterium
GACATAGGGATAAAGCGCGAGCGCCAGAAAGAGCGCCGCAGCCGGCAGCGATCGGACCTGCGGGAACCAGTAGTCGCCGACCTTCCAGCCCATCGACACGCGCAGCCAGGTCTGCAGGCTGCCGCTGGTGTCGAGAAAATCGGTGTAGGCATAGGCCATCACGAATGCCGGCATGGCCAACGGCAGGATCAGGCCCACCTCGAGAATACGACGCCCGGGAAACTCGAAGGCCGCGACCAGCCATCCGGCACCCACGCCAAGCAGCAGGACGAATGCGCCAACCAGCATCACCAGCACAACCGACGTGACGGTGTAGCGCGGCAGCACCGTACTGACCAGATGCAGCAGCGAATCGAGCGGCGCCGGCTGCAGGGCGACACCGCTCAGTGCGAGCAGCGGCGCAATGATGGCTAGCGCCAGAGCAACCGCGAACCAGACCAGCGGAGACATTCGCATCGGAGACTTTGCGCCCATCACAGCAGGCATCCCTGCGCAGTGCGCGCTACAATTGCATATCGAGATGAGAATTATAGGCATTCACATCTGATGCATGACGACGTCATCAGCAAGACGGCTGCAAACATCCGAATAGCGGCAGCCATGCCGATCCGTCCCACGACCCGGTACGACGGCAGTCCGCCGGCGCTTCAGGTCGCCGACCTGTCGGTGAGCTTCGATACCGAAGCGGGACGACTGCAGGTCCTCAAGCACCTCGAGTTCTCGCTTGCGAGCGGGGAAATCGGCTGCCTGCTGGGTGGGTCCGGCTGTGGTAAGACCACTGCCTTGCGCGCGATTGCCGGCTTTATCCGCCCCGACCTCGGCTCAATCGAGGTCGATGGCCAACGCGTAAGCTCGCCGGCTCAGGTACTGGCACCCGAAAAGCGGGGAGTGGGCGTGGTCTTTCAGGACTACGCGCTGTTTCCGCATCTCGATGTCGCGGGCAATATCGCCTTTGGTTTGCGCCGCATGAGCGCCAGCCAGAAACGCGAGCGGGTCGCTCAGATGCTCGATCTGGTCGGACTCAAAGGGACCGCTGAGCGCTTCCCCCATGAGCTCTCGGGCGGGCAGCAGCAGCGGATCGCGTTAGCACGAGCGCTCGCGCCATCGCCGTCGATCCTGCTGCTCGATGAGCCCTTCTCCAATCTCGACCCCGACCTTCGCGAGACGCTGGCGCTCGAATTGCGCGACATCCTCAAGCGGCATGGCACGACTGCGCTGCTGGTGACTCACGACCAGTACGAGGCCTTCGCGCTGGCCGATTCGATCGGTGTCATGGAAGACGGCCGGATCGCGCAGTGGGACGAGGCCTACCGGCTCTATCACCATCCCGCCTCGCGCAGCGTGGCCGACTTCGTTGGCATGGGCGTGTTTCTGCCGGGACGACTGATCGAGGGTGAACAGGGCCCAAGCGTCAGCGTCGAATTGGGCAGTCTGCCAATCGACCAGGCAGAAGACCGAATCCAGGCACGCAGCAATGTCGGGCGCTCAGGCGAACTGACGGTGCTGCTTCGCCCCGACGATGTCGTGCACGACGATGCCAGTCCGATCATGGCCAGCGTGGTTCGCAAGGCATTTCGCGGTGCGCAGTTTCTCTATACGGTTGAATTGCCAAGCGGCCAGCGCCTGCTGGCGCTGGTGCCAAGTCACCACGACCATCGGGTCGGCGAGGCGATCGGCATTCGTTTTGCGGCCGATCACATCGTGACCTTCGCCGCCGACTGAGCTCAGTTGATCAGAACGGCCTTGCGGTCTGCCAGGCGGGCACGCAATTCATCCATTCGCAATGACAGCGCCCGTCGGTCGGGGCGGCGCACCAGCAGCAGGACCGTGCGGCGTGAATTGATCCAGGCCACCTTGAACTGCCTCGTGCGGCCTTCCCGGCCCAGCACTTCGATCCAGTCGCCACGACCCAATCGTGCGATCGCGTCGTCAGCGCCGATCAACAAGCGCGTGGGCTGAGCGGGAAAATCGGTCAGATCCAGCGAATTGAGCACCGTCAGCAGACGATCATCAGCCGCCTTGCTGGTGGGCGTCTCGAGATGACGTGGCTTGAGCGGCGCGGTGTCGGGGTCGATGCTCCCCGGGTCGACGATTTGCTGATCGAGTACAGGCGGCGATACGCGACGAATGGTGTCGGCCTCAAGCACTGTCGCGCCGCCATCGTTCGTTTGAGCCGCGGTCTCGGCCGCTTCAACGCCACGCGCCACCGGCGCTGACCGGCTGTCTGGGCGAGGACCCGTGTCGACGCTGCGTTGCATCGCCAGAGTCGTGTGATCGGATTCAAGGTCCGAATCGGCGTGCGTCGATTCATCAAAGCCCCCTGCCCTGGGCACCTTCTGCATTTTGCGAAGATGGATGAGAAAGATCTCATCGAGAAAGGGCTGGTATTCCTCGGGCCGCGCACCGATGTCGGACACCCCCTGGGTGAGCGGTCGAATCAGCGGCGGAATTCGGCTCGCCAGTTGACGACGACTCGGCTCGGGCCCCGAATCGTCCAGACTCCACAGCAGGTCGTCGACGACCTGAACCGCGACGCGAAACTGCGGACTGTCTTCACCGTCGCGCAAGGCGGCTGTGCGCATCTGGCGCAACCAGACACTGAGAAGGAAATCGCGAACCGATGCCGGCACGGTGCGATTGGCGAGGCGGTCATTGAGCTGCTGTTGCAGCCTGCGGGTGACGTCCTGCTCCTGTTCGCTCGAAGGACGTCTGCTGAAATCGCGCCGGTTGCGCCGGCCCGGCACCGCGTCGAGCGACTCGCGTTCATTGGTGATGCGAGCCACCAGGGCGGCAACCCCTTTTGAGGCACGGTGATATTCGCGCTGCACCTGTTCGCTAAGCACAGTCGATCGCGCCTGCAGGGCATACGAGACCACTTCGACTGCGCGAACTACGGTCTCGATACGACGATAAAGCTCGCTGCCGGGCGTGATCTCATCAGCATAGGCCACCGAAATGGCCGATACGCTTTCGACAAGTCGCCTGATCGAGCGGCGGTCGTCACCCAGATAGCCCGGATCGAGCGCGGCGAGCGTCGCTGCAGGCTGCTGAAGGCGCCACATGAGCGCCTTGGCCGCCTCGGGCATGCGCGCATCATCGACCACATAGTCGAACATCACGGCGACCATCTCGATCGCAGCCACCTGCGCCGGCGGAGCCTTGTTGGCGATCAGGTGCTGGCGCGGCGCATCGAAGAACCGCTGCCTCGCCTCGCGCGAAAAAGGCTCCAGGCCAAGGCTTGTCGCAAATGCGGCGCCGTCGAGTTCGATGTCCAGCGCTTTCGGAAGCAGGACTGCCTGTCGAAAACTGCTTTCAGCGCCACCCTGTGACACCAGAGGCTGCAGCCCGAGCACCCCAGCCGCCGCCACACTGGCGGCCACCGAGTCTCTGGACGATTTGACAGGCGGCCGGCCGACCGCAGGAACGCTGATTTCCGTCGGGATGGGGTCAGTCTGAGACACGGATGCGCCCGGCGCCTGAGCAATGAGCACGACATCACGCTCGGGGCTCATCACCGGACTCGCCGGCAAGGCCTGCGGATCAGGCGGCGCCGGCAGGCGATCAACGCCCTGAAGTGCCAACCACTGATCGGTCTGCGAAATCACGTCAGCCAAGGGTTGCGCCATTTCTTCGAGGACCACCGCCCTGATTTCATGGCGCAGGCCGCGCTCTTCGACAAACGGGCGCAAAGCCTCTATGGCGGCCGCGGCCAACACCGAGGCGCCAAGCGGTGCTCGCGGCTCGATTGACCGGCGCAGCGTCAAGGCCTCGATGCGTCGCAGCCATGAGTGGTAGGTCTCGCCGAGCGCTTCGCGAATCGCATTGGACAGTTCGTCGCAAAGGATCTGGAGATCGAGTTCGTGGTCGGGCAGCAAAATCAGGAACGCGCCTTCATCGCCTGCGGAGCGGCTCTGATTGATCTCGAGCAGCCGGAAGGTCAGATCGTAAAGTTGCGCAAGCGATCGTTGCGATCGAGTCGCGCTTTCGCCTCGCAGAACCTCGGCCGCAACACGCAGGCTGCGTTGCATCCCCGCCTGCCTGGACAGGCTGACGCTGTTTTCAAGCCGATCAGCGAGCAGCGGTATGGACCCGTCCAGACTGCGGACGAAGCCCTGACCGAACCGCTCACGGGCTTCGGTAAACAGCGAAAAGCGGTCGATTTCGGCCAAAATATTTGAGTGCCGACGCCAGGCGCTCGGGGGGGTTTTCAATTTGGTCATACTACGTCAACGCAGTAAGCGACTTTGTGATGGAATTGCCACCTTCGCCGGTTAGTCGGCCCTGATCACCCCCACTATGCCGACCCCTAATACCGCCGTCGCACACCCCCTGAGCGGCATCCGAATCATCGAATTCTCGGCCTTCGTCGCAGCCCCCTCGAGCGGGCTGGCACTGGCTCAGCTTGGCGCAGATGTCATTCGTATCGACCCGCTCGGCGGCAACATTGATGCCCGCCGATTGCCGGTCAATGCCAAGGGCCTCAGTCTGTATTGGGCCTCGCTCAATCATGGCAAGCGATCAATCGAGATCGATCCGCGCAAACCGGAAGGTCAAAAGCTTCTGCAGGCGCTGATTGCGGCACCCGGCGAGTCGGCCGGCATCTTCGTGACCAACCTCGGCGTCGACGGCGCGCTCGGCTATGAAGCGCTCAGCGCGCTGCGCCCGGATCTGATCATGGTGCAGCTCACCGGCTCGCCGGATGGCGCCAACGCGGTTGATTACACCGTCAATTGCGCAGCCGGGTTTCCGCTGCTGACCGGCGACGGCGACAAACCGGTCAACCACGTGCTGCCCGCCTGGGATCTGCTTGCCGGCATGACGATCGCAACAGCGGTACTGGCTGCCGAACGACATCGTCGGATAACCGGTCAGGGCCAACTGGTGACACTGACGCTGGCCGATGTTGCCTTTGCGGCAGTCGCCAATCTGGGCTATCTGGCCGATGCCGAAGTCAATCACAACCGTCGAAGTGCCGATGGCAACTTCCTTTATGGCGCCTATGGCGATGCCTTTCGCACCGCCGATGCGCGTCATGTCATGGTGGTGGCCATCAGCGATCGTCAGTGGAAAGCGCTCGCCAAAGCGGTCGGTGTCGATGAGGCACTGACTGCAGCGGCAACCGCCCTCGGGCATCGGCTCGACAGTGAAGAGGGTCGCTGGCAGGCGCGCGAGCTGATCTCGGCATTTCTGCGCCCCTGGTTTGCCAAGCGCAATCTGGCCGAGGTTGGCGCTGCCTTCACCGACCGGGCGCTGCTCTGGGGCCCGTACCGCAACGTCGAGCAGATGCTCGCCGAAGATCCGCGGGTCAGCGAATCCAACCCGATGTTCGCCCGCATCGAACATGCCGGCTATGGGCGTTTTCTCACTGCGGGCAGCCCGCTCGAATTCACTGCCGCGCCGCGATTGGCGCCAGCGCCAGCGCCGCAAATCGGCGATCAGACAGGTGAGGTGCTGCGCGAAATCCTTGGTCTGAGCCAGACTCAGGTCGAGGCACTCCAGGCTGCAGCCGTGGTCGGCGGCCCGAAATCCTGACCCTTGCAAGCCGGCTGCCCTCCCCGACTGCAGCCTCTCGTTCCATCCTCAATAAAGCCGATACCCCATGACAAGCGCAAGCGTTGCCGCCGCACCCAAAACTTCCGGGCCCTTGCCCGTCTCGTATCGCGATGCCGACTACCGCAGCGCGCTGCTCGCGTGTGACCGGCTCCTTGCGTCGCTGCGCAAGCAACTCAAGGCACACCTGGGGGACGGCGACCCCGAATCATTGAACACCGAGCAGGCGCGCGTCCATGGCTTTGCCTGGGCGGCCACCTACGTGCGGGCCTTGCACGAAATGCAGGGTTGGGCCAGTCGTCTTGCCGCAGGCAAGCGCCTTGGCGAACTCGAGTCGCTGCTGGTTCAGGCCGCTTTCGGCGAATACCTCGCTCAGCTTGCCGGCGGCCTGCCAATGAGTCAGGGCGAGATCTTTCGCCCCGACCTGATCGATGTCAGCGGCGAGGCGATCGCGCAATTCGTTGCCGACCCCGCGGTCAAGGCCTTGCGTTCAGAGGGTTTCGCACCGCCCGTGCGCAGCCGGATTGCGACGCTGCTGGCTGAAGGCCGAGCCACGCGGTCGTTTGGCGATGCCGGCTTCGAAGACAGCTCGCTTGATGAGATTCGTGAGCAGTTTGCACGGTGGTCGGATGATCATGCCGAGGCGGCCCATGGCTGGCACCTGCGCAATGAGCTGATCCCCGATGAGGTGATTGCCGAACTCGGCGAGCTCGGCGTTTTCGGGCTGACCGTCCCTGAGTCGTGGGGCGGATCCGGAATGGGCAAGACCGCGATGTGCGTCGTGACCGAAGAACTGTCGCGCGGCTGGATCGGGCTTGGGTCGCTCGGCACCCGCACCGAAATCGCCTGCGAACTCATCCTTCTGAACGGCACCCCTGGGCAGCAGTCTGATCTGCTGCCGGGCCTGGTGAGCGGCAAAATCATCCCGACCGCGTCATTTACCGAGCCCGACACCGGCTCCGATCTGGCCTCGCTGCGAACCCGCGCCGAGCCTGCCACGAGCGCAGACGGTCGTGCGGTCTGGCGCATTTCGGGCAACAAGACCTGGACGACCCATGGTGCCCGCAGCGATGTCATGACCCTGCTCGCCCGCACCGAACGCGATCAGCCAGGCTATCGGGGCCTGTCAATGTTCCTGGTGTCCAAACCTCGCGGCACCGATGCCAACCCCTTTCCTGCACCGGGCATGAGCGGCAGCGAGATTGAAGTGCTTGGCTATCGGGGAATGAAGGAATACGAAATCGGCTTCGATGCCTACGAGATTCCGGCAACGGCCTTGCTGGGCGGCGAACCGGGCAATGGCTTCAAGCAGTTGATGCGGACCTTCGAGAGCGCGCGAATCCAGACCGCAGCCCGTGCAGTCGGCGTCGCGCAAAGCGCCCTCGAACTCGGCCTGGCTTATGCCGTCGATCGTCAGCAGTTCGGCAGACCGATCATCCGGTTTCCACGAGTCGCCGACAAACTGGCCTGGATGGCCGTCGAAATCATGATCGCCCGCCAGCTCACGCTTTTTGCAGCGAGGCAGAAAGACGCCGGTCGGCGCTGTGATCTCGAGGCCGGCATGTCGAAACTGCTGGCGGCAAGGGTGGCATGGTCATGCGCAGACAACGCCGCGCAAGTGCATGGCGGCAACGGCTACGCGTTGGAATACCGCATCAGCCGCGTTCTGGTCGATGCGCGCATCCTCAATGTCTTTGAAGGCGCCGCCGAAATCCAGGCTGGCATCGTCGCCCGCGTGCTGATCGACTGACCTGGACGAGGCATCGCAGCACTCGATCAGCGTATACCGACATGCCGTACCTGAAGTTTTGGCGCCACGTCGTGCAATAAGACACGTTGCAGACACCATTTGTCCGGGAGCAAACTCCACTCAGCGCGAGATTCACACTGGCTGTTTCGCGACCGCTAAATTGGATCTCATTCATCCCACTAGGAAGGAGTGCAGACCATGGACCACGACAACACCGCCGACTTCAGCGACAGCGTCCCGTGCTCGCTGACAGAAATCCTCGAGCCGACCGCGGCATTGGCCGCTGCCCAGCGCATGCAGCGCTGGTATCGCTCGACCCCGCAGGGCGCAGCACACTCGCAGTTCGGCCGTGACGGCCGACGCATCGAAGCCCGGATGGTTCTCGAGCAGATCGAGACCGAACAGGAAATCGAAACCGTCTGAAGCAGCCGCCCATCGGACAGGTGCCTGTCACGTCGGGTGACAGGCGAATACCGCGGCTCAACTCACCGATCGCAGGTCGCAGCCGAAGCGGCGTCTGAGTCGGTGAGATCCGGGCTTTGCATGGCAATGTCCTGATTGCCGCTGACCGAAAGCGTGCGAGCGCGATCGAGCAGGCTACCATTCAGGGCATGTGTACAAATTATGTCCCGACGCGAAATGATCGGCTGAGCGCGGCATTCGGCGTCGATTTCGACCGCGACGATTATGTCGCCGAGGCATGGCCCGGCTATCTCGCACCGATCATCCGGGCCAGCGATGCCCGCAGGAGCGCCGATCTGGCGGTATTCGGCCTGATTCCACCCTGGTCGCGGGACGGCAAGAACTTCAGACACTGCTACAACGCACGGGTCGAAACCGTTGGCGAAAAGCCGAGTTTTCGACATGCCTGGAAGCAGCGGCACTGGTGTGTGATTCCCACTGACGCCTTCTTCGAACCCAGTTACGAAACCGGCAAGGCGGTGCGCTGGCGGATCTCGTCGGCCGATGGCACGCCGCTTGCGATTGCAGGCATCTGGGACCAATGGCGCGCGGCCGATGGACAGACCGTCGTCTCGTTTTCGATGCTGACGATCAATGCCGACGGCCATCCTGTGATGGGCCGCTTTCATGCGCCCGCCGACGAGAAGCGCTCGGTCGTGCTCCTGACACCCGATCAGATCACGCCGTGGCTGGGCGCCTCGCACGAAGACGCCTCGCGCATGCTTGCTGCGTTCGCGCCCGAACGCATCACAACCGCACCCGCGCCTCGCACGCCCCGCAAATCACGCTCGACCACGGCGTCGCAGCCGACCGATGACCTCGGCGCCGCCTCTGACCTGCTGACCTTTGATTGAGCCGACCCACGGCCGATGACTCGAAAGATGCCCCCGAAAATGGATCGAGACTCCCGCAGCCGCATGCAGCAATTCTCACGCTGTGCAGTCTTGCTGCAGATCTGTCGACGCCTGGCGTTTTCATTGGCGTGCGCGACAACCCTGCTTGTCACCGGTTTGACCATGGCGCAGCCATCGGTCACCGGAAATGTTGCGCAAGAAGTGCTGACGACGCCAGAGCAGATCGTTCGCGGCGATAAGCCCGAGCCAAACGATCTGATGATCTTCAACCGCAGGATCCTGACGCTGCATGCCACCTATCTGGGCATGCAACCCGACCTGCGAGCAAGGCGTGCCGAAGCGCTGATTGCCGAAACGCTTGCTCTCGGCGGGCCAGGCAAAGTGGCAACCGAAACAGCGCCCTTCGGCGACGTCATCACGGTCGATGGCCGATTTGCCTTCACCGTCCAGCAAGACGACATCGACCGCCTGCGATTTGAGTCGATCACCGACGCCGCCCGCGACGCGGCACAACGGCTGACCGAGGCCATTGCCGCAAGCGAGGAGGCTCGTGACGTCGAACGCCTGTTCCAATCAGGGATCCGCGCAGCGATCGCAACCGGTCTCGCGATTGCGCTGATCCTCCTGATCCGACGGGGCATGTCGCGGGCAGAGATCTATCTGAACCGGCTTGCCGACCTGAGCGCTGACAAGCTGATGGTCGGCGGCGAGACCTTCCTTCAGCGCGATCGACTGCGCAACTTCAGCCGACGCACACTGTCTATCCTGCAAACGCTGATTCGCCTGCTGGTTGCCTACGAGTGGCTCGGCTATGTCCTCGGACAATTTCCCTACACGCGACCGTGGAGCGACCAGTTGCGGGGCTTTCTCGTCAGCACGCTGGGTCGAGTCAGTCTCAGCGTTGTGGATGCCGTACCCGGGCTGATGGTTGCGCTGCTGATTTTCTGGCTCGCGCACCTGACCACCGGCCTGAGCAATGCCTTTATCAATCGTGCATCGCTTGCCCCGGGCGGATCATTCCAATGGCTCGATATCGACACCGCCAAGCCAACGCGTCGAATCGCCACACTTTTTATCTGGCTGTTTTCACTCGCCATCGCCTATCCGTTCGTGCCGGGATCAAACTCCGATGCCTTCAAGGGTCTTTCGGTCCTGGTCGGCGTGATGGTGTCACTCGGCGGATCCAGTCTGATCGGACAGGCGGCCAGCGGCCTGGTGCTGATGTTCACGCGGACTTTGCATGTCGGTGAATACGTCCGCATCAACGAGCATGAGGGCACGGTGATTGCGGTGGGGACCTTCACAACCCGCATCCGAACCGGGATGGGAGAAGAGCTGTCACTGCCGAATTCGCTGGTCATGACCAATGTGACCCGCAACTTTTCTCGTGCGACTGCCGGCCCGGGATTCATGATCGACACGTCGGTGACGATCGGCTACGACACACCCTGGCGAGGCGTGCATGCCATGCTGTTGCAGGCCGCAAAGAACACCTCCGGCGTGCTTGCCGATCCGCCGCCCAGGGTCTACCAGACTCGGCTGTCCGACTTTTATCCCGAATACCATCTGGTGTGTCAGGCAGCCCCCACCGACCAGCGGCTGCGCGTCGAAACCTTGAGCATGCTGCACGCCAATATCCAGGACGAATTCAATCGGCATGGCGTGCAGATCATGTCGCCACACTATCGCGGCGACCCTGATGCACCGAAGCTCGTGCCCGAATCGCGCTGGTACCCGCCCGAAGCCGACGATGCCAGGCACCCCGATCCGACGAAGTGATCGCAGGCGCAGCCCAAGCTATGCTTGGCGTCCGAACACACATCGAGGCATTGACCATGGGCTGGTTTTCGAAATCCGAACCCGGTTTTTTTCTGTCGACCGTCGTCCCGCAATCGGACGGCGCACGCATTGCGCAGATGCTGGGCATCGTCAATGGCGAGGCCATCATTGGTGCGAACATCTTTCGCGACCTTTTCTCCTCGGTCCGCGATGTGGTCGGCGGTCGGGCCGGCGGCTATGAGCGCGCACTGTCTGGCGCACGCGATGCCGCGATGCAGGACATGATTGAAGCGGCGCGAGAAATGGGCGCCAACGGCATCGTCGGCATCGACTTCGACTACGAAGTGCTGGGCGAGGCCAACGGCATGATGATGGTGGCCGTCAGCGGAACCGCTGTGAAAATGGCCTGAATGGCCTGAAAAGTCTGCGTCGACTCAGACCATCAGATCGGCCAGAGAGGCCATGTCGGGCACCCTGATATCAGGCTGATGCGGCGTGGCACCGAAGGGCCGACTGCGCCGATCAATGAAGGCAGTGCGCATGCCGGCCGCCTTGGCGCCGATGCAGTCGAAGGCATGGTTGGCCACAAACAGCACCTGATCCATCCGCACGCCGAGGATCTCGGCAGCCTTGGTATAGGTGGCCACATGCGGCTTGAACGATTGCGCCGCGGCCACCGAAATCACCTCATCGAATGGCACCTTGTGCCAGGCCTTGGCTGCCTCAAGCATGTCGGGGTCGCCATTGGAGAGCACCACCAGCTTGTAGCGGCTGCGCAGGCGGACCAGCGCTTGCGGTACGTCCGGAAACGGCTGCAGCCGCACAATCGCCTCGACCAGCGCCTCGACCTCGGCCTGGGTATGCGCAATCCCGGCACGCTCAAGGGTGTAATCGACCGCCCGCTGACCGATCTCGCGATACGAGGTGTGCGTGGTGTGCAGCAGCGCATCGATCATTGAATTTTCGAAGTGCGTGCGGCGCCACCAGGTCACGAATGCATCGGGGCGACCGGTCCAGCCCTTGCCCTGCAGGTAGGGCGTGGCCACCTCGGTCAGCCCCTTCTGCATATCAACGACCGTGCCGTACTGGTCGAACATGCAGACCTTGATGTCGGCCTTCAAAGCCGTGATGTCGGCCGCGGCAATGTCAGTCATCGAGACAATCACGCTGTTGAATCGTGCTGCTGGTCAGCGCGAAGGGTTGATCAGATATTTCGCGCCGGTCGAACGCTTGTTGTAGACCGCAATCGCCTCCAGGCTGAGTGCCTCGCGCAGCGAGATTTCCCTGGCATAAGTACTGGCGAACGTGGTCTTCAACTCGGCAGCGACACGGACACGCAAGGCCGCGGCGGCCGGCGAACCGATGCGCACCAGGAACTTGGTGAGCAGCCAACCACCAATCCCCCAGTACATGCCGACATTGCGGTTGATCTCGGTCGGGCCGATATCCAGACCGCCATAGATGTAGACCTGCTTGTGCGTGGTCGACCCGTAGCGGCTGTATTCCTTGGCGGTCTTGTTGAGCGCGGCTTCCATGCAGGTGAGGATCTGACTGGCCAGCCGGCCGCCGCCGATGGCATCGAAGGCGATCGTGGCACCGGTCTCGACCAGCGCCTGCGTGAGGTCGTCGGCGAAGCTGGCGGCCGTGCTGTCGCAGACATGTTTGGCGCCGATCGACTTGAGCAATTGCGCCTGCTCGCTCGAGCGCACGATATTGACCAGCGCGATACCGTCCTTGAGACAGATCTTGTTGAGCATCTGCCCCAGGTTGGAGGCTGCGGCGGTATGAACCAGGGCGGTATGGCCCTCCAGGCGCATCGTCTCGACCATGCCGAGCGCGGTGAGCGGATTGACGAAACACGATGCGGCCTCGGCTGGCTTGGTGCCTTCTGGCACCACCAGGCACTGATTGGCCCTGACCGTGCGGTACTGCGAATACATCGCGCCGCCCATCACCGCAACCGTGCGACCGAGCAGTGCCTGGGCCTCGGGCGAATCCCCCGCCTCCACCACCACGCCAGCGCCTTCATTGCCGACCGGCATGGCCTGATCGAGGCGACCCGACATCGACTTCATCAGACGCTCGGACACGCTGGCGGTAATGACCGGGCTCGTCGCGCTGCCGCCGGCGCGGGCGGTGCTCATGTCGGCGGCACCAAACAGCAGACCCAGATCGGAAGGATTGATCGGCGACGCCTCGATGCGGATCAGGACATCATGCGGCCCGGGCGCGGCAACCTCGGCATCAGCCAGGGTCAGTTCGAGTTCGCCACTGGCCTTGATCAGCGATCGAAGCGAAAGTCCGGTGCGAGGGGTTGATTGCGACATGGCCATCTCCTGTGTTGTTCTGTGTGGGATGGCCGCATCGTATCAAAGCCGATAGACGCGCTTTGCCGTGCCGGCAAACAGCGCCGACTTGTCGATGGCCGAGGCGCCCTGCGCCAGACGCTTGAAGGCGTTCCAGAGCACCGCATAGGTCGCGGTGTAATTGTCGACCGGAAAATTGCTCTCGAACATGCATCGCGACGCGCCATAAGCCTCGATGCAGGGCTCGATCCATGGCTGCCAGGCCTCGGCGATCTGCGACGAGGTCGGCGGAGTCTCACGGGCACGAAAATCGACCATCCCGATCCGCATGCCCAGGCCACCGAGTTTCACCGTGACATTAGGGCAGCTGGCCAATTCGACGATGTGTCGCTTCCAGAAGGCATAGGTCTCGTCTTTGCGTCCGGCATAAGGCCCCACGCCAAGCGGTCCACCCACATGATTCAGGATGATCGAAGTCGACGGAAAAGCGCGGGCCAGATCGATCACCTCGGGCAGCTGGGTGTGGTACTGCCAGGCCTCGAAAGACAGACCGAGCGGCGCAAGCTGGGCAAAACCCTCGCGGAAATCGGCACGCCCATAAAGCCCCTGCGGCGGATTGGTATGACTGTTGCGGATGTCCTTGCTGGCATCCCAACCACCGGCATGGCGGATACCGCGAAAGCGCCCGTTGCCGGCCGCAATCAGCGCCTGCAGCACCGGTTTGGCCGCCGCACCGCGCAGCAGATCAGCATGACCCACGATGCCGGCACAGGCCTGCATCGGGCCATAAAAGCCGCTCGCCGACATGGCGGCCACACCGTTGACGAACTCGGTCTCGCCGACCGGGCGCATCTCTGCCGGCCCTGCGGCGCGATAAAACGCGGTGCATTCGACAAACACCGTCGCCTCGACCCGATGTCCTGAACCGGTATCAGCCAACAGTTCATCGAGCAGATAGCGATGATTGGCCCGATCCCAGAGGTGATGATGCGGATCGACGATCGGAGAATCGGGGTCGATGATCGCCTCGGGCGCCTGCTTCGCGAGCCATGCGGCATCCGGCGGGAGGGTGCTGCCGATGGCAGATTTGTTCTTGTGTTCGTTCATGATCAGTTCCCTGCCCCCTCGATGATCGGCCCGAATCGCCGATAGACTTTCCCATCCCAACGCTGCAGCTGCATCTGCTCGAGCGGCCGGTGATCCGTGGGGCTGGTGTTGACCCGGATGCCATCAAGCAGCATCGGATTGCTCACATTACGAAGGTTGTTGGCCTGCGCCATGATGCTGGCTCTGCTGAAGTCGCCCTTGCACTGCTCCAGCAACTGCTGCAGAACCATTCCGGTCATATAGCCGTAGGCATTGAAAGACTCGTCAGGGTTGCCATCCGGAAACCACTTGGCCATGAACGCCTTGTAGGTCTTGATGCCGGCATCGTCTGCCCAGGCCGGATCGCTCGGATCCTTGGTGTAGACCGATGTGATCGTGCCGATCGCGCGATCGGCGCCGGCCGGGATAATCGTCGAGGCCACGGTCGCTGCGCCGCTGGCGATATAGACCGTCGGCTTCCAGCCGAGTTCACTGACCCGCCGGATCCCCATCGCACCGAACTTGCCGGTGACGCCAAGGATCAGCGCGTCGAAGTTGCCGCTTTGCAGGGCAATCAGCTGCGAGTCGACGGTCGGATCGGTGACCTCATACGACATCGCCTTGACCACCGAGTCGTACTGCGCGCCCAGCACGTCCTTCGCTCCCGCCACGAAATCTCGCCCGAGATCGTCGTTCTGAAAGAGGATCGCGATCTTGGCTTTCGCGTTCTGACTCAGCGCATGCTTGATGAAAATCTGCGCCTCGGTGCGCGCGCTCGGCGCAAACGGCATCGTCCAGGGATAGCTCTTGAAGTCTCCCCATTTGTCGCCGTTCACCGACAGGAACAGATGCGGCACCTTGCGGTCGTTGATGTATTTGACGACCGCCGAATTGGGGCCTGTGCCCAGCATCGCAAACATGAAGGCCACCTCTTCCTGCTCGATCAGACGACGGGTCTGCTCCAGGGTCTTGGCCGGATTGAAGCCATCGTCGGTGATGAGGTAGTTGATTCTCCGACCGGCAATGCCACCCTGCGTTTCGTTGAGCATGCGGAAGTAAGCGTTTTGCGCCTTGTTGATGGTGCCAAGCGCCGAGACCGGCCCGCTGAGCGAGGTCGTCGATCCGATCTTGATCTCGGTCGCGGTCACACCCGGGGTTTCCTGGGCCCGCGCGGCGATCGGGGACAGGGCGCCGAGGGCAGCAGCCGACGCAGCCGCGAGGAATGCGCGTCGCTCGGTTGCTGCGGGCTGTGTCCTGCTGGACGTCGCCTGATCACTCAACGCCCGGGATTCGCTTTCACGATCGATATCGGATGCCATGCTCGTCTCCTGTGGTTTATTGTCGTGGGCCCATGCCGGATCACGCTCCGGTTTGACAGGCCCGCTTTCGACTCTTATCGCGTCGGACGGCACCGGTCAAATGCCGGTGATGTGTTTTCGGGTCGCTCGACCTCATCGAAAGGCTGGTCAATCAGGCCGGCGGCGCTTAAGGTGTGGGAAAGGCGTCCCCGATGGCGCGACAAAGACCGGAGACATCATGACCATGGTCGATTCACAGCGCGCTGCGAGCAGCAATGCTTCACCCATCTCGCTGATGGGTGTTCCCGGATCGCCCTACACCCGCAAGATGCTGGCCGTGCTGCGCTATCGGCGCATCCCCTATCAGCTGATTCTCGGGTCGCATACCCAGACCGCCCCCAATGGACGGCCTGAACCGAAGGTGCGGATGCTGCCCACCTTTTACCTGCCGGATGCCGATGGCGTGGTGCAGGCAGTCACCGATTCCACCCCGCTGATTCGCCGCTTCGAGGCTGAATACAACGATCGCCATGCCGTGCCGAGCGACCCGGTGCTGGCCCTCATCGATGCCCTGATCGAGGACTATGCCGATGAGTGGCTGACCAAGGCGATGTTCCACTATCGCTGGGCGTATGAGGCCGACATCAGCAAGGCCGGCAGCGTCTTGCCGGTCTGGGCTCGAGCGCCTCAGGACGATACGACGCTCGCCGTCAACAACCGGATGATCAGCGATCGCCAGATCGCCCGTCTGCGCTATGTCGGTTCCAATCCGACCACCGCTCGGGTCATCGAATCGAGCTATGAACGCTTCCTTGATGCCTTCGAAGATCACCTTCGCAGCCATCGCTATCTGCTTGGCAAGCGCCCCGGGACGGGCGATTTCGGCATCTATGGACAACTCACGCAGCTGGCCCATTTCGATCCGACCCCCATGGCAATAACGGTCACCCGCGCGCCACGGGTCTATGGCTGGACTGGCCTGGTTGACGATCTCTCGGGCGTCGAGCCCGCCGAGTCCGACTGGTTTGATAGCGAGGCGTTGCCCGACACGCTGATGCGGATCCTGCACGAGATCGGGCGTGTCTATCCGCCGCTGCTGCTGGCCAATGCCGCAGTGCTCAAAGCCGGCGACAAGCAGGTGCAAACCATCATCGACGGCAGCCAATGGGTGCAGGACCCTTTCGTCTATCAGGGCAAGTGCCTCGCCTGGCTGCGGCGCGATCACGCGGCGCTCTCACCTGCCGATCGCGCCCGATTCGATCGAATCATCGCCGGCACCGGCTGCGAGCCGATCTTCGCCTGAGGCGAAGCCAATCCAACACAGGGGCAGACCATGGGGCCGGTGATCATCAGACGACTGCTGGTATCGATCCCGGCATTGCTGGGCGTGCTGTTTCTGTGTTTCTGCCTGCTGCAGGTGGTGCCAAGCGACCCTGCGCGAATCATTGCCGGTCCTGACGCCAAGCCGGAGGAGGTCGCGGCAGTCCGCGCCGAACTCGGCCTGGACCGCCCGATCGCCTACCAGTTCGCCGAGTACATTGGCAGGCTCTCACGCGGCGATCTCGGTCGCTCGATCATCTCGAACAAGTCGGTCGGTGAAGAGTTGGCCGATACCGTCGGGCCGACGGTCGAACTCATGATTGGCGCGATGCTGCTGGCGGTACCGATCGGATTGCTGCTGGGCACGATCGCCGCAGTCAGACGCGGCACCCTCACCGATCGACTGATCATGGCGGTCTCGGTGGCTGGCGTGTCGATGCCGGTGTTTTTCATCGGTCTGCTGCTGATTCAGTATGTCGGCTACAAATGGGATCTGCTGCCCTTTACCGGTCGTACCGGCCCGGTCTGGGATGGCGGTCTGCCGAGCCTGATCCTGCCGGCGCTGACATTAGGCTGCGTGCTGATCGGCCCGATTGCGCGCCTCACGCGAACCGCGGTCCTGGAGGTGCTGGGCGCCGACTTCGTTCGCACGGCACGCGCCAAGGGCCTGCGCGAATCGGTGGTGATCGTGCACCACGCACTGCGCAATGCGCTGATTCCGGTGGTCACGCTGATCGGTCTGCAGGCCGCTTTCCTGCTGGGCGGCGCGGTCGTTACCGAGACCATGTTCTCCTGGCCCGGCGTGGGTCGACTCGCGGTGGGCGCCATTATCTCGAGCGACTTTCCGACCGCGCAGGGCGCCATCATGATCCTTGCGATCGCCTTTCTCGCCATCAACCTGCTGGTCGACGTGCTCTATGTCTACCTCGATCCAAGGGTGCAACGCGCATGAGCAGCCCGGCCATCACCGCATCAGCATCGGCCATCGGGCGACGCCACAGCGTGCTCCACCGGCTTGCGCGCGACAAAGTGGCCCTGGCCGCCGCGATCGTGCTCATGACGATCGCGCTGGCAGCGCTCTTCGCCCCCTTGATTGCGCCCTTTGACCCCTACTTCACCGATCTCTCCAAGCCAATGCAGGCGCCCGACAGCGAGCACTGGTTCGGCACCGACAACACCGGCCGCGACATCTTCAGCCGGGTGCTCTACGGATCGCGCAATACCCTGATCATGGCGCTGGCAGGCGTGCTCACCGGCGGCGCGCTGGGCGGCGCCCTGGGCATCGCCTCGGCCTTCTACCGGCGCCTCGACCCCTGGATCATGCGGCTGGTCGACATCATGCTGGCCTTCCCCGCCATTCTGATCGGCCTGTCGGTGGCGGCCATCGTGGGTCCCGGCATTGAGTCGGTGATCATCGCGCTGGTGGTTTCGACCGTCCCTGACGTCGCCCGGGTCGCCCGCGGCTCTGCGATCGGCATCATGGGCCAGGAATTCATGGAAGCAGGCCGAGCGGTCGGCGTCTCGAATGCCGCACTCATCTGGCGATATCTCACGCTTAACTGCATCTCGACCATCTCGGTGTTTCTTACCCTGCGATTCGGCCAGGTGATTCTGGTGGGATCGGCGCTCGGCTTTCTGGGCATGGGCGCGCAGCCGCCGGAAGCCGAACTCGGCATGATGGCCGCGCAAGGGCGCGATTTCCTGTTCATGGCACCGCATATCGCAACGATTCCGAGCCTGGTGATCCTGCTGATCGTGCTGGCGGCGAATTTGCTGGGCGACGCGGTGCGCGATGTTCTGGATCCGAGACTTCAGCAGTAGTTTCAGATAGACAGCAGTTTCACCCGATGACGACAACAACGACCTGGAGACGAGCATGAAGACACTGGTGAGGGCCTTGGGCCTGGCGCTTTGCCTTGCAGCCTCAATGGCTCAGGGGCAAACGCTCAACTACATGAAGGCGCTCGATGCGCCGCATTTCGACGGACACCGCACCACCTGGTCACCCAGCTCTGACGTGATCAATCTCGTGCAGGACACCCTCGTCGCCCTCGACTGGGACGGCAAGACCGCCCTGCCGCTGCTGGCCAAATCCTGGACCGTCAGTCCGGACGGCAAAACCTATACCTTCAAGCTGCGTGATGACGTGCAGTTTTGCAGCGGCAAGAAATTCACTTCCGCCGATGTGGTCTACAGCTTCAATCGCCAGCGCGAGGTCAAAGGGCCCTTTGGCTGGCGTGCGGGCAAGCTCAAGGAGCTGAAGGCGATCGACCCCTACATCGTGTCCTACGAAATGACCGAACCCTATTCGGATCTGCTCGTGCAGCTCACGATGTTCAACAACACGATCCACAACAAGGAGAGCGTCGATCAGCTCGGCAAGGACTACGGCATCAAGGGGCTCGACGGCACCGGCCCCTGGTGCTTTGTCTCATGGCAGCCGCGTACCGAGGTCGTGCTCAAGCGCCACGACGCCTATCGCTGGGGGCCATCGATGTACACCAATCCGGGGCCGGTGAAGTTTGAGCGGATGTCGATCAAGATCGTGCCGGAAGACTCAAGCCGGCTCGCTGCCATGATGGGCGGTCGATTCGACATCACGCCGCACTTTCCGACACAGTTCATCGATCAGGCCAAGAAGGCGCCGATGCTCAATGTCGATCAGGCCAAGCCGAATTTTCAGCTGATGTACTTCGGCTTCAAGATCGACCGGCCGATGGTCTCCGACCCGCGCGTGCGCGAAGCGATGAGCATCGGACTGAACCGGGCCGAGCTCACCAAGGCGGTCATGCTGGGCCAGGCTGATCCGGCCTACACCTATATCGACCCCGAAGCGCTCGACTTCGCGCCATCGACCAAAGGCATCATCAAGGAAGATGTGAACCGGGCCAAGAAGCTGCTCGATGACGCCGGCTGGAAGCCTGGCCCTGACGGCATCCGGGTCAAGGACGGTGTGAAGCTCGCACCAATCGTCTATATCCCGCAGGTGACCTACTTCCCGCGCATGACCGAGGCCATCCAGGGCTATATGCGCAAGATCGGTATCGACTGGAAGATCGTGGCGCTTGACTCCACGATCATGCCGGCCAAATTGAGCGGCCAGGATTTCGACATCTGGACGGTCACCGTGCCGTATCTGTCGGCCGGTGAACTGATGAACTTCTACTTCGATTCGGCGCAGATTCCGGTGCCCAACCGGATGAACTACAAGGACGCTCAGACGGATGACGCGATCCGGTTCGGGCGCACCGCGCTCAACGATGCCGACCGGGCCAAGGGCTATGCCGCGGCACAGGAGCGGGTCATGAAAGAGCATCTCTGGATGCCGGTCATGAACGTCAAGATGTACCAGACCTCCAACAAGAAGATCAAGGGTGCACGCGCGCACATGCTCTATCAGTACACCTATTACAAAGGTCTGGATATCGCACCGTGAATGAGGCATCAAACGTCATGAGCGATGCACCACTGCTCGAGGTCGAGGGCCTTCGCACCTGGTTCGAGACCGATCGCGGGCGTTTTAAAGCGGTTGACGGCATCAGTTTCACCGTCAACCGCGGGCGCACCGTCGGGCTGGTCGGCGAATCAGGCTGCGGCAAGAGCGTGACCTCGCTGTCGCTGATGGGACTGGTGCCGTCACCCCCCGGCAAGGTAAGCGCGGAGTCGATTCGCTTCGAGGGGCAGGACCTGCTCGGACTGTCGCCGCAGGCGCGCCGCATGATGCGGGGCAGCCGCATGTCGATGGTGTTTCAGGAGCCGATGACCTCGCTCAATCCGGTGCACACCATTGGCCGACAGATCATCGAGGCCATTCGTGCACACCGTGACGTCTCCACTGACGCGGCGAAGGCGCGGGCGATCGAAGTGCTTGAGCTGGTGCGTATTCCGTCGGCGGCCCAGCGACTCGACGATTTTCCGCATTACCTTTCCGGCGGGATGCGACAGCGCGTGATGATCGCGATGGCGCTGGCCTGCGAGCCGGCCCTGCTGATCGCCGATGAGCCGACCACCGCGCTCGATGTCACCATCCAGGCTCAAATCCTGGAGCTGATGCGTGATCTGCAGGCGCGTCTGGGCATGGCCATCCTGATCATCACGCATGATCTCGGCGTGATTGCCGAACTGGCCGATGACGTGATCGTCATGTATGCCGGCAAGATCGTCGAGAGCGCGCCGGTCGAGGCGCTCTTCAACGACCCGCAGCACCCCTACACCATCGGGCTGCTCGGATCGATTCCGCGTCTCGATGTCGAGCGCTCGCGCCTTGCCACCATCGAAGGCAGCGTGCCGAGTCCGGCGAATCAGCCGGCCGGCTGCCGGTTCGCACCGCGTTGCCCCTTCGCGGATGCGCATTGCCATGCCAATGAGCCACCGCTGCGCACGCTCGAATCGAATCACCAGGTGGCCTGCTGGAAAGCGCCGGTCGAGCTGTCAATGACGCCGGCCCAGACGACGGTGAGCGCATCAGCACTGGGAGATCCGGCATGAGCGAGGACACCCTGCTGAGCGTTCGAGGGCTGGTCAAACACTTCCCGCTCAAACGCGGCGTGATCATCAGCAAGACCGTCGGCAACGTGCGGGCGGTCGACGATGTCAGCTTCGAGATCCGCCGTGGCGAGACACTGGCACTGGTCGGCGAATCAGGCTGCGGCAAGTCGACCACCGGCAGACTCATCCTTCGGCTGATGCCACCGAGCGGAGGCGAAATACGCTTTCAGGGCAAAGACATCGCCCGACTCGATGACGACGAGATGCGACGGATGCGCCGGCACTTGCAGATCATCTTTCAGGATCCGTATGCCTCGCTGAATCCGCGCATGACGGTAGGCGACATCATCACCGAGCCAATGCAGGTTCACGCCATCGGCAGCGAATCCGAGCGCGCCGAGCGAGTCAGCGAACTGCTCGAGGTGGTTGGTCTTGCGCCCGAGCATGCGCGCCGATATCCGCATCAGTTTTCGGGCGGCCAGCGACAGCGGATCGGCATCGCCCGAGCCCTGGCAGTCAACCCCGATCTGATCGTCTGCGATGAGCCGGTCTCAGCCCTCGATGTCTCGATTCAGGCTCAGGTCGTCAATCTTTTGCAGGATCTGCAGCAGCGGCTGGGTCTTTCCTATCTCTTCATCGCGCATGACCTGGCCGTGGTCAAGCACATCAGCGACCGCGTCGCGGTGATGTATCTCGGCAAGCTGGTCGAGATCGCCGACAAGGAATCCCTCTACCGCCGCCCGCTTCACCCCTACACTCAGGCGCTGCTGTCTGCGATTCCGCGGCCCGACCCGGGCGCCGAGCGTCAGCGAATCGTCCTGCACGGCGACGTCCCGAGCGCCATGAAGCCGCCCACAGGATGCCGCTTTCATACCCGCTGCGCCTATGCTCAGGAACGATGCCGTCAGGATGAGCCGGTCCTGCGTGACGCAGCGCCCGGTCATCGGGTGGCCTGCCACTTCTTCGAGACGCTGCCGATGCCGGCCGATACCGGGGCACCGCGGGCGAGGCATGACATCAACTTCACGCGCCGGCTGGCCGCCTTCGAAGCCGCCGCCGAACGCGTCAAGCCAATCTGAGCGCAGAACTATTCCGGCGAAAAACCGGCTTTTCGCATCATCTCGGTGAATGACACCACGAGCTTGGACTGGCGACTGGCAAATTCGGCCGGCGTGCCGGTGCGTACATCGAGTCCGGTCGTGAGCAATTTGGTGCGTAGGTCCTGCGATTCGGTCGCGGCGTTGAGCTCACGGTTCCAGGCATCGATGATCGCCGGGTTCATCTTCGGCGGCCCATAAAAGCCGTAGAAGCCTTCGTAATTCAAAGCGGGGTAGCCGAGCTCGCTGACGATCGGCAGATCCGGCGCAAAAGGCAGGCGCTTGGGTGAACTCACCGCAATGACGCGCACCTTGTCGGACTGATGGTGGGTCAGGAAATCGGTGACGCCACCGCAACCGGCCGAGACATGGCCGGCGAACAGATCACCGAGCAAAGGCGCAGCACCCTTGTAGGCGACCGCCTCGAGAGGAGTACCGATCGCCTGACCAAGCAGCACGCCGAAGAAGTGCGTATTGCTGCCAGGGGCGGTCGTGCCGAAGGTCTCTTTGCCGGGATTCTTCTTGAGCCAGGCCACATACTCGGGCAGCGTTTTCACGCCAAGCGTCGATGACACCACATAGGCGGTGGCGGTCGCGCCGGTCAGGGCAATCGGGGTGAGGTCTTTTTCGAGATCGAAGCCGGGCGATTTGCGGGTGACGGTGAGTGCCACCGTGGTCGCGCTGGTACCGTACATCAGCACCGAGCCATCGGCCGGCGACTTCTTGAGCGCATCGATCGCGATCGCGCCGCTCGCGCCGGGCCGGTTGTCGACAATGACATTCGTACCAGTGCGCTCACGCACCTTGTCGGCCACATAGCGGGCCATGATGTCGGAGCCGCCACCCGGCGGAAAGCCGACCAGGATGCGGATGGTGCCGGTCGGCAGGGCCTGCTGGGCGGAAGCCCGGCTACCAAGTGCAGCGGCAGCAATGGCTCCACCTGCTTTGAGAACGGTACGGCGCGACGTCGAGCCGATGGTCATGTCTGTCTCCAGTGGCTCTGTGATCAGAGCTCTGCTTGATTCAATGATGAACGCTTGGATGAAAAGCGGCGCGAAGCCAACGCATCAAAGCAGGACGGCGGCCTGACAGTCCGTCGCCCTGCTCGATGATCAACCGGCCGTCAGGCGGCAACCGGGGCGTGATAGCCCAGAATCGCTTTGGTCTCGAGAAACTCCTCGAGACCCCAGACGCCGAATTCGCGACCGTTGCCCGACTGCTTGTAGCCGCCGAACGGTGAACCGGGGTCGACACCGGCGCCGTTCACATGGATGTTGCCGGCGCGAATCTGGCGCGCGACACCGCGGGCACGGTCGATGTTGCCGGAGGACACATAGCCCGACAGACCGTACGGCGTGTCATTGGCAATGCGAATCGCATCGGCATCGTCTTTGTAGCCGATGATCGAGAGCACCGGCCCGAAGATCTCTTCACGAGCGATGGTCATCTCGTTGGTCACATGCGAGAACACCGTGGGCTTGACGAAGTAACCGGCCGAAATACCATCGGGCAGACCAGCACCGCCGCATTCTAGCTTGGCACCCTCTTCGATGCCTTTCTTGATGAGCGTCTGGATCTTGTCCCACTGCAGCTTCGAGACCACCGGACCCGCTTTGGTCTCGGGCTTGGTCGGATCACCCACGGTGACGCCTTCTGCTGCAGCACGTGCAATCGCGGCAGCTTCGTCCATGCGGCTGATCGGCACGAGCATGCGGGTCGGGGCATTGCAGGACTGACCGCTGTTGGAGGTGCAGGCAAAAAGGCCCGCCGAGATGACTTTCTTGAAGTCGGCATCGTCGAGAATGATGTTGGCCGACTTGCCACCCAACTCCTGGGTGACGCGCTTGACGGTGGGGGCAGCATTTTGTGCAACCAGCACGCCGGCGCGGGTCGAACCGGTGAAGGACACCATGTCGACGTCCTTGTGCTTGGACAGGAAGGTGCCAACACCCGGGCCGTCGCCATTGACCAGATTGAACACACCGGGCGGCACGCCGGCTTCGTGCATCACTTCGGCAAACAGGATGGCATTGAGCGGCGCAATTTCAGTCGGCTTGAGCACCACGGTGCAACCTGCGGCGAGTGCGGGCGCGACCTTCGCCGCGATCTGGTTGAGCGGCCAGTTCCAGGGTGTGATGAGCGCGCACACACCGATCGCCTCGTGAACGATGCGGCTGCGCCCGACATCCTTTTCCCACTCAAAAGACTTCAGCGCCTTGAGCGCATGCATTAAATGACCCAGACCCGACGGCGCTTGCGCGGCAGTGGCCAGACTCACCGGCGCACCCATCTCCTGCGAGACCGCGGCGGCGATTTCGGGCATGCGGGCCTTGTAGACCGCGATGATCTTTTCCAGCAGTGCCGCGCGCTCTTCGATCGTGGTCTGCGAAAAAGTCACGAACGCGCGGCGCGCAGCGGCGACTGCGCGGTCAACGTCGGTCTCGTCGCCGATGGCGATTGTGGCGATCACGGCTTCGGTCGCGGGGTTGACCACGGCCAGGGTCTGCTTGCTGTGGGGCTCGACCCATTGGCCGTCGATATAGAACTTCTGCTCGTTTTGCATGATGTCTCCGGTGAAGTCGGGGGATGTTGATCAGGAAGCGGTAGGGAAAGACAGAAGAGAATACAGGGTCAGCACGTCCGGTCAGAGGCCGCACTGGGCAACACGAATCACTTTCGCATGACTGGCAACTCGACAAACTCGCCGGCACGCCGATCCCGATTGGCACTGATCGCCTCCTGGATTTCCTCGCCCTGCAGCATGCTGGCGTTCCAGATTCCGATGTAGTCAAGGCCATCGGCGGTCGAATGGTCGCGGGCGTAATTGATCATCCGCTTGCAGCCATAGACCGCAAGCGGTGCACGCGCGGCAATCTCGCGGGCAATTGCCATCACCTCGGTCAGCATGGTCGCCTGATCGGCAAAGACGCGATTGACCAAGCCACAGGCCTGCGCCTCTTTGGCTGGCATGCGCCGGCCGGTATAAGCCAGTTCGCGAACGATCCCCTCGGGAATCAGCTTGACCAGCCGCGGGAAGGTGCCGACATCGGCGGTCATGCCGATGTTGATCTCATAGACCGTGATGAAGGCGTCTTCGCTCGCATAGCGCATGTCGCAGGCGGTAATCAGGTCGACTCCGCCGCCGATGCAACCACCCTGGATGGCGGCAAGTACCGGAATGCGGCACTGCTCAAGCGCGGTGAAGGTGCGTTGCAGGCGCTTCACGCTGTCGTAAAAGCGTGCACCGTGCTGCAGGCGCGCGGTGCGGGCCGCATCGTCGCCCGGCGTGATGCTGTTGTCGGAAAACATGCCGGTATCGATGCCCGAGGTGAAATGCGGGCCGGTCGATGAGATCACGATCACCCGTGCCCGGGCGTTGGCGTCGATATCGTCGATGATCTGCGGCAACTCTTCCCAGAAGGCGCGGATCATGTTGTTGCGCTTTTCGGGGCGATTAAGAACGATATGCGCAATACGATCAGTGATCGTCACATCGAAACACTGGTAAGCCATCGGCATCTCCCGGCAATGTCTTGTTGTCGCGGCATCGGTTGATGCACCCATCCGAAAATTATAGAGGGGTTCAGGCCCTTGGCCGGCCAGATTGACCGGCGCAGATTGACCGGCTCAGACCGGCCGGGTCAGATACACCCCTTCACGCCCGACGATCGGTTCGCGCGTCGGCATCATGACCGTGCAGTCGTCGCAGGGCGCCCGAATTTCATCGTGACCGTCGATCGCGATCAGTTCGTCCCGTGCGAAGGTCTCAAAGCCGACCAGTGGGCGCACAAAAGCAAAATCGGCGTTTGCCACCACATGCGTGCGAAGCAATTCGAGGCGGCGATGCGGTCCGGGCCGAGTCGGCTCCCGATCGATCAGACCGAAATGCCCCAGAAAATCGAGCGTGACCGCAATCGCCAGTTCGGATGACGAACGCTTGAAGTGCTGCCCGCATTCTGCGACCAACGCGATGCCGGCGCCCTGCGCCAAGCCATAGGCGCCGTGCTCGATCAGCGGCACGCCAGACCCGATTCCTTGGGGCATGACCAGATGAATCGTCGGTCGCGCCAGTGCACTCGCAAGCGCGGCATTGCGCGAATGCGCCGGATAGACCCAGAAAGGCTCCACATCCTGGCTGGTCGAATGCAGATCAAGCAGATGGTCGGCTGCGGCCACCACCGGGCGCATCGCGCGGGCGCGGCTGAGCTCGACGCTGTCCAGATCGCCATCGAGCCATTCGGAGGACCAGATCCGATTGAAATTGTGGGTGATCTGACGGCTCTCGAAAGGCCGCACCGGATCGAAACTTTCGTAGGCGGCAACGTTGGCAAAACTGACGGTCAGCGTCCCGATCTTCGGGCGAATGCCGGTATCGAGCAGATGGCAGGCCGCCACCATGCCGCAGAATTCATTGCCGTGCGTGAGCGCATTGATCAGCACATGCGGGCCTGGCACGCCCGACTCGAAGCGATGGACATAGTCGACACCGACATTGCCCGATCGGTAGGCCGACAGGTCGCGAGGCAGGACTTCGAGGGTTGGAAGCTCAGTACTCAAGACAGATGACTCCATGAATTCGACGCAGGTGCCGCCGACTTGCAGCCCCGCTGACACACGACAGTCTCTCAGAATCAGCCTTGACGAGGTATCCGACGCGCGAACGCAATTGATCGGGGCGGTTTATGCTGCTGACCTTCAAGCGCCGTCGAATCCGACAGCGTGGCCGCAACATCAGGAGAACCGACCATGCTCGTCGAGCGAATCTGGACTGGCAATGCCTATCGCAATTTCAACTATCTCATTGCCTGTCCCGAGACCGGCGAGGCACTCGCCATCGACCCGGTCGATCATGAAAAATGCCTGTCGCGGGCCAAAGTACGGGGCTGGCAGATTACCCAGTTGCTCAACACTCACGAACATCGGGATCACACCGGCGGCAATGACGCCATCGTGGCCGCCACCGGGGCCAAGGTCATCGCCCATCACAAGGCAGGCGGAAAAATCACCGGCATGGACCGGGGGGTGAAGGCCGGCGATCTGATCAGGGTCGGCAAGACCGTCGAGCTCGAATGTCTCGATACCCCCGGGCACACCCTGTGCCATATCTGCCTGAGATCCCATACCGAGCAGCCGGCCCTCTTTTCGGGCGACACGCTTTTCAATGCCGGAGCAGGCAACTGCCACAACGGCGGCAGCATCGAATCGCTTTACCAGACGTTTGCAGGCCAGCTCGGGAAACTGCCCGCCAACACACAGATCTATCCCGGCCACGACTACATCGAAAACAATCTGAAGTTCACGCTGTCGCGCGAGCCCGATAACGATGCAGCCAAAGCGCTTCTGGAGAAAGTGGCAGGGCATGATCCGGCCGATTCGATTGTCACAACGCTGAGCGATGAATTTCGGATCAACACCTTTTTCAGACTGCAAAGCGCTAGCGTCATCGCGGGCCTGAGAGAACGCTTTGCCGAACTGCCCGCAAAGCCCACGGCTGAAATGGTCTTCGCAAAACTGCGCGAATTGCGCAACACCTGGTGAGGTGAATCATGATCAAGGGACTGCACCACAACGCCTATCGCTGCCGCGACTCGGAAGAAACCCGGCAATTTTATGAAGGCTTTCTCGGGCTGCCGCTGGCGGGCTCACTCTGGATCGAACAAACCAAGAGCGGCCGAAAAACCGACGTCCTGCACACCTTCTATCGGCTTGACGACGGCTCGTTTCTGGCCTTTTTCGAAGCGCCCGATATGCCCTTCGACTTTAAACCGCAGCATGACTTCGATCTGCACATTGCCCTTGAAGTCGAACGCAAGGAGCTCGAGCCGATGATGACCAAAGGGCGGCAGGCAGGGCTTGAGGTGCGTGGCATCTCGGACCACCACTTTGCCGACTCGATCTATTTTCGCGATCCGAATGGCTATGTGATCGAGCTGACCGCCAAGCAGTCGGGACATGATGCGCATATGAATCCTGCGATCAACGGCGCGCGCGAAAAACTCGACCGATGGCAGGCCGCCAAGACCACCACCGCCTGAATCCATCGCAGGCGAGGCTGCAACACCGGCGCCTAGTCGACGCCGTCTGACAACACTGCGAAACAGGCCTGGCGCAAGGCCCATGCGGCTTCAAAACTCACGCCCTGTTGCGTCGCCCACTGCGCCAGCGCCTGCTGCTGCAGCGGCGCCATCCTTTCGGCCAGCTTGTCGGGGGTGAGAAAAAACTCCGCTGTCAGCGATCGCAAGGGGGACTCTGACGCTTGCGGCGGCCCGGTGAAGTCGAGCCGCTGATTGTCGACCGTGAGAGAGCAATGCGCCTGCGGGATCGAGCTCACCGATGCCGCCCCGAGAATCCCCCCGATGCCAGGTGTATTGAACTCGCTCATGGCATAGATGCCGAGCGTCAGCACCACCTCGGGATGTCCGCAGGTTTGCGCAACGGTCGCAAGCAGATGGTGCTTTGAACTGTTGGTGCCTCGCTCTTCGCGCAAGATCGCAAGCGGATCACCCGGTCTTTGCGCATGCCCGTGGGGCAGCGCCCTGACATGGGCCGCCAGGGCATCGAAGCGCGAAAATCCCAGCGCGCAGATCTGAGCTCCCAGCACCGTGGCAGGACTGATCGCAAACGCGAGCGGGTCATGAAAATGCACCTGACGCTCCTTGGCCAAAAGTTTGACGCAACCGAATCGAGCCAGTGTAAGCGCAGTCCGCTGCCGACCGGCGATGTGCAGACTGGTGGTCAGGCCGTCTCGGAGACTGCGAGTCTGTGACCGGCCCCACGAAATTGGCCCAGCAAGCTGACCATCACCGGCAGGGCTTCGCGAAGTTGTGCAGCCAGCGTATAGGGCGGGTTGATGATGAAAAGGCCGCTGCCCAGCAATCCGAAGCCGCGCTCGTTGGGCTCGGCAAGCGTCAGGCGCGCATGCAGCCAGCCCTTTCTCGCCAGCGATTGCGCGACCTCCTCGAGGCGCTTGGGCAGTTGCGCCGACTCACGCAGATCGAGATGCGGATACCAGACCATCACGGTGCCTTCGGCAAAGCGGGTGAGCGCCTCGCGAACCCCTGCCACCACTGCAGCGTAATCGCTCTTGATCTCGTAACTCGGATCAATGAGCACCACGCCGCGGCGACTCGTCGGTGGCCATTGCGACTTCATGCCGGCGAACCCGTCGACATGCTGAACCATCACCTGTCGGTCGCCTGCAAAGTTCTCGAGCAAGAGCGCCTGGTCGGTCGGGTGCAGTTCGAAGAGGCGCAGCTGATCCTGTGCACGCATCAAACCACGGGCAATGCGCGGAGATCCCGGATAGAGGGTCAATGTCTCACCCGGATTGAAGGCGCGAACCTGATCAACATAGTCGGCGAGCATCGGCGGCAAGTCGGGCGCCAGCCAGAGTCGATCGATCCCCTGCCGATATTCCGCATGTTTTTGGGTGTACGCCGAATCAAGCGCGTAAGCACCGGCTGCGGCATGGGTGTCGATCAGGCGCCAGGCCTTGTCTTTGGCGTTCATGTGACGCAGCACCGCCACCAGCGTGGCGTGCTTGAGCACGTCGGCATGATTGCCGGCATGAAAGGCGTGTCGGTAAGCGAGCATGGTGCGATGGTGCCAGATCGCGCGCGGTCGACCGACAACGCATAATGCCGGCCAGCGCGCGGCTCACGCTTCGTTTGATTTGGAATGCGTCGGACGCTTCAGACCCGACTGACCGACAGGAGATCGTCATGACCCACTTTGCCCAACCGGCGCCAGGCTCCCGAGGGGTCATGCTGGTGACTGGCGGCAGCCGTGGCATCGGCGCAGCCACCGCCCGCCTGGCCGCTGACCGCGGCTGGTCGGTCGGCATTGTCTACCGCGACCGTGATGCCGACGCGGCGGCGGTCGTCGCCGCAATCGAAGCCACGGGCGCCAAAGCGCTTGCGATCAAGGCAGACCTCGCCGATGAGGCATCGATCGTGCAGGCCTTTCGCATCGCCGAACAGCTCGGCCCATTGCGAACCCTGATCAACAATGCCGGCATTACCGGCGGCGTCTCGCGGGTTGCCGATCTGAAGGGCGAGGCACTCGATGCCGCCTTGCGCATCAATGTCTGGGCGCCGTTCATCTGCGCTCGTGAAGCAATCCTCAGAATGTCGACTCGGCACGGCGGCAGTGGCGGGTCGATTGTCAATGTCGGCTCGGGCGCCTCGCAGCAAGGCTCGCCGGGCGTCTGGGTGCATTACGCCGCCACCAAGGGAGCGCTCGACACCATGACCATCGGCCTGGCCAAGGAAGTTGCGGGTGAAGGCATCCGCGTCAATGGCGTGAGGCCCGGCATCGTCGACACCGAAATTCACGCCGACCGCCCGCCTGGCCAACTCGATGACATGGCGCGCACCGTACCGATGGGTCGCATCGGGTCTCCGGGTGAGATCGCACACACCATCGTCTGGCTGGCCAGCGACGAGGAGTCACCTTATGTCACCGGCGCGCTGGTTGATGCCCGTGGCGGGCGTTAGTCGATTCCAGAACTTCGTGCAGCCCACTCAATCGGAAACACCCATGGCTCAGACCCCTGACACGACACACCTTCCAATCGATGAAAGCGCAGGCTGGCGGGCGGTCGCCGACTGGTATCGCGCTTATTTCACCGGCATCGTGCTGAGCACTGTGGCCCGGCGCAGCAGCGCTCGTGCCGCTGAACTGGTCTATCACCTGTTTTCGCATCAGCGCACCGAGCGTTTCCTGCCTGGTCTGCGCAAGCTCGGCATCGATCAACTGCCGCATGCGGTCGCCGCCGCGCAGTACCACTATCTGTCGAACGATATCGGCGGCGTCCCGGTTCAGTACATGTATGAATCCGACCGAAAGGCCTGGATCCGTTACCCGGTGCCGCGCTGGGCCTGGACTGGCACGGCGCTGTGCGGCATTCCGACCGAAGTCTCGCGCGCAATGCTGGCCGGCTGGCATGCGCAAAACGGTGTGTCGCTGGGCAATCCGCGTCTGGGCTTTGTGTGCACCAAACAGGCGACTGACGGCCAGTCGGGGCTCGAGGGCTATTACTTTGAATACGACCGCGATCTGTCTTCAGAGGAGCGACTGCGCTTTGCCCGCAATGAAGATGCCCCCGATTTCGATGCCGCCGCGGCCCCCCGACTGCCCACGACCACCTGGCCGCAAAGCCGGTTGGCCAAGGCACACCGCAACTACGCGATGGAGTACATCCGCACTGCCCTGCCGGTGGCAGTCAACCTGTGGGGACCGCAGGAAGCCATCGATCTGCTGGGTCTGACCGGGCGCCTGGTCGGCATGCAGTTCTTTCACGAGACCGCCTCACGCCTGGGCGTGACCGGCTCGCAGCACCAACACACCGCAGGCGGCATCGGCCGTGTTGGCGACATGAGCAACGTTCAACACAGCGACACCTCGGCCGAGGCGTTCAGTGATTTCATGTCCCGGCTGATCACTGCCCAGGGCGACCGGTGCGAGGTGCAGCGCAACGGTGATCATGTGCGGGTCTTTCAGCATGGCTGGACGCTGATGGATGATCTCGCGCAGCCGCATCCGAGCATTGCGACCGCCTTCAACGGGCTGCTTGAAGGCGCGCTTGCCGCTCACAATCATCGGCTCAGCCTGCACACGACCGTCATTCGCAATCAAGGGCGCTTCGAATTCGAATGGCTGATCCGTTCAGCTGCGTCGTCGCGCCACCGGTAGTCAGCCGGCGCTCGACGCCTCAGGGGATCAACCGGCAGGCGCCCGAGTCATCGAAGCGAACCCTGCGATGACCATCGCGTGCCAGCTCAAGCCAGTCGAGAGCGTCAATCCTGGCGAGCAGCACGGCCAGATGGTGCGAGGCGTGATCGCCGTGGGCTCTCGACGCGAAGACCGAACCGGGCGCAGCTGGCGCGAGATAGTCCGTGGCCGCCGCCGTCCGTGAGACCTGCTCCCAGGCGGCCTCTACCTGTTCACCACCGGTCTGCACCTGCACGGTCACCCGGGCGCGCAATTGCCAGTTCAATCGCCGGCTCCAGAAAACCAGTACGGCGTGAGGCTGTCCCTGCAGTTCAGCGACCTTGGGACTTCGGCTGTCGGTATAAACCTGCAGCGTGCCGGCATTCGGATCGGCCCGGCGCAACACGACAGTGCGCGCCTGAGGCAGGCCATCGGCGTCGACCCCTGCCAGGACCGGCGTGCGCCACTCATGGTCACGCTCGCCGACCGCGCGCTGCAACTGCAGCCAGATCTGCCCGCGCAGGCTCTCGAAATCGATATCGGCGGGATGATCGGACGACGCGCTCATCAGGCGATGTTAGCGCGTCGATCCCTCAGGGTCTGATCGCCTGGCGGCATTGCTGCGGTAGTCGATAGGCCTGCGGTTGCTGCGGATCGAAGCCGTCGGTCAGGGTGCACATGAAAGCGATCAGATCCTGCACATCGGCAGCATTCAACCTGACCCCTGCTCGCGGCGGCGTGAAAGGCGGGCGAATCTCGCGATTATTCTGATAGATGACCGGCAGATCGTTGTAGGCAATGTCGGGCGTGCCATCCGCCTTGAGATAGAACTTTTGCGGCGTGATGTCGCGATTGACATAGAAGTCGATGACCTGAGCGAGCGACGAGAAAACGCCGTTGTGCTCATAGCTGCTCTTGAGCGCCACATTGCGTAAACCCGGCACGCGAAAGGCACCGCACAGCGCAGCATCGCCGACCGAATCGGTTCGGAACGGTCCACAAAAGCCAAGGTCGTAGTACTTATGCCCCGGCGCACCCAGTGCCGTGCCATTGAGCAGCCCGGTCTGACCGATTGCGGCCAATGCGGTCGGTGCGGTCGCATCAACGTTGTAAGGAATCCTCCAGTTGCGAGGAACCGCCAGCGTTCGATAGCTCAGGTCGGTGAACATCTGCGGGCCAGGCGTCGCCTGAGCAGCACCGTTGGAGTTGTGACAGCCTGCACACGCCCCCTTGTTCGCATCATTGAACCATTGCTGTCCCCGCGCTTCCTGCGGGGTAAAGCTCGCCAGATTTTTCGATACCGCATCAAATTTGCTGTTGAAGAGCACGAAGGATCTTTCTTCGCTCTCATATCGCGCCAGCGCATCGGCAATCAGGGTCAGCACCGTGTCGGGATTGCTCTGCGAGGTCACAGGCCCATAGACCGTGCGAAATGCAGTGAGATAAGGACGAGTCAGCAGCTTGGCCAACACCGCAGCGCTGTTGGCATTGGCCATTTCGTGGCTGCTGACAAAGGGACCCTTGGCCTGATCGAACACCGTCGAAGCGCGCCCATCCCACATCAGTCCGCGGCGCGGAGTGCCGAGTTTGCCTGACGCCCCGTTATTCACCGTCCCGGCCCTGTTGGTCGCGGCCAGGAAACTGAAAGCCGGGGTCACCGAGGCATAGGCTGCTGTCGGCGCCGTCCTGAATCCCGCCACCGCCCCACTGATACCCCCCAGCGGAAGGCCACGATCGTCGACCGGCGCCCAGTTGCCAGCCGGCGAATGACACGAGGCACACGCCACATTGCCGCCGGCCGACAGGCCGCGATCGAAGAACAAAGTGCGGCCGAGCCCGGCTTTCGCCGATAGCGATGCGGTCGCATTGATCATCAGATTCACGACGCCAGTCACCGTGCGCCCACCAATGGTGACCTTCGCGGTGATCGTGTCAGCCCCGCTGCAACCGGTGGCGATATAACTCGCCGCAGCAATGCCATCGCGCGCGCTCACCTGCGCCTCGAGCAGCGCGGTGCCGGTCGCGGCACATGGCGACGACAGCTGAACGGTGGCAGCGCCTGTAAACAGACTGCCGTCTGCATTCTTCAATGTCGTGATCACGGCCGTGGTGCCGTCGTTGGCAATCGGACTGCTCAACAGACCAACCGTCACGATCGCTGGGATCGCTACCGGCAACGGCGCTGGTGCGGGCGTTTTGGGGGGCGGTGCCGTCGCAGCAATGGCCCCCTGAAAGGCAAGCACCTGCAATGCGATGAAAAGGCCACCCAACGAAAGTCTTCGATCGATACGCATGGCGTGAGGTCCCGGATCAGCAGCGCTGCAAATGCGGCTGATGGTTCCATGAATCGATTCGAATAAGTCGGGGCTGCCCGACCGCCTGTCCGCCGATGGCGTCCGTCAGCACCGGCGGTATCGGCCACTCATCTGCCGTGTCGGGATGCCGACCCTTTGGCGTATTTCGGGCTGTGACTTAGTTCACACTTTTCAGGGGCGGCCCTGCCCCTACTTGGCCGCATCGGCGACCGCGGCCTGCAGCGACGTCGAATCGGGGCTGGACACCGCCCGCTTGACCAGAATATCGAGCGGGGTCACAGGCTGACCGTAATAGCCGCTGTTGAGCCCCTGGCGAACGTCGAGCACCGACCCGTCGACCGAGACGCCGGCAAACGCACCCTTGACCTTCGAGTAAACGATGAAATCAGCGGTGATGTTTGCGCCGCGCCCGGCGCCCTTGGACGCAAGCGCGACCGACGCGTCGCCACCCAGATTCACCTTGTTGGTATAAAGCGAATCGAGCGCTTTTTGCGAGGTTACGACCATCACCATCTCGGCCGCCTGAGCCCCCGCCTGAAAGCCGATGCTGGCCGATCCCATCGTGTAGAAGGCAGGCCCTGTCCAGGCGCCGGTCGCGGCATCGCGGGTCAGGAGCACGCCGCTGCCACCCGAGCCACCGAGCACGAAGCCGGCCTTGAGCACCTGCGGAAAGATCAGAACGCCTTTGGCGTTGGCAAGCGCGGGGCGCAGACTCGCGAAGTCGGCGTCGGTCGAGACTGCCTGAATCGTGGTCTTTGCCTTGGCTACCAGCATCTCGGCGTCAGACTTGTCCGATGCATGGGCTGCGAGGCTCACGCCAGACAGGGTCATGGCCATCGCCGTCGCACAGGCGACACCGATCCGTGAGATCGTCAAAGTCATGGTTGCGTCCTTTTTCGTTTGAAAATTTTCATGAAGACTTCCGCCCATCGAATGGCTTGATGAGGGACCAACTCAGACCCTACGCGCTGATCCGCACGGGACATTGCGCGTACGCAATCCCGGTGCCGCGTTGGCCGGACAAGACCTGCCGATGATCAAACTCATGTACTGGCAAGACGGTGCACATGACACTGACCGCATGAAGCACGCTCCCCGCCCGCCGAGGTCGACCCCGCCTCCCGTCGATCCGCTGGAAACGCCGACCGAAGGAGCCAACGCGCCTGATGCGCCGGATGAGCCTGACGAAGAGGGCCGCATCATCGAGCACCCCGATGGCTGGTACTGGATGGCTCCCGACGGCAGGCAGGAATTCGGGCCCTTCAATTCGTATTCAAGCGCCCGCGCCGATCGGGACCGAAACAAGCTCGAGGGTCTTGGGGAGGACGAGAGCTTGCGTGACCTCGAAATCGAGGCAGGTATCACCGATCGCGTCGATATCGAGTCAGGCAAGCCCGCCGACGACGATATTCATCAGGATGATGACGCGCACTGATTGCCTTGCATGACCCCGTCGATGGCGTATCGATTCAGACCGGCTGCAACGCGGCTGCGAGCAATGCCGCCTTTCGCCTCTTTCTGCCCCCTTCAGGACAACCACCGGTCTGCTATCAACGTCCTCAGATCCATCAATGGAATGGCGAACCGCAGTTGAACGGTAGGGTCAAGGGATCGACAAAGCTGCCCGCCCTCTGCCCCGAAGGATTCCCCCCATGCATACACCCGCCATCCTGATCCGCAACGCACTGGCATTGTCCGTGGCTGCCTGCCTTGCTGCCTGCGGCGGCTCGACCAGTTCGGACTCCACAACCTCGACTTCCTCCGCAGCTTCGACGGCCTCAGGCACGAGCGCACAGACTCCCGCAACGACTGCCAGTTTGAGCACGGTCGTCGGATCAGTGACCGGATTCGGATCCATCGTGGTCGACAGCGTGCATTACGACGACTCGAGCGCCTCGGTGATCCGGGCCAAATCGAGCGGCGTTCTCGCCAATTCGGACGCGCGGCTTGGCCAGCGGGTGATTCTGACGCTCGACAGTCGCGGTGCCGCGACGAAGGTTGAAGTGTTACCCGAGCTCGAAGGCGCGGTGGCTTCCATCAACGCCACATTGTCGAGGTTTGTCGTGAACGGCTTGAATGTCGCGGTCAACACCGACGCAGCCGCCGGCCCTCTGACGGTATTTGGCGGCGGCTATACCAGTTTTGCCGACATCAAGACAGCGGACCAGGTCGAGATCCACGGCCTGGCGAAAGCAGATACCGCACCGGGCGCGGCCGCCAATACTTACGTCGTGCAGGCAACCCGCATCGAGAAGCAGAGCGATCCACTGATCGAAATGCGTGCTGGCGGCTATGTGCAGAATCTCGCGATCTCATCCGGCAAGACCACGTTCACGCTTGGCTCACTGACCGTCGACGCGACGGCCAGCGACATCAAGCCCGCGGGCAGCACGCTGGTGAATGGACAATACGTCTCGGTTCAGACGACGCAGGCCATCACCGCCAACCTCCTTAGCGCATCGACGATCCGAATCATCGATCGCAAGAAAGACAGCACGCCCAATCAGATTGTCCGAATCGCCAGCGAGATCAGCGCGGTCGACACCGCTGCCGCCACCTTCGTGCTCGATGGCGTGACCGTCAGCAGCAAATCGGCTGCCCTGTCGCCCACTGGCGCGAAAGTGGCGGTCGGCGTTTACGCACGCGCCACCGGTCTGTTCGATGCCAACGGCGTTCTACAGGCCACCGAAATCAAGCTGCGCGACGAATCGGCACCGCAGGTCGAGATCAGGGGCACGGTTGCCAAGTTCACAAGCCTTGCCGATTTCACGGTCAGAGGCGTGCCAGTCGATGGCAGCGCAGCAAAACTGTCCGACTGCCCGGCGGCGGGCATTGCCGAGGGGCAACTGCTGCAGGTGCACGGCAGCATTACGCTCACCAGCCCCAAAGTGAATGCGAGTGCAATCGAATGTATCGGCGCGCAGGCAAGCGTGGCCGGAGAGACCCTTGATCGCAAAGGGCTCGCGTCCTCGATCAATACGGTGACAAAGACCTTCGTCCTCACACCCCGCCAGGGCAGCGCAGTCACTGTCACCTGGACCGACAAGACCTTCTTCGACAAGAAACTCAGCGCATCTGCGCTGGCAGGAATTCGCCTTGAGGTCGAAGGCGCGTTCGCTGCCGACGGATCGCTGCTTGCAAGAAAGATCAGCCTCGACGACTGAAGGGCTCTGGGTGAACGTCCGCATCAGTAAACTGAGGCGTTTATCCAACGAGGCTCAACATGAAAAAACTCATCCTGATATCGATGCTGACAATGGCCTTCGGCGCACAAGCCGCCGGTCTCGACTATTACAAGGAAGGTGCGATCTGCGACCGAAAGTCCGGCTTTTGTGCCGACTTCATGGGTGTCTCGGTCGCGCTGACCAAAATGTATCTCGGTGACAAAGCCGAACAGAAATTGATGGCCGAGATCAACAAAGTCGGCATCAATGATTTCGATGCGAGCACTTTCACGATGCGCGGTGGCCTGACTTGCGACACCAAGGTCAAAACCTGCTGGACGAATCGCTATGACAAGAAGGTGGATGTCAAAGCCACCAAGACGCTGTTCGGGACGTAAACCTTGTACGGCTTGTCGGCTTGACGCACCCATGGCACCGAGTTTGGCGGCGGTGGCGAGACTCGATGGGAGCTTTGATTTAAGCTGACCAGGGTCGGCCCTCCCTGCGAGTCCTCGCAAACCAGTTGGGGGGGCTTGAACCGCTATCAGCATTCGATTGGACAAGTCTCCCTTGACTGCAAACACCGGCGAGCTTGAATTCGGGCGCCCCCTTTCCGGTTGGCGCCTTCGTCTGTACACCATCATCTTCGAGGCCGATACCCGCGCCGGGCGCTGGTTCGATCTGGTGCTGCTGGGCGCGATCGTGTGCAGCGTCGCGGTGATCGTCCTGGAAAGCATGGCCGACATGCGCGCGCGCCACGGCGCAGTGCTACAGACATTGGGATGGTCGTTCACGCTGATCTTCACGGTCGAATACCTGGCGCGCCTGGTCTGCGTTCGCCAGCCGCTGCGTTATGCCCGCAGCACATTGGGCATCATCGATCTTCTGTCGATTCTGCCAACCTATCTCGCGATTCTGGTCCCAGGGCTGAACGCGATGATGGACGTGCGGGTGCTTCGACTGCTGCGCATCTTTCGCATCTTCAAGCTCACCCGATATCTGGCCGAATTCGGTGTGCTGGCACAGGCGCTCTCGGCGTCGCGGCACAAGATCATGGTGTTTCTGACTTTTGTGATGATGGTCGTGCTGGTGATGGGAACCCTGATGTTTGTGGTCGAAGGGCCAGACAACGGCTACACCAGCATTCCGGTCAGCGTTTATTGGGCAATCACCACCATGACCACCGTGGGCTTCGGCGACATCACGCCCAAGACCGACCTGGGTCGGATGATCGCGTCGGTCATGATGCTGATCGGATGGGGAACCTTGGCCGTGCCGACCGGCATCGTCACCGCCGAATTCACGGTCAAGCGCAGACCGCAGGAAATCACGACGCGCACCTGTCACGAATGCCTGTCGGAGGGGCACTTGCCGAGCGCTGGTTTTTGCCGGGACTGCGGCGCGAAGTTGCCCGCCTGGCAGCAAGATCCTTCAAACAGTTCCTGAGGCTGCCTAACGGATGCGGCTATAAGGCATCGGCCGCAGCAACTGGCTTTCGACCCGATCAACCACCGGCGCCCATCGCTCACGCAGCAGCGTGCGCAACGACGCGTCGTTATCCTGAGCCTCGCGCCATCGCTGCCAGGCAGACAGGTCGGGGAAACGGCGCAATTCGATGCTGCGATGCGAACCGGCATTCATCGAACCCGGACCGATCACGGTGTCGAAAAAACCCGCAAGCGTGGCACCTTCGCACTCGAGCGCTGGCGCGACTTCGGCGAAGTAGAGGGCATGGTGCTCGCCGACGGTATCCGGGCGAAAGTGCAGCACGCGTTGCTCGAAGATGCCGCGCGGCATCGCTTGCAGGCTGTCTGCGCCAGGCCATTGCCCGGGCAGGGGCGTCGCCCTCTCGGCGCTTCGCACGATGGCGGTGTCAACCGCATCGAGCGAGGGATAGAGTTTTCCCTGGCGTCCACTGGTCTGCCGATCGCGTCGCACATTCTCCTGATGTCGCTCCCAGGCAGACAGGCTTTCAAACTGTCGCAACTGATAAACACCCGATCCGGTTTCGGGGCCAACC
>CAIVAS010000018.1 GCA_903903975.1 uncultured Burkholderiales bacterium
ACTTCGATTGGGTCGAGTCCATCGAGCGCGAAAAAATCGCGCAGCGCCTGTCGGAGCAGCGCCCGGCGCAGCTCGCGCCGCTTCAGGTGTGCATTCAGGTCAATGTGAGCGGCGAGGCGAGCAAGAGCGGTTGCAGCCCCGATGAGGCGGTCGCCCTGGCCCGGGCCGTGTCGGTGATGCCGCGGCTGACGCTTCGCGGCGTCATGGCCATCCCGGCGCCAAGCGATGAGCTCGCGGTGCAGCGGCGTCAGTTTGCGGCGGTCCGGGCGGTCTTCGAGAGGATTTTCGCCGAGGGCATCGACATCGACACCCTGTCGATGGGCATGTCGGCGGATCTGGAGGCGGCCATCTGCGAGGGCGCCACCCTGGTCAGGGTGGGCAGTGCACTCTTTGGCGCTCGATAAGGTGTGCCGGCCTCAGATGAGTCTGGCTCAGGTGAGTCAAACTCTGATGGCTGACACCCGGTTAATCAGGCCATGCGCTTGACGGCAGCCGCAAGGCGGCTCTTGTGACGTGCAGCGGCGTTCTTGTGGATGATGTTCTTGTCGGCGATCGAGTCGATGACGCTGGTCGATGCCTGGAAACGTGCAGCAGCAGCAGCCTTGTCACCGGTGGCGACTGCCTTGCGAACCGCCTTGATGGCAGTGCGAAGGCGCGAGCGCAGGCTGGAGTTGGCGGCGTTCTGCTTGACAGCCTGGCGGGCGCGTTTGCGAGCCGAAGCGATGTTGGCCATGCGAAGATCTCTTTTCTTTGGTGATGCTTTGGTGAGGTCCGGGAAAAGCCGCAGACCTTGCTGACAGCAGATTAGCCGGACCGAAACCCGAATCAGGGAAAGCCTTGAAGTATAAGTCGATTTGCTTACAGCCCGCAAGACGGCCGAGTCCTGGCCGACGAGGGGCGACTGTTTGAATCTGCTGCGATCGGCTGCGACCGTCAGCGGACTGACGCTGCTGTCGCGGATCACCGGCCTCATCCGCGAGAACCTCACCGCCACGGTCTTTGGTGCCTCGGCGCTGACCGATGCCTTTTTCGTGGCCTTTCGCCTGCCCAACCTGCTGCGGCGGATGTTCGCAGAAGGCGCATTTTCGCAGGCCTTCGTACCGATTCTGGCCGCCGCCCGCGAAGGCAAGGACGAGGACCAGATGCACCGGCTGCTCGATCGGGTTGCGACCGTGCTGTTCTGGGTGCTGGTGGCGGTCTCGGCCATCGGCGTGATCGCAGCACCGGTGCTGGTCCTGGCGATGGCCTCAGGCATGCGCGCCGATCCGGCAAGCTTTGATGTCGCGGTGATCATGACCCGATGGATGTTTCCCTACATCCTGCTGATTTCCATGGTGGCGCTGGCCGCCGGGGTGCTCAACACCTGGCGCCGGTTCGCCGTGCCGGCGTTTGCGCCGGTCTTGCTCAATCTGTCATTCATCGGCGCGGCACTTTTCCTGGCCCCGCACATCGATCCGCCGATCTATGCGCTGGCGATCGGCGTGGTGGTGGGCGGCATCGCCCAGCTCGCCCTGCAGGTGCCGGCGCTGCTGCGAATCGGCATGCTGCCGCGCATCGGTGCGAACCTGCGCGAAGCGCTGAACGATGCCGACGTTCGCCGGATCATGCGGCAGATGGGCCCGGCAGTGCTGTCGGTCTCGGTGGCCCAGATCAGCCTGATCGTGAACACCCATATCGCCTCGCGACTGGGTGCCGGCAGTGTCTCGTGGGTGTCGTTTGCCGACCGCCTGATGGAGTTTCCGACCGCGATGCTCGGCGTGGCGCTCGGCACCGTACTGCTGCCCAGCCTTGCCCGCGCCAATGCCGCCGGCAAAAGGCAGGAGTACAGCGAATTTCTCGACTGGGGACTGCGCCTTGCCGCCCTGCTCGCCTTGCCCTGCATGGTCGGCATGGCCCTGATGGCCGAACCGCTCACCGCCCTGCTCTTTCACTACGGCCGCTTCGATGCCCAGGACCTCGAGATGACGAGCCGGGCGGTACTGGCCTATTCGGTCGGCCTCATCGGGTTGATTGCGGTCAAGATCCTGGCGCCGGGGTTTTATGGCGTCCAGGACGTTCGCACGCCGTTTCGAATTGCGCTGATCGTGCTGGCGATCACGCAGGGGCTCAATCTGATTTTTGTGCCGCTCTTCGCTCATGCCGGGCTGGCCCTGTCGATTTCGGTGGCCGCGCTCACCAATGCCGGCCTGCTCCTGGCCGGCCTCATCAGCCGTGGCATCTACACGCCGCAGCGGGGATGGGGCGCATTTTCGGGACGACTGGCCCTGGCATTGGTCGCGATGGCGGCATTGTTGTGGTTTGCTGTGCCGCAGTTCGACTGGGTGGCGCTCAAGGCGCAGCCGCTGGTTCGCATCGCGCTGGCGCTCGGTCTGGTGGGCGGCGCGGCGGCAATTTATCTCGCCATCCTGCTCGCCCTCGGCCTTCGGCCCCGACAATTCCTGCGCAAAACCTGAACCTTGTTCTATGAGCCTCCTGCTTTCTCCTTCTGTCTGTAATCGACACGCCCAATGACTGACACCAGCACATCCTCCAGCCGATCGTCGCCGCGCATCGTCTTTGTCGGCGGCGGCAATATGGCGAGCGCCCTGATCGGCGGCCTGATCGCGCGCGGCGCATCACCGGCATCGCTGCAGGCAATCGACCCCTCGGCATCGCAGCGTGAGGCACTCGCCGCACGCTTTGGCATCACAACCCATGCTGCAAGCGGCGACCATGTCGGTCAGGCCGACGTGCTCGTCCTGGCGGTCAAGCCCCAGCAGATGCACGAGGCGGTCGATGCGCTGGCGCCGCAGATCGCCACGCAGCTCATCATCTCGGTGGCGGCGGGCCTACGCGCCACCGATCTGTCGCGATGGCTGGGCGGCTATCCGCGCATCGTGCGCACGATGCCCAACACACCGGCCCTCATCGGGCTTGGTGCAACCGGGCTGGCCATGCTTGCCGGCGGCAGCAGCGCTGATCGCACGCTGGCCGAATCGATCATGCAGGCGGTCGGACAGACGGTCTGGGTCGACGACGAATCGATGCTTGATGCGGTCACTGCACTGAGCGGCAGCGGCCCGGCCTATGTGTTTCGATTCATCGAGTCGATGATCGCTGCCGGCACCGCACTGGGCCTGAGCTCCGAACAATCGCGTCAGCTCGCGCTGCAAACCGTCACAGGTGCCGCGCAATTGGCCAGTGCATCGACCGAGCCGATCTCGGTGCTGCGTGAACGCGTTACCTCGAAGGGCGGCACGACCGCCGCCGCGCTCGCGGTGTTCGAGGCTCGTGGCATCGATGCCGTCGTGGCGCAGGCGATGACGGCAGCGCGTGATCGATCGGCAGAGCTAGGCGATGAATTCGGGAAATGAATTCGCGTCATGAATGCGGGCGGTGAATTCGGACGGTCAGCGCTGAGTGAAAATCAAGCGCTCCGCCGTCTCAGCGGCTCAGCTGATCGAGAAGGATGCCGGCAAACACCGCGGCGCCGAACCAGGTGTTGTGGTTGAACGCCTTGAAGCACCCCTCGCGGCTGCGCGTTCGGATCAGCGTGAAGTGATACAGAGCCACCCCGGCTGCAGCCAGCAGACCAGCGAAAAAGAGCCATCCACTGCCGATGCGCATGCCCACCACAGCCAGAATCGCGAGCGTGGCCGCATAAGACAGCATGACTGCTGCCACATCGAAGCGCCCGAAAGTGATCGCCGAGGTGCGGATGCCGATCTTCAGATCGTCCTCTCGATCGACCATGGCGTATTCGGTGTCATAGGCAATCGCCCAGAAGATGTTGGCGGCCAGCATCAGCCAGGCAGTCAGCGGCACGGCATCTTGCAAAGCCGCAAAGGCCATCGGAATGCCGAAGCCGAAGGCAATGCCGAGATAGGCCTGGGGTAGCGCGAAAAACCGCTTGGTAAAGGGGTAGCTCGCCGCCAGGAACGCAGCGACTGCCGCCAGCGCCCAGGTCAGGCGATTCATCGGTAAAACGAGCATCAGCGAGATCAGCGACAAGGCGACGAACAGCCCCAGCGCCTCGTTCGGGCTGATCAGGCCTGCGGTCAGCGGGCGGTCACGGGTGCGCTCGACATGACGGTCGAAATCGCGGTCCGCCCAGTCGTTGATCGCGCAGCCGGCCGATCGCATCAGCAGCGTGCCGACGCTGAAAGCGATGAGTTCATAGATTGGCGGCGTGCCGTCTGCCGCGATGAAGAGCGCCCACAGCGTGGGCCACAGCAGCAGCAGCGTTCCGATCGGACGATGCAGCCGCAACAGGCGGGCATAAAGCGCCCATCGCGAGGTCGACGACTCGACGGCAGGAACTTGCGAGTGGCTCGAAGTCATCAGTCGATCATGCCACAGGGGCTGCTCCGTGCTCGTCGTGACGGTCGTGACGGTCGTGACGGTCGTGCCGGTCGTGCGATCAGTCGAGGACAGGTGATCAGCCAGGCATTGGCCGCTGCGTCCGGATGAACGGCTCCGGCGTGCCGCGCCCGAGCGGGCCGATCAGGGCTCAGCGCGGCCGACGGTCAAACCGGCAGCGGCCATCTTTCGGACTCGCGATTCGCCGATGCCTTTGACCCTGGCTTGCAAGTCGTCAAGGCTCTTGAACGGCCCCTTGCGGCGTTCGTCGAGGATGCGCTGCGCGGTCGCCGGACCAATGCCCGAGATCGTCTGCAACTCGTCAAATGAGGCGGTGTTGACGTTGACCGCTGCCAGCGCGCTGCCGAGCAGCGTCAGACACATCAGTGAAAAAAATAAAATTTTCCTGATCATGGACATGATGAGTTTGTTCGTGGCTCAGGACGAGCCTTCTGATTCGAGCTCTTCGGTACGCCTTGGCGGATAGCTGTCCCAGTGATTGCAGCCAGGGCATTGCCAGTAGAAGCGCCGGGCCTTGAAGCCGCAATGACTGCAGGCAAAGCGCGCAAGGCGCGCAGCCTGTCGCTCGATCAGGGAGGCGGTGAGCGCGGTATCACCCGGATCGGCCGAGTTGCCTGTGTCGCCCTGGGCTTGCTGTCTCAGATCGAGCAGCAGTTCGAGCCCCAGCAACGACGGACTGCGACCCAGCGACTCACGCAGCCAGGCGATCGCCGCCGGCAGCCCGTCGCGTTTGGCGCGACTGAGCGCGATCGCACGCAGGGCATCGACCGGAGGATGATCGCCGAGTGCGCCGTCAAGCCGTACCATCCCGACATCCGGTCGCCCGACCCGATCATGGGCCTGCAACCATCGATCGCCGATCAGCGCCAGATGCGAGGGGCTGATCCGGGCAAGTTCGGTCCAGGCCACGATCGCCGACTGACAGTCATCCGCCTCGAAAGCCGCTTCGCCGCGCATCAGCCAGGGTCTCGGATGCAATCGGTCTGACTCGAGCGCCAGATCGATCTGCTCGCGTGCGCGAGCGCTGCGCGCCGCCGGCTCCAGGCTCTGGTCGGCAAGCGCCTGCTCGGCAATCTCGCAATGCAGATGCGCGATCAGCCGGCGCTGGTCGGTACCGGCGTCACGCTGCAGGCGCTCGGCCAGTTCGATGGCTCTCGGCCAGTCGCGAACCATCTGCGCAATATCGAGGCGATGCTGCAGGGCCGCGCTCTCGTAGGCCGATTTTTCAAGCCCGTTGAAGGCCTCTTCGGCGCGATCGAGCAGACCGGCTCGCAGGAAGTCGGCGCCGAGTTCGAAGAGCGCGTGTTCGCGCTGCGCAGGCTGTAGATCAGCCCGCGCGAGCAGGCTCTGATGGACGCGAATCGCCCGGTCGGTTTCACCGCGACGGCGAAACAGATTGCCGAGTGCGAAGTGCAGCTCGACGGTTTCAGGATCGAGCTTGACCACGTCGACAAAGGCATCGACCGCCTTGTCGGGCTGCTCGTTGAGCAAAAAATTCAGGCCCTTGAAATAGGCATCGGGCAGATGCGCCGATTCACGAACCTGAGACCGGGTATCGACGCGCGATGCGAACCATCCCAGCGCAAAAAACAGCGGGATGATTCCCAGCCACCAGAGCTCGAATTGCATCGTCTGCGCCTGCCGTAAAAGTCGACGTCAGGGCTTGCGCGAATCGGCCGCGCGCACCAGCCCCGCCGGCTTTGTCACCGACTCGGAGACCGGCGTTTGCTGCATGCGTCGCAGCCGGGTGATCTCACGGCGCTGTCGAAAGACGATCGGCACGGTGGCCAATGCGCCAAGCAGCGTACCCACCGCAAAAAAGACCAGCAGAAACAGGACCAGTGGCGCGCGCCACTCGAACTGCGGAATGCCGAAGAAACGCAGGGTGGCGGTATCGGTGTTCGACAGGGCAAAGCCCATCATCACCAGAAAGAGCGCAAGGCGCAGCAGCCAGCTGAGCAGACCCATCAGGCGTCGCCGTCGGTGCGAGCGCGGATGTCGACCCGCTCGCGAAGTTCCTTGCCGGGCTTGAAATGCGGCACGCGCTTCTCGGGCACGTCGACCCGCGCACCTGACTTGGGGTTGCGGCCCACGCGCGGCGGCCGATGCGACAGCGCAAAACTGCCGAAACCGCGAATTTCGATGCGATGCCCATCGGCCAGCGTGCGAGCCATGGCATCAAGAATGGTCTTGACCGCGAACTCGGCGTCTTTGGCCACGAGTTGCGGGTAACGCTCAGCCAGTCTGGCGATGAGCTCCGACTTGGTCATCGTCCCGGGGGACAGTTGATCGTCCAGATCCAGTATCGGTGGCATCTTCATCGCGAGTCGGTCGGATCGGTTGGTACACCCGGACCACCCTCACCAGGGAGGGTGGTCCGGCCTGATCAGGACTTGTCGTCGCCGCTGGTCAGCTTGGCACGCAGCAGCGCACCAAGGTTGGTGGTGCCGGTGGCGGCACCCGATTCAGCCTGCATGCGCTGAATGGTTTCGGCGGTCTCGACATTGTCTTTGGCCTTGATCGACAGACTGATCGAACGCGCCTTGCGATCGACGTTGATGATCATGGCTTCGACGGTATCGCCTTCCTTCAGGTGATTGCGGGCATCTTCGACGCGGTCGCGCGAAATTTCGGAAGCCCGCAGATAGGCTTCGATATCGCCGCCGATATTAACGACTGCACCCTTGGCATCAACAGCCTTGACAGTGCCGGTGACCACGGCGCCCTTCTCATGCTCGGCCGCGTAGTTGGTGAACGGATCGCCATCGAGCTGCTTGATACCCAGCGAGATACGCTCGCGCTCGACATCGATTGCCAGCACAACCGCGCCCACATCGTCGCCCTTCTTGAAATCGCGAACGGCTTCTTCGCCGGTCTTGTTCCAGGACAGGTCGGACAGGTGGACCAGGCCGTCGATGCCACCGGGCAGACCCAGGAACACGCCGAAGTCGGTGATCGACTTGATCGAGCCCTGAACCTTGTCGCCCTTGCGATGGTTGTCGGCAAATTCCTGCCAGGGGTTGGCCTTGCACTGCTTCATGCCGAGCGAGATGCGACGACGCTCTTCATCGATCTCGAGCACCATGACTTCGACCTCGTCACCCAACGCCACGACCTTGCCGGG
>CAIVAS010000019.1 GCA_903903975.1 uncultured Burkholderiales bacterium
AAACCGCTGCGCTGACTCGTGCCCAGATCATGCAGCAAGCCGGCACCGCCATGCTTGCGCAGGCCAACTCGGCACCGCAAAGCGTGCTGCAGCTCCTCAAAGGCTGATTCATCAGGGCAGGCTCGCTCCTGCCCTGTGCAAACAACATCATGCCTGCCCGAGCAGGACACAGGTTTCGCCTTACCGGCGGCCCCTCCTTGAAGGGGCCGCCAGTTTTTTCATTGCAGCGTGCGGTTTGACCGACTCCGACGCACGAAGCGTCTCAAGTGACACCCTTACGAGCCGTAATAGAAGGTGTAGAGCGGAACTCACCCCGCTGCCCCATCGTCCATGAAGCCCTTGGAAGCCCGCAATGTCCGTCATCAACACCAATCTCGCGTCGCTGACCGCACAGCGGAACCTGTCGAGCTCGCAGTCGATTCTCGGTGTTTCGATCGCCCGCCTCTCAAGCGGCCTGCGAATCAATTCGGCCAAGGACGATGCAGCAGGCCTTGCGATTGCCAATCGTATGGATGCCCAGGCGCGAGGAATGAATGTCGCGATTCGCAACGCCAATGACGGCATCTCGCTGGCGCAAACCGCCGAGGGCGGCCTGGGCAAGGTCAGCGACATGCTTCAGCGGATGCGAGAGCTTGCCGTTCAATCATCGAACGCGAGCAATACCGTCATTGATCGAGACAGCCTCAACAACGAGTTTCGACAGCTCTCGGACGAAGTCAGTCGCACCCTGGGCGGAACGAGCTTCAATGGCCAGGCGATCCTGGGCGGCGCGGCAGGCACCTTGACCTTTCAGATCGGGCCGGACGCCACCGCCTTCGACTCGCTGACGGTCACGACCACCAATATGTCGACCGCAAGCGCGATCACATCGGTGACCACCGCCACCACAGCCGTCATCAGCGGAACAACTGGCGGCAACGCGATGGTGATGATCAGTGCGATCGACTCGGCACTGTCAATCATCAACAGCGAGCGTTCGCAGTACGGTGCGATGCAAAACCGCTTCGAGGCGATCATCAGCAACCTGCAGGTCGCGGCCGAAAACCAGAGCGCCGCCCGCAGTCGGATCATGGATGCCGACTTCGCCGCCGAAACTGCTGCCCTGACTCGCGCCCAGATCCTGCAGCAGGCCGGTATTGCCATGTTGTCGCAAGCCAACCAGATCCCACAGCAGGTTTTGCAATTGCTCAAGGGCTAAGTCTGAGAACCCGTCAGCAGCCCCAAAGCCGGGCGAATTTCAAACAGAAATTAACTATCGATCATTTCATTGTAAATCAATATTCTTACTTTATAGATCAAAAAATTTTAAAGAATCAGCAAGCTTTGCCGAAAATACAAGAGACTGGAGAGATCTTGTCACGATGCCTTAGCCGATTTTTACGACTAAGTAACTTAGGTCTACAAGAGAAGTCGAATAGCGCATCTTTGCTCGAACGATTCATCAGACTCAGTTCTATCTTTTTTCACTCAAGGAGCCTTCATCATGGCCAATGTCATTAACACCAACACGCTTTCGCTGACCGCTCAGCGAAATGCGGGTGCCTCGCAGGGTGCTTTGCGCACCTCGATCGAGCGACTTTCAAGCGGACTTCGCATCAACTCGGCCAAGGACGACGCCGCAGGTCTGGGCATCGGCATTCGGATGGACAGCCAGGCTCGCGGCATGGATGTCGCCGTGCGCAATGCCAACGACGGCATCTCGCTGGCACAAACCGCAGAAGGCGCCCTTGGCAAGGTCAGCGACATGCTCCAGCGCATGCGTGAACTCGCCGTGCAGTCGTCCAACGCCAGCAATACCACCACCGACCGCACCAGCCTGGACAACGAGTACCAGCAGCTCACCGCTGAGATCACCCGCACCCTGTCGGCAACCAAATTCAACGGTACCGCCATCATCGGCAGCGGGGCCGGTGCCCAGACCTTTCAGGTCGGCGCCAACAACGCGACCAGCGATCAGCTCGCGATCACCACCACCGACATGACCGCCAGCTCGACCATGACGACGGTGACGGCCGCCTCGTCGGCGATCACGACCAGCGCCGTGTCGCTGACCGCGATCACCAATATCGACAACGCGCTGAGCACCATCAACTCGGAGCGCACCAAGTACGGTGCGATGCAGAACCGCTTTGATGCAGTCATCAGCAACCTGGAGATCGGCTCCGAAAATCAGAAGGCTGCACAGAGCCGGATCATGGATGCCGATTTCGCCAAGGAAACCGCCTCACTGACTCGTGCCCAGATCCTGCAGCAGGCCAGCACCGCCATGCTTGCGCAGGCCAATGCGTCACCGCAAGGCGTGCTGGCCCTTCTGAGACAGTAATGACCTGGCACCCTCGGAACCGGTGTGTTGCTCCCCCCGAAAGGGGTCAGCGCGGCACACCGGCCCTGGGTCCCTGTCGAATAGCGGCAGAAAACCGGTTTTATTCGCCCCAATGCGCATGATCAGGCTGTTGCACGATCTCTCCATCGCGGGAGCTGGCGTGGCAAGGTGCCGCCCAGGGTTCCCAAACCCAGGAGAGGCTCATGTCACAGGTCATCAATACCAATCTTGCTTCGCTCACTGCGCAGCGCAACCTTGCTGCTTCGCAGGGTCAACTCGCCACGTCGATCGGCAGGCTCTCAAGCGGGCTGCGGATCAATTCGGCCAAAGACGACGCCGCAGGGCTGGCGATTGCCAATCGCATGGACTCCCAGGCGCGCGGCATGAATGTCGCGATCCGCAACTCGATGGATGGCATTTCGCTTGCGCAGACTGCCGAGGGCGGCCTGGGCAAGGTCAGCGACATGCTGGGACGCATGCGCGAACTCGCCGTACAGTCGTCCAATGCGACCAATACCTCCACCGACCGCGACAGCCTCAACAACGAATTCCGCCAGTTGGCCGACGAGATCGATCGCACGCTCAACGCGACCAAGTTCAACGGCCAGGCGATTCTCTCGGGCGCTGCCGGCTCGCAGACTTTCCAGATCGGCTCGGATGCGACCTCCTACGACCAGTTGGCGATCACCACCACCAATATGGCCACGGCAACGAACGTCATCGCAGTGACCGCGACAACCGGTGTGATCTCCGGGTCGACCGGTGGCAATGCCATGGCCATGATTACCGCGATCGACTCGGCACTGACGACTGTCAACTCCGAGCGCTCCACTTACGGCGCGGTCCAGAACCGCTTCGAGGCGATCATCGCCAACCTGCAGGTGGCGTCGGAAAATCAGACGGCAGCCAAGAGCCGGATCATGGATGCCGATTTTGCAGCAGAAACCGCAGCATTGACCCGAACACAGATCCTGCAGCAGGCCGGCACCGCCATGCTTGCGCAGGCCAATCAGA
>CAIVAS010000020.1 GCA_903903975.1 uncultured Burkholderiales bacterium
CCTTCTTTCGGACGCTGCTGTCGAACCTCGACATGGTGCTGGCCAAGAGCGATCTCGGCATCGCGGCTCGCTATCTCGAACTTGGCGTTGACCGCAAGCGCGAAAAGAAAATTTTCGCAAGCATTCAGGCAGAGTGGCAGGCTGCAAACGATGCGCTGACCCTGATTACCGGCGAGCGTGAAAGGCTCTCGTCAAACCCGTCGCTTGCGCGATCGATTGCCCACCGCTTCCCTTATCTCGATCCGCTCAATCATCTGCAGGTCGAGCTGATGCGTCGCTATCGTGGTCGCAGTCCGAATGAGCCGCTCAACGAGCGGGTCAGGCGCGGCATCCATATTTCCATCAATGGCGTGGCGGCCGGCCTGAGAAATACCGGCTGAGCTTGCACCGCAGCAGCGCTGAACGCATACGGATCCAGAGCATGGTCATGACACCCGCCGATCATCAGGAAGGCCAAAACGCACGCCTTATGCCGCAGGATCTGGCGATCGACACCCTGGGCCGATGCCTGCTGCCCTCTCCGGTCACCCGTCACCTCGGTCAACGGGGTGTCAAGTTTGTGGGCGAGGCCGACAAGGTTCTTTTTGATGATTCGATCTCGAGCTTGAGCTTGAGCTTGGGTCAGACCATCACAGACCCCAGCAGCCTGCCGGCGTTTGAGCTGGCCGGTCCCCGTGACAAGATTTTTTTCGATCCGAGGACACTTCGCTGCGGCATCGTGACCTGCGGTGGACTGGCGCCGGGTCTGAACAATGTCATCCGGGGCATCGTGCTCGAATTGTGGGCGGGATATGGCGTGCGGCAGATCGTCGGCTACCGATTTGGCTATGAAGGTCTGATCGCGCGACTCGGTCATCAGCCGATGGTGCTAACCCCCGAATCGGTCGCCAGCATCCACCACGAAGGCGGCACGGTGCTCGGAACCTCTCGCGGCGCTCAGGATGCCGGCGAGATGGTCGACAACCTCGAGGCCAATGGCATCGGCATTCTCTTTGTGCTGGGCGGCGATGGCAGCATGAACGGGGCCTTGAGCCTGAGCGCTGAAATCGCTCGGCGCGGGCTTCGAATCGGCATCATCGGTGTGCCCAAAACCATCGACAACGATGTGCCCTTCATCGATCGCAGCTTCGGTTTTGTGAGCGCCTATTCAGCGGCAGTCGATGTCATCCACAGCGCTCGCATCGAAGCGCTTGCGGCGCGAAACGGCATCGGAATGGTCAAGCTCATGGGCAGACACGCCGGCTTTCTTGCCTGCCAGGCAGCACTGGCCTCGACCGAAGCCGATCTGGTGCTGATTCCTGAAGTGCCTGTCGTGCTCGAGGGCAACAACGGCGTGTTTGCCTGCATCGAACGGGTCCTGGCACGCAAGGGCCATGTGGTGATCGTGGTCGCCGAGGGCGCCGCTCAGAACCTGATTGTCGATCCTGATGCCGCCCCAGGCCGCGTCGGCTCACGCGACAAGAGCGGCAATGCCAAACTCAAAGACATCGGCGTCTTCCTGCGAGATCAGATTCTCGCTCACTTCGAGACCGAGGGGCGCGAGACAACCGTCAAGTACATCGATCCGAGCTATACGATTCGCAGTATCCCGGCCTGTCCTTCCGACAGCGTCTATTGCTGGGATATGGCCCGAAATGCAGTCCATGCCGGCCTCGCCGGCAACACGGCCATGCTGATCGGACGCTGGCACGGGCATTTCGTGCATGTGCCGATGGCACTGGCGAGCAGCAAGACGCGCACGGTCGACCCGGATGGTGATCTGTGGATGTCGGTGATCGAATCGACCGGCCAGCCGCGCGAATTTGCCTGAGGGCATCAGCCCCCAGGCAAAGCCCTCACTGCAGGAATCCCTCGATCACATCGGCGCGGGTCAGCAATTTGACCTCGACCGGCTTGACCTGCCAGATCTCGCCGGCGTATTCACGGATCGTGCGGTCCGACGAGAACTGACCGGCCCGGGCGACATTCAGAATCGACATTCGCGTCCAGCGCTCGGCATCACGATAAGCCGCATCGACCCGCTGCTGGCAGTCGAGGTAGGAGTCGAAATCGGCCAGCAGCAGATAGGGATCGTGATTGATGAGGCTGTCGAGCAGCGGGCGGAACATCTCGGTATCGCCGCCGCTGAAATAGCCGGTGCTGATCAGATCAAGGGCGCCGCGCAGCCGTTCGCTGTCGTGATACTGATCGATCGGCTGATAGCCTCTGGCCCACAAGGCCTCGACTTCTTCAACGGTCTTGCCGAAGAGAAAGAAGTTTTCCGGTCCGACCGCATTGCGAATTTCGATGTTGGCGCCATCGAGGGTGCCGACCGTCAGCGCGCCGTTCATCGTGAATTTCATGTTGCCGGTGCCCGATGCTTCCTTGCCGGCCGTCGAAATCTGCTCGGAGACATCGGCCGCCGGATAGACCCGATGACCGATGCTGACATTGAAGTTCGGCATGAACGCCACCTTCAGCAGCCCCCGGGTTGCCGGATCATTGTTGACCACATCGGCCACTGAGGTGATCAGCTTGATGATCAGTTTGGCCATGCGATAGCCGGGCGCTGCCTTGCCGCCAAACACAAATGTGCGTGGCGCGACCTCGAGCGTCGCCCGGGTGCGGATGCGATGGTAGAGGTCGACCACATGCAGCACGCTCAGGTGCTGGCGCTTGTACTCATGAATGCGCTTGACCTGAATATCGAAGAGCGATTGCGGATCGACCGTCACACCGGCTCTGACTTTCAGCTCCCGGGCCAGAAGCTGCTTGTTGCGATGCTTGATCTCACGCCATTGCTCGCGAAAGCCGGCGTCATCGGCCCGTGGCTCGAGCTCACGCAGGCGATCGAGATTCTTGAGCCAGCCTTCGCCAATCGTGTCGGTGATCAGCCTGGACAGGGTCGGGTTGCTCAGCGCGACGAATCGGCGCGGTGTCACGCCGTTGGTCTTGTTGCTGAACTTTTCGGGCCACATCGCATGAAAATCTTTGAGGACGTCGCGCACCAGCAGATCGGAATGCAATTGCGCGACGCCATTGATCGCATGGCTGCCCACGCAGGCCAGATGCGCCATGCGCACATGGCGCCCGCCATGCTCATCGATCAGTGACATCCTGGCGATCAGGTCGGGATCGCCCGGGAAACGCCGCTCGACTTCTTTCAGAAAATCGGCATTGATCGCAAAAATGATCTCGAGATGGCGCGGCAGCACCCTGCCGAAAAGGTCGAGCGGCCAGCGCTCGAGCGCCTCGGGCAGCAAGGTGTGATTGGTGTAGGCCAGCGACTTGCGGGTAATCGTCCAGGCCTCTTCCCATTCGAGCAGCTCTTCGTCGACCAGCAGTCGCATCAGCTCGGCCACCGCAATTGCCGGATGCGTGTCATTGAGCTGGATCGCGAATTTCTCGTGAAACCGTGACAGCGGCAGCTTTTGCGTGCGCATGATCCGCAGCATGTCCTGCAGGGAGCACGACACGAAAAAGTACTGCTGCTCGAGTCTCAGTTCTTTGCCCTGAATCTGTTCGTCGTTCGGATAGAGAATCTTGGTGATGTTCTCGGACACGATCTTGCGGTTGACGGCGCCGTAATAGTCGCCCCGATTGAACTGCTCGACATCGAAACCTTCTGGTGCTTCGGCCCGCCAGAGTCGCAGGGTATTGGCGGTATTGGTGCGGTAACCCAGAATTGGCGTGTCATATGGAATACCGTTGACAATGCGAGCCGCATGCCATCTCACCCGCTCGCTGCCCTTGACGCCAACATAGCGCTCGGTCTGGCCGCCAAGCTTGATCTGCACCGACCATTCAGGGCGCATCAGTTCCCAGGGATTGCCATGACGAAGCCACTTGTCGGTCTTCTCGACCTGCCAGCCATTGGTCATCACCTGATCGAAGATCCCGAACTCATAGCGAATGCCATATCCGAGCGATGGCAACTCGAGTGTGGCCATCGAATCGAGAAAACACGCCGCAAGCCGACCCAGGCCGCCATTACCCAGCCCTGGCTCTTCTTCTTCGGTGAGCAGCTCGTCAAAATCCAGACCGAGTTCGGTCACGGCCTGCTTGACCTCCTCGAAAATACCGAGATTGATCAGGTTATTGCCAAGATGCGGCCCCATCAGAAACTCGGCCGACAGATAGGCCACCGTGCGTGCGCCCTGCTTGGTATAGGCCGCTGCGGTGCTGATCCATCGCTGCAGCAGCCGGTCTCGAACGACAAATGCCAGCGCCAGATAGCAATCGGTGCGGCTGGCGAGCGCAGGAAACTTGCCCTGAACATAAAAAAGATTGTCGAGAAAGGCGCTCTTGAGCGACTCCTTGCTCAGGCCGGTGCGGTTTTCTTCGCTCTCGGATTCGGGGGCTGGCGCTCGCTGAGCGCTGAGGCTGTCGGCAGGATTCACGGCAATGCATCGCTTGAAGGCTAAGCCTGCAGATTAGCAAGATTTGACAGGTGTGCCGACCAATTACGGCACGCCTGAACACCCTCTTTGCGCAGATACAAACAAGGCCGGGCTTGCTATTACGCCGATACCGTGGACACTACGCAGGTTTTGCATAGTGAGTTCTGTCTTGACCGAAGCGATCATCCCTCTTTTTGCTGACCTTGGCCTGAGCCCCGCCCTGTTGCAGGCGCTGCATGACGTCGGCTATGAATCCCCGTCACCGATTCAGGCGGCTACCATCCCGCTGCTGCTCGCGAACCGCGATCTGCTGGGCCAGGCCCAGACAGGTACCGGTAAAACCGCCGCCTTTGCACTGCCGATTCTGTCTCGCCTCGATCTCAAGCAGACCGTGCCACTGGCGCTGGTGCTTGTCCCGACACGCGAACTCGCGATTCAGGTCGCTGAGGCGTTTCAGCGGTATGCCGCTCATATTCCGGGGTTTCATGTGCTGCCGATCTATGGCGGCGCGAGCTATGGGCCGCAACTGTCCTCGCTCAAGCGCGGCGTGCATGTGGTGGTCGGAACACCAGGCCGGGTGATTGACCATCTCGACAAGGGCTCGCTCGACCTGTCGAAACTCAAGACCCTGGTGCTCGACGAAGCCGACGAAATGCTGCGCATGGGCTTCATCGACGATGTCGAACGCATTCTGCAGGACACGCCCAAGACCCGTCAGACGGCGCTTTTTTCGGCAACAATGCCCTCTGCAATCAAGCGAATCGCTCAGACCCAGCTGCAGAGCCCTGCCGAAATCATGGTCGCCGCCAAGACCGGGACCGCCGACAACATCCGTCAGCGCTACTGGCTGGTGAGCGGCATGCACAAGCTCGATGCCCTCACCCGCTTGCTCGAAGCCGAGGATTACGACGGCATTATCGTGTTTGCCCGCACCAAACTTGCCACCGAGGAGCTCGCGGTCAAATTGATGGCACGTGGATTTTCGGCAGCCGCCATCAATGGCGACATGCAGCAGCAGCATCGCGAACGCACGGTCGGGCAGCTCAAGGACGGCAGCATCGATATCCTGGTCGCCACCGATGTGGCCGCGCGCGGGCTCGATGTCGATCGGATCAGCCATGTCATCAACTACGACGTACCCTCCGATCCCGAGAGTTACACCCACCGCATCGGCCGCACCGGACGTGCCGGTCGCAGCGGCGAGGCGATTCTTTTCATCACGCCCCGCGAGCGAAGCCTGCTCAAGGCGATCGAGCGATCGACGCGTCAGCCGATCTCGCAGCTCGAGCTGCCGACGATCACCACAGTCAACAATGTGCGAATCGCGCGATTCAAGGAGCAGATCTCGCAGACGCTGGCCGATGGCGATCTCGATGTCTTTGCCGCGATCGTCGAAGCGTATGAAAACGAGCACAACGTGCCGGCCATCGAGATCGCGGCAGCACTCGCCAAGATGTCGCGAGGCGGCGTGCCATTGCTGCTCGCCCGTCCCGAACGCGGCGCGAAGTCCGGGCCCGACGCGCCTGGCCCAATGTCATCCAGCCCAGTTCCCTCCTTCCAGGCAGACAGGTCGGAAGATCGTCCCGTCCGCGCGGCGCGAAAGACCGCGCCGCCGATCGAGCGGCCAGCTCGGGCAGAGCCATCGGCGGCCTTTTCAGCACCTGATTCGCCGCCGCCCTCGACATGGCGCGAACGGGCCACTCAGGCGGCGCATGAACCGATCGACGCCAAGCCTGCACGACTGGGCAGCCAGGCCTATCGCATCGAGATCGGCCATATTCATGGCGTCAAACCCGGCAACATCGTGGGCGCCATCGCCAATGAGACCGGGCTGGAAGCCAAGCATATCGGTCGCATCGAGATCTTTGATACCTACAGCCTGATCGAGCTGTCGGCAGGACTGCCCAAAAAGACGCTGAAGCATCTGCAGACCGTCAGGGTCGGCAGTCAGCCGCTGCGCATCAGCGAGTCCGATGTGATGCCCAGGCCTGCCGTCAAACGCCCGAGAAAGCCAAGCTGAGTCACCTTCAGCCCGCAAGCGTTCAGGCGGGCGGGTCTTGCGGCATCGATGACGCGGGCCCCAGCACCGCCGTCATTCCGGCATAGAGCACATCGAGCGCCGCTTCATGAAGCGGCTGCGCGCTCTGTCCCTGAGGCAAACCCGGCGGCAGGTTGACATCCGTCCAGAGCATTGCCAGTCCGTGGGCCTGGGCCCATGCCGCCACCGACAGGACCGACACCAGACGCTGATCGGCAGCCCGGGTCGGGCCGATATGTCGAACCACCGCATTGCTGAGCGCCGCCCACCCCCGCATCGCCTGGACTTCCAGCTCGGGCGAGCCCGTGCTGGTGTTGCTGCGAAATATCAGATCCATTCGCTTTGGATGCGCGAGCGCATAGGCCACATAAGCCCGGCCCATCCGGCGAAGGGCATCAGGCGCGTCGCCTGCTGATTCGAGCGCATCGGCAAAGGCGGCCCAGGCCTGCGTCCGAAGCTCACGCAGCAGGTCCTCCTTGTCCGCGAAATGATGGGCCGGGGCGCCATGCGACACACCGAGCGCCTGCGCCACTGCCCGCATCGACAGCGCTGACTGACCCCGTTTGTCGATGATGGCCCAGGCCTGCGCGATCAATGCGTTGCGCAAATCGCCATGGTGGTAGCGATCGACGGGCTTTTTCTTTTGTCGGGCGGTCGGCAATTGGGATGCGCTCCTGCGGTGCAGCGTTGATGCCTCGTTGCGATCTTAACGTGTGGCCGATCGACACATCTTGACATCGTATAGATTATCCGTTCAAACTATCTAGACAGCGACAACATCAACGCTGTGTTAGAGCCACCGATAACGCCATCGAAGTACCGACCATTCAGGAGTCCCCCAATGCGACTGCTACTTGCCCTTGCCACCCTGACTTTTGCTGGCTGCTCGTGGCTGGCCACTGCCACCGCGCCAGCAAAAGTCGCCAACCCGCCCTCAGACCGCGCGCAGTTGCAGGCCAGAGCCTTCTGGGACGCACTGCACAACGGCCAATACGATCGCATCGACGATCTGCTCGAATCCCATATGCAGGTGGTGCTCTCCGATCCGGCCGATCCGCTGACCTTGTCCCACACCGGCTGGCTGCATGCCTGGAAGTTCAGCGAGCGCAATCGCAAGGCGCCGAGCGCTCGCAGCGTTGAACATGCCACCGAAGCTCGACGACTGTTCGAGGAAGCGGTACTTCTGGCGCCGGACGAAGCCCGCTACCGCGGCTTTTATGCCGGATTCACCATGGCTGAAGCCGGCATCCTCAAGAACGAGAAGCAGCTGCGCCAGGGCTATTACGAAATGAAGCATGCGGTCGCGATGTGGCCCGAGTTCAATCTCTTCACCAGCGGCTATGTCATGAGCATCAATCCGCCAGACAGCGCGCCGTTCAAGGAGGGCCTCGCCCAGCAGTGGGAAACCCTGGACGTCTGCTTCGGCGAGAAGATCAGCCGCGATCGCCCTGATCTTGGCAAATACATGGTGCTTGAGGCGACTGAAGGCCCCAAGCGCGCCTGCTGGAACTCCTGGATCGCCCCCCACAATTTCGAAGGCTTTTTCCTGAATTTCGGGGACATGCTGGCCAGGGCGAATGATCTGCCCAATGCCAGGGCCATGTACGAGGCGGCCCGTCTGCCGAAGAGCTACGTGCAGTGGCCTTATCGGGACGTGCTTGAGCGACGACTCGCGAGGCTTGAACAATTACCAGTGGTGCTGAATTCAGCCCCACCCAACGAAGCCGAGATGACATCGATGATCAACAGCCGCTTCTCTTGTATGGCCTGTCATCAGAAAAACTGAGTCATTGCGGGTATGGGCAATGTTCCGGTCGATCTGAGGCATGCCAAGAAACGTTCGAGCAAACCAGTCTGGCGCGATGCCGTACAGCAGCGCGATCGGCGTGACCGCCAGGCAGGCGAAAATCAGGAAACCTTTTTTAATGTTCATTTGCACTCATGTATCGATCTGATTGGATTCGCATAACCGGAAAAGGCCGCATTGAAGCCTCATATGGTCCGCGTGGCGTGATTCACAGCTTTGCTGATGGACGGATCACCGATACCGGTCCCCTGACCAAAAAGCGCATGGAAACCATTGACGAAGAAGTCAACGTCAAGGCACTCGATTTCATGGAGCGTGCCAGGAAGGCCGACAAGCCCTTCTTCATCTGGTGGAACTCCACCCGCATGCACATCTTTACGCGCCTGAAGAAAGAGTCTGAAGGCAAGACCGGTCTGGGCATCTTCGCCGATGGCATGGTTGAGCACGACGGTCATGTCGGCGAGGTGCTGGCCAAGCTCAAGGAACTCGGTCTGGACGACAACACCATCGTGATGTATTCGTCGGATAACGGCGCAGAGACCTTCACCTGGCCTGATGGTGGTACCACCATGTTCCGCGGTGAGAAGAACACCAACTGGGAAGGCGGCTACCGCGTTCCGACCATGATCAGGTGGCCGGGCACGATCAAGCCGGGCACCGTCATCAACGACATCGGCGCCCACGAAGACATGATGCCCACGCTGCTCGCGGCCGCGGGCAACAAGACCGTCAAGGACGATCTGCTCAAGGGTCTGAAGCTTGGCAGCTCAAACTTCAAAGTCCACCTTGATGGCTACGATCTCGGCCCGGCGCTGAAGGGCGAGTCGGCCTGGCCGCGTCATGAATTCATCTACTGGACCGACGATGGAAGCGTTGCCGCGCTGCGCTACGACAACTGGAAGGTCATCTTCCTGATGCAGGAAGCTGAAGGGATGAATGTCTGGCAAAAGCCCTTCACCCAGCTTCGCGCCCCCCTGCTGACCAATCTGCGGATGGACCCGTTTGAGCGAGCACAGCACGAGAATGCCATTGGCTATCAGCGCTGGTACCTCGAACACATGTTCGCGATTGCACCGGCCGGCGCCTACGTCGGGCAGTGGCTGCAAAGCTTCAAGGACTTCCCGCCGCGCCAGAAACCGGGCAGTTTCAATCTTGACCGGGTGATGGAAGCGGTGATGAAGAGCAACAACAACTAAAGCGCCCGATCGTGATCCGGATCGCAACGGGGGCTTTCGCCCCCGTTTCATTTTTGAGAGTTCCTAGCACATTGGGTCATCGGATGATCAACACCCGCTTGTCCTGCATGGCCTGCCATCAGGAAAGAGGCGCAGCCCCACTCTGATGGGCTTTGGCTTCGACCTCGCGCAGCAAGTCGATAAAGACTCGCTCAGCCGGACTGAGCGAGCGATCGGCGGTGCGAATGATGCCGTGCGAGGTTTTCATCTCAGGCACATCGACATTCAGTCTCACCAGTCGAGCAGCGGCGACGTCATCCGCCAGAAAACTCGCCGGCGCAGCAAATACCGCATCGCTGTTCAGGGCAATCAGTCGGGCCGCTTCCATTGAGCTGACACTGATCTGGGGTGTGAAGGTTGCGCCTCGCGCATCGATCGCCGCGACTGACTGGGGCACTCCCGATACTCGCCGTGCCGATCGATCGTCAGTGTTCGCTGCAGCGGCAGCAATTTCGGCATGCACACCCCTCAGCGGTGGGCCTGCGAACGGGTAGGAGAGCACCTGTTTCAATGTCGGTGCGATCTCCTGCGTCAAGGGATGCCCAGGCCTGCATGCCAGAAAAACCGGCACCGGCAAGACCGCCTCGATGGTGATCTGGCGGTCGTTTTCATAGCCGAAGACACTGGCCACGCCAATATCGATGTCGCCGCTCAGGACGTCTGCGATCACCCTGTCCGGATCGGCAACGATCAGCTTCATTCGCAGTCTTGGGAATCGCAGGGCCAACTGACCCAAGGCCACTGCCACCGTGGACTCGCCCGGAAAGGGCGCTGCCGCCACACTCAAGGCGCCAGTCTCCAGTCCTGCGAGCAAATCGATCTCACGCCGCAGCCGCGCAGCATCGCGCAACAAGGCTTGTCCCCTGTCGAGCAGCACTCGACCGAACGCTGTAGGCACGACCCCTTTGGTCGTTCGGTCAAAAAGCGACACGCCGAGCGAGCGCTCGAGTTCGGCAATGCCTCGGGACAGACTCGGTTGCGACAGATTGAGCGCATCGGCGGCACGGCGAAAATTGCCGTGTTCGGACAGTGCAATCGCGAGGCCAATCAGTCGAAGGTCATTCATGGTGTGCCGTCATGATACGAAAATCGTATTAAAACTCCGACATTCTGTCATTGACCGATTCGAATTCGGATGAAAAACTTCGCCCGCCTGGAAAAAACTGGCAATGGTTCATCCAGAACGCGAACCCATCACCAACAGGGACACATCAAAATGACTTCGAGACAACCGACAACGTGGCTTGCCTGGTGCTTCGGCATGCTGCTCGCGCTGATGACCGCCACCGCCGGCGCACAAACCACTCGCCAGCCGAACATCCTGATCATCTGGGGCGATGACATCGGCCAGTTCAACATCAGCGCCTATAACCGCGGGATGATGGGCTACAAGACGCCCAATATAGACAGCATCGCCCGCGACGGTGCACTGTTCACCGACTGGTATGGACAACAGAGCTGTACCGCAGGCCGTGCCGCCTTCATCACCGGCCAATCACCGATTCGCACCGGTCTGACCAAGGTCGGCCTGCCGGGCGCCCCTGAGGGCATGAAGAAAGAAGATCCGACGATTGCCGGTCTGCTTCGGGCGCGCGGCTACATGACCGGCCAATTCGGCAAGAATCACCTCGGCGATACCGACGACACCCTGCCGACCAAGCATGGTTTCGATGAGTTCTTCGGCAATCTCTATCACCTCAATGCCGAGGAAGAGCCGGAGAACCCCGACTATCCGAAGGATCCCGCTTTCAAGAAGCGCTTTGGTCCGCGGGGCGTGATGCACAGCTTTGCTGACGGACGCATCACCGATACCGGGCCGCTGACCAAAAAGCGCATGGAGACCATCGACGAAGAAGTCAACGTCAAGGCACTCGATTTCATGGAGCGGGCGGCGAAGGCCAACAAGCCCTTTTTCCTGTGGTGGAACTCCACCCGCATGCACATCTTCACGCACCTGAAAAAGGAATCGGAAGGCAAGACCGGCCTGGGCATCTTCGCTGATGGCATGGTCGAGCACGACGGTCACGTCGGCCAGGTGCTGGCCAAGCTCAAGGAACTCGGCCTGGATGACAACACCATCATCATGTACTCGTCGGACAACGGGGCCGAGACCTTCACCTGGCCTGATGGCGGCACCACCATGTTCCGCGGTGAGAAGAACACCAACTGGGAAGGCGGCTATCGCGTACCGACCATGATCAAGTGGCCCGGCACCATCAAGCCCGGCACGGTGGTCAACGATATTGCCGCTCACGAAGACATGCTCACCACCCTGCTCAGTGCAGCCGGCGACAAAACGGTGAAAGACGAGCTGCTAAAGGGTCGGTCGGTCGGCGGCATGAACTACAAGGTGCACCTTGACGGCTACGATCTTGGCCCGGCACTGCGAGGCGAGGCTGCCTGGCCGCGTCGCGAGTTCATCTACTGGACCGACGATGGCAGCGTCGCTGCGCTTCGCTACGACAACTGGAAGGTCACCTTCCTGATGCAGGAATCGGAGGGCATGAGCGTCTGGCAAAAGCCCTTTACGCCACTGCGCGCACCGCTTCTGACCAATCTGCGCATGGATCCCTTCGAGCGCGCACAGGCCGAGCATGCGATCGGATACCAGCGCTGGTATCTCGAGCATATGTTCGCAATTGCCCCCGCCGGTGCTTACGTCGGTCAGTGGCTGCAGAGCTTCAAGGAATTCCCGCCGCGCCAGAAGCCGGGCAGCTTCAACCTCGACCGCGTGATGGAACAGGTCATGAAGAGCAATCAGAACTGAGTCACCCGGTCATCATCCGGATCTCGACGGGGGCTTTGGCCCCCGTTTTCGTTTGCGCGGCCTGTGTCGCGGATAATGCGACCGGATGATATTGAGCACTCTTCAGTGAGCACTCCTCAGATCGCCATCATTGGCGGCGGCCCAGCCGGCCTGATGACCGCAGAGCGCCTGCTGCAGGCAGGCCTGCGGGTCGATCTCTTCGATGCCATGCCCTCGGTCGGGCGCAAGTTTCTGCTTGCCGGCAAGGGCGGCCTGAACCTGACCCACAGTGAGCCGATCGGCCCGTTCACCGAGCGCTACGGCGACCGTACTCCCGAGGTCGCCCGATGGCTTGCAGGCTTTCCTCCTCAGGCCTTGCGAGACTGGGCCCACACGCTTGGCGTCGAGACCTTCGTCGGCAGCTCCGGACGGGTCTTTCCGGTCGAAATGAAAGCCGCACCCTTGCTGCGGGCATGGCTGCACCGCCTGCGCGCGCAAGGACTTCGACTGCATGCGCGTCATCGATGGCAGGGATGGTGCGAGGGCGATCTACCCACCTCGCTTCGTTTCATGTCGCCTTCCGGACCACTGCTCATCAAGACCGATGCCGTCGTTCTGGCGCTCGGTGGCGCGAGCTGGCCGCAGCTTGGCAGCGACGGTGCCTGGGTGCCGTGGCTCGACTCGCGGGGCGTGCGGATTGCGCCGCTGCAAGCCGCCAATTGTGGCTTCGATGTCGAGACTGAAGGCTCGGGCAAAAGCTGGAGCCCCTACTTCGCGCAGCGATTTGCCGGTGCACCGATGAAGTCGGTCCGATTGCATTGTCGCGACGGGTTCGGGCCGGACTTCGATCGGCAGGGCGAGTTCGTCATCACCGAAACCGGTATCGAAGGCAGTCTGGTCTATGGCGCATCATCGCGAATCCGCGACACGATCGGGCGTAACGGCCATGCGACGGTGCAACTTGACCTTGTGCCCGGGCGAAGCCTTGAAACCTTGGGCGCCGCACTGGCTCGCGATCGCGCGACACGCTCGCTTCCCCGGCATCTCAAAATGGCTGCCGGCCTCGAGGGTGTCAAAGCCGCGCTGCTTCGCGAGCGCTTCAGTGCGTTCGCACTCGCCGACATGCTGGCACGTGACCCGCTCCAATTGGCGGCCGAACTCAAGTCATGGCCGCTTAAGCTGGTGGCCGCTCGTCCGGTGGCAGAAGCGATCAGCACGTCAGGGGGCGTGCGCTTCGATGCCATCGATGAGCAATACATGCTGCGCAATCTGCCGGGTGTGTTTTGCGCCGGCGAAATGCTCGACTGGGAGGCGCCGACCGGCGGCTATCTCCTGAGTGCCTGCTTTGCCAGCGCGGTCGCCACAGCCAGTGGCGTGCTCAGCGTCCTCGGTCGCCCCACTTGACGGCCTCGAACCACAAGAGACTCACTGCGGCCGCCCCGACTGCCAGCATCAGCAAGCCGGACGATGGCCGCTCGAACGAGAACAAGCGACTGACTTGACTGACGCCAAGGACAATCGCCAGCCAGGCGACGGTCGCCCCCGCGATCCATCCGAAGGCGGCATTCGTTGAAACCCGCCCGGGCAGCGCGATTCGGCTCCAGTGACGATTGGCAAAAATGAGGGCAAGGTTTGAAAGCACCATTACGCAGAAGGTAGTCGCGCGTGCCACCGCGTCCGACCCCGACCATCCGCGCGCCAGCGCGAAGACACCCAGCAGGATCAGCAGCAACCCGATCCCTTGCCACAGCCCTCTGACCAGAACCTGCCTGTCGAAGAGACGCGCATCGGCCCGGCGGGGCGGCCGGTTCATGGCATCGGCCTCGAGCGGCTCGGCCTCGAAGACCACCGAACACGCCGGATCGATGATCAGCTGTAAAAACAGGATGTGCACCGGCATCAGCAGCATCGGCCATCCAAACAGCAGGGGCAGGATTGACAGGCCCACGATCGGCACGTGGGCTGCCACCAGAAAGGCAATTGCCTTGCGCAGATTGGAAAACACCCTTCGGCCATATCGCACCGCGGTGACCAGCGATCCGAAGTCGTCATTCAGCAGCACCAGCGCTGCGGCCTCACGGGCCACGTCGGTGCCACGCGCGCCCATCGCCACGCCGATATCCGCAGCCTTGAGCGCCGGCGCATCATTGACGCCGTCGCCGGTCATGGCCACCACCTCACCGCGCGCCCGAAAGGCCTGCACCAGCCGCAGCTTCTGTTCAGGCAGCACCCGGCAGAACACCTGCGTGACGGCCAGGCGCCGATCAAGCTCGGCATCGCTGAGCGTCGACAGTTCAGCGCCAGTCATGATGCCATCTCCGCTGCTCAAACCAGCTTGCCTTGCGATCGCCAGTGCGGTTGCCGGATGGTCGCCGGTGATCATCACCACCCTGATGCCAGCTGCCCTGCAGCTTGCGATCGCCGCCGGCACATCGCTGCGCAAAGGATCTTCGAAGGCGATCAGCCCCAGAAATTCGAAGGCGAAATCATGTTGATCAGTCGGCAATTCAGCTGCCTCGAATCGCGCCAGCGCAACGCCCAGCACCCTGAGCCCATCGGCCGCAAGCAATTCGACCTCACGCATCAGCCCATCGCGCTGCTCGCGACTCAGATGGCACAGATCAACAATGGCCTCAGGCGCGCCCTTGGCCGCAATCAGGCGGTCGCGACGATCAGGCGATTGCCAGACCCGTGACATCGCGAGCATCTCGCGAGTCAATGGATAGTCGTCGATCAGCGTCCAGTCGCCATGCAGATGTTCGGTCTCGGCGAGCAGGCGTCGACCGCTGTCACCGATCGCCGACTCCATCGGGTCAAAGGCTAGCCGATGACTCGCCAGCACCGCGAATTCGAGCACTTCGTGCAGCGTCTCCGCAAGCGGCAATGCCGCGTCGGCCAGGCAATCGTAGCTCGCCTGCGGCGACCAGATCCGTCGCAACACCATCCGATTGGAGGTCAGTGTGCCGGTCTTGTCGACACATAACACTGTGGTGGCACCCAGCAGCTCAACCGCCGGAATGCTGCGGGCAAGCACTTTTTCGCGAGCCAGACGCCAGGCACCCAGACCCAGAAACAGGGTGAGCACCACCGGCAATTCCTCGGGCAGCAAGGCCATGGCCAGGGTCAGCCCGGCAAGCAGGCCATTGAGCCAGTCACCCGATGACAACCCATAGGCCAGCGCGAGCGCTGCGGCCAGCATCATTCCGACAGCCGCCACCTGTTTGACGATGGTGCCGGTCTCACGCTGAATCGGCGTGCTCTGTGGTCCGAGTGTTGCCAGTGATTGCCCGATCAGGCCGAGCGCGCTGCGGGGACCCGTCGCAATCACCCTGCCCCGCGCGGTACCGCGTGTGACAAGCGTGCCGGCAAAGACGCCGAATGCCATGCCCTGATCGGGCTGCAATCGCGCGTCGAGAGCGCACTCTGTGGCAATTGCAGCCCGCTTGTCGATCGGCATCGACTCGCCGGTGAGCATCGATTCGTCGACGCTCAGATTCGAGGCCTGCACCAAGACCATATCGGCAGACACCCGGTCGCCCTCGGCCAGCAGAACCATGTCGCCACAGACCAGTTCACGCTGGGCCAGCCGCACCGCAATGCCATCGCGAAGCACCAATGCCTGGGGTGTCGACAACTCGCGCAAGGCGTCAAGCGATCGTTCAGTGCGTCGCTGCTGCACGAAGGTGATCGCCATGACCACGAACACGAAGCCCAGCAGCATCAATGCTTCGTGGACATCGCCAAGCAACATGTAGATCGCACCGCAGGCGACCAGCAACATGAACATCGGTTCGGTTGCAATGTCGCGAATCAGCCGCAGCAGGCCCTTGCGCTGCGAGACCGGCAGCTCGTTGGCACCATCTCGCGCAAGGCGCGCCTGCGCTTCGTCCGAGCTCAATCCCTGCGCTTGCTCAGCGCTGTCAGCGTCCCCAGTGACCTCAGCTGCCGCGGTCATCAGGGTTTAGCCTCTGAGCATCGGACGCTGCCGCCATCAGGGCGCAGCCGCGCTGCCGCCCGGATGATCGAGATCGGGCTGACGCCAGGGATCGACATGGGTCATCAGGTTAAGCACCCGATGGCGCTGCATGACCCGCCGACGAGCCTCGACCGCGATATCGTGACCCGCCTCGACCGTCAGTGTGGCGTCGACCTCGATGTGCGCATCCACCACGATCAGGTCCCCCATCTTGCGTGTATGCACGTCGTGGACCCTCTTCACACCAGGCGTCTCGGACAGCGTTTGCCGGATCGCCTCGACTTCCTTGTCATCCACCGCACGGTCCATCAGATCGTGCAGGGCGTCGTATCCAAAGCTCCAACCCATCCTGGCCACCATGAAGCCCACGATCAGCGCAGCGATCGGATCGAGAATCGGATGCCCGGCAAGGTTGCCGATGATTCCCAGCCCGACCACCAGCGAGGAGGCGGCATCAGAGCGCGCATGCCAGGCATTGGCCACGAGCATGCTCGATTTGACCCGTTTGGCCACAGAAAGCATGTAGCGAAACAGGAGTTCCTTGGCGAGGAGCGCGCCGCCTGCGACATACAGCGCCACGATATGGACCTCCTGAATGGACTCGGGCGCGGCAAGCTTGTGCATGGCCGACCACACCATGCCGACCCCCACCGCAACCAGCAGTCCGCCAAGCACCAGTGAGGCAGCGGTCTCGAAGCGCTGATGGCCATAGGGATGATCGGCATCGGCATCTTTTTTCGCCTCGCGCCCGGCAAACAGCACGACGAAATCCGACACCAGATCCGACAGCGAATGCACGCCATCGGCCACCAGACCCTGGGATCCGGAAATCAAACCGATCGACACCTGCAGCGCGGTCAGCGCGATATTGACCACCACGCTGACCCAGGTGCTGCGCGAGGCTGCCGCAGCGCGAGCCCGCAGCGCTTCTTCGCTTTCTTCGCCTTCGTCGGGGATATCGGAGAAATTCATGGGTCCGCCTGATAATAACGGCCGGGGCGGCGATGGAGGGAGGGCGGGCGCTGGCAAGCGCCTTGCGCCTAAGTCGTAGAGGTTACAGCGTCTCGCATTGCCGACCGGTGACCTTGCCCACCAGCGATGTCGCGACACCACGCATCGCCATGACGCGTTCCTGCAACGCAGCCACAACAACACGCGAATGAGGCCAAGCCGACCGATGATGCCCCCGGATATCAACCTGACCGAGTGGATCGGCTACATCGCCGCGACGCTCACGACCTCCTCCTTCGTGCCGCAGGCCCTCCTGATCCTGCGCACGCGCAATGTCATCGGCATTTCGCTCGGCATGTACTGGACCTTCACACTTGGCGTGGCCTTATGGCTGGTATACGGATGGCAGATGAAGGCGTGGCCATTGATCATTGCCAACTCGATCACCTTCGCGCTTGCCTCGACCATTCTGATCACCAAGCTGGTCGTCGACCGAAACACCCGACTCGCCCATAAGCAGCGCGAGGCGCGTCGCAAAAGCGTCGCCGGATTGTGATGGTTTCGTCGCACCGCGGGCGCCTGGCTCGCGCATCCGCTCGACTGCTGATGGCGTTGGGCTCGCTGATGCTCGGCGGCAGCGTTGTGGCCGCGCAGACCGTTGCGGTCGGCTCCAAGCGCTTTACCGAGAGCTATCTGCTTGGCGAACTGATCACGCAGGCTTTGCAAACCGCGGGCACGCCGGCCGAGCACAAACAGGGGCTGGGCAACACCGGCATCCTTGAACAAGCCCTTGCATCCGGCAGCATCGATGTTTATCCGGAATACACCGGCACGATCGTGCGCGAACTGCTCAAGCGCACCAGCCCTGACGATGCCGCAGCCAGCCTCGAACAGATCAACCGGTGGCTGGCACCGCGTGGACTCAAGGCCACTGTCCCGCTCGGTTTCAACAACACCTACGCCATCGCAATGCGACAAGCCGATGCCGCGCGACTGGGAATCGACTCGCTGTCAGGTCTGGCAAAGCTGCCACAGTCGCTCACCTCAACGCTTCGGCCGGGCCTGTCGCATGAGTTTCTCGTGCGTGCTGACGGCTGGCCGGGCCTCACACAGGCTTATGGACTGAAGATCGACGCGGGTCGCGGCATCGATCACGGCCTGGCCTACAAGGCGCTGGCCGATGGCCAGATCGACCTCATCGATGTCTACAGCACCGATGCTCAGATCGGCCGCCTCAAGCTGCAGGTGCTGCGCGACGATCTCGGCTACTTCCCGCGCTACGATGCGGTGCTGCTGATGCGCGCCTCGCTTGATGACCGGGCACTGAAAGCAAAGCTCGAGGGGCGCCTCGATAACGCGACGATGGTGTCCTTGAACGCTGAGGCCGAAATCGATCGGCGCAGCTTCGACGAGGTGGCACGCGCCTGGCTCGCCAGCCATTCGGCCACACCGCGCGATCCCGGCGAAGCGATCGCGCAGGGGCGCGCAGCCAACCCGTTCGATCGCTTCGTCTCGCGCCTGCTTGCCCCCGACCTTGGCAGGCTGCTTCGCCAGCATCTGATACTGGTCTTTGGCTCGCTCTTCATTGCATCCCTCATCGGGATTCCGCTCGGCGTGCTGGCCTGCCGCCGACCGGCGCTCAGCAGTACCGTCATGGCATTGACCGGCCTGCTGCAGACCATTCCCTCACTGGCCCTGCTCGCCTTCCTGATCGCACTGCTCGGCACCATCGGCTTCATGCCCGCGCTGATCGCCTTGTCGGCCTACGCGCTGCTGCCGATCGTGCGCAACACGCATGCCGGGCTCCAATCGGTTGCGCATGGTCTGATTGAGGCCGGCATCGCGCTCGGCCTGCGCCGCGCCCAGATCCTGCGAAAAATCGAACTGCCGCTGGCCGCGCCGATGGTGCTGGCAGGCTTGAAGACTGCAGCGGTCATCAATGTCGGCACCGCGACTGTCGCAGCATTCGTCGGGGCAGGCGGTCTTGGCGAGCGCATCGTCTCGGGTCTTGCCGTCAGTGACACGACGCAGATGCTGGCCGGCGCCGTGCCGGCGGCGATGCTTGCGATCGTCGTGCAATTTGCCTTCGACATGATCGAAAGACGGTATCGCCCGGCGTCAGCCCGCAAGCGCCCCTGACGCTCGGCGCTGTTGAACCAAGGTGACTGAACCGAATTAACTGAGCCGAATTAACTGGACCGAGGCGATCGAGCCAAGCTTGAAGCAGGCAGTGCGCCTGCTTCAAAAAAGCATCAGATTCCGGACAGGATATGCACCACCCGATTGGCGATATGCGGGCGAGACTTCGCAGCATAGGTCGCCATATGAGGCGCCGCGCCATGCGCTTTGAGCGCATCGAGGCTTGCCCATTTTTCGATCACCATGAAGGTGTCCGGCCCGGCCGGCGTCTGGACCGGCAAGCCCGGCTCGGTATCGATGACCGCGCCGTACTCGATGCAACCGTCTTCGGCCAGCACGTTCGGTACATTGGCCCTGAATGCCTGCAGGACGGTTTCGCGCTCGCCCGGCTTGGCGGTGATGATGGCAACAACATGAATCATGAATGGATCTCCTGAGGTGAACGGCGCGGGGCCGCGTTTGAAGAGGAAAGACGCTGATGGTGCGCCGCAAGCAGCAGCGAAGCACCCTTTTCGGCAATCATGAAGGTGGGCGCGTTGGTGTTTGACGAGGTCACCGACGGCATGACCGAGGCGTCGATGACGCGCAAGCGATCCACGCCGCGCACACGCAACTGCTCATCGACGACCGCGTTGGCATCGACGCCCATGCGGCAGGTCGAGGTCGGATGAAACACCGTACCGCCCTTCATTCGGGCGTGTTGCCACAGATCCGCAGGGGTCTTGAAGTCGGAGCCAGGCATGGTCTCCAGGTCCCAGAGCTCGCGAAAGGCCGGCTGCTGATAGATCTCTCGAACCATTTCCAGCCCGGCAACCATGACCTTGCGATCATGCTCTGCGCTGAAATAGCGAGGCTCGATGCGCGGCTGATCGAAAGGGTTGGTCGAGCGGATCGCGAGCCGGCCCCGTGAATCCGGACGACATTGCGCCACCGACACGCTGAAGCCCGAGTAATCGTGCAAGGGCATGCCTGGCCGGTCGACCGACAGCGGCATGACATTGAACTGAATATCAGACCGACTGTCCCGCGCATGCGCGGTTCGACCGAAACCACCCACCTGCCCGGCACCGACCGTCAGCGGCCCCCGATTGAATAGCAGCCATTGCAGTCCCATCTTTGCCAGCCCGTAGGGGCTTCTGACCTGGTCGTTGAGTGACAGGCGATGCTTCAGACGCACGATCACCCGCGCCTGATAGTGGTCCTGCAGGTTCTCGCCAAGCTCAGGGGAGTCGGCCACCACCGGGATACCGTGCTCGCGCAGCAGCGCTGCCGGACCGATCCCTGACAACTGCAGCAATTGGGGCGACTGCAGCGCGCCGGCACACAGGATCACCTCGCACTCGGCTCGCGCCAAGCGTGTCGCGCCCGCTTCGATCCATTCGACACCCACGGCTGTGCTGCCTTCAAAGAGCACGCGCGAGGCCTGTGCATGCATGGTCAGGGTCAGTGTCGGGTTCTTTAACGCAGGGCGCAGAAAACAGCGTGCTGCCGAGGAGCGCCAGCCGCCTTGAATCGACAGCTGATAGGCACCCACGCCATTGTCGGTCTCGGCGTTGAAATCGTGATTTCGGGGCAAACCGAATTGCTGAGCCGCCTGCAGCCAGGCATCGCAATAGGGATGGTCGTTTTGCAGATCGCTGACACCGAGCTCGCCGGACGCGCCGTGATAATGACTCGCGCCGCCAGCGAAATTCTCGGATCGCTTGAAAAACGGCAGCACCGAGTCGTAGTCCCAACCGCGGGCACCTGCGGCGACCCAGTCGGCATAATCTTCCCGCTGACCGCGAATATAGATCAGGCCGTTGACCGACGAGGACCCACCCAGCACACGTCCTCGCGGCCAGACGATATTTCGATCGCCTGAGGCATCGCCGGGTTCGGTATCGAACTGACGCGTGACCCGCGGATCGACCATGGTCTTGAAATAACCCACCGGCAGGTGAATCCAGAAGCTACGATCGCGACCGCCTGCCTCGAGCAACAACACCCGATGGCCGGCGCCAGACAGGCGATTGGCCAGCAGGCACCCGGCCGATCCTGCACCGACCACGATGTAGTCATAAACCGAAGACTTCAAAAAGGCACCTTTGCCGATGCAACGCAGCTTGCCAACTTAGGATTCATCGCTTTCATCCATCAGACGTCCGCTCGCCCAGAATCAGGGCCTGCTCAACGACGACCAGTATCATGCTCACTCAAAGCCGGTCAAATCCGGCGATTCCTTCAAAGCGCTGAGGGGCGATTGAACGTATCGCTTTTCCCGGCGAATTGCTGGCATTAGGCGGGTGTCAACAAAGAGAGGCGAAATTCATGAGTATCTCGATCGACCGGCTTGAAGCCCTCGTCTTTCGGGCACCCATCGAGATTCCGGTGCAGACCTCGTTCGGCATCATGCGCGATCGACCGGCGGTCTTCATCCGGATTACCGACACCGATGGCTGCACCGGATGGGGCGAGGTCTGGTGCAACTTCCCGACGGTCGGCGCCGAGCATCGTGCTCGGCTCATCGACTCGGTCTTTTCGCCCCTTCTCGTGGGCCGCACAATCGAATCAGCATCGAGCGCGTTTTTCGAGCTCACCGAGCTGACCGCAGTCCTGGCGATTCAATCTGCCGAACCCGGCCCGATCGCACAATGCATTGCAGGGATCGATATCGCACTCTGGGATCTTCAGGCCCGCCGCAGTCATCTGCCGCTCTGGAAGATGCTGGGCGGCCATTCGCCGCACGTCCGCGTCTATGCCAGCGGACTGAACCCGACCGACCCGCAAGTGCTGGCTGCCGACAAGCTCGCGCAAGGCTATCGGGCCTTCAAGCTCAAGGTCGGCTTCGGTCTTGAGCGAGACATCGCCAATTTGCGTGCCCTGCGACAAGCCATCGGCGATGCGCCCCTCATGATCGATGCCAACCAGGCCTGGGATTGCGATACAGCCGTCGCGATGGCCCATGCCTTCGAAGCGTTCGAGCCAGTGTGGCTGGAAGAACCTCTGCGCGCCGATCGACCGATGACCGAATGGGCTTCGCTGGCATCAAGAACGAAGATCCGATTGGCCGCCGGTGAAAACATTGCCTCGTTTGCCGGATTCGATGCAGCCCTCGCATCAAAGGCCTTTGGCGTGATTCAGCCCGATCTGGCCAAATGGGGAGGCTTCACTGGCTGCCTGTCGGTGGCACGCGCCATCATCGACCGGGGCGCCCGATTCTGCCCGCACTACCTTGGCGCCGGCGTCGGGTTGCTGGCCTCGGCCCATCTGCTCGCTGCCGTGGGCGGCGACGGCATGCTGGAAGTCGATGCCAACCCGAATGCGCTGCGCGAACTGACTTGCGGGCCACTGTCAGCCCCCATTGAGGGTACCATCAGCCTGACGGATGCGCCTGGCCTGGGAGTCGAGCCAGACATCAACGCTTTACGTGAATTTCGGCGAGGAAATCAGGGGTCTCAAAGTTGACACGATCAGCCCACCTGCTTAGCTCGTATCATTGGGCGGGGTTAGTGACCTTTACGTCACACAGTTGACCCCTAAGCCATCGATTAGTCGAGTTCTCAGCCAACCCCTTTGCTAATCCCTTTCGCATTCTCTGCTGTCGCAGCCTCGCCTTGCCGGAACCCCCATGAAAACACCAAGAATTCTCGTTATTGCTGCCGCTTTGACTTTCGCCGCGACCCTCTCCGGTTGCGCCGGTACCCATAAAGGCAAAGAGCAGGCCATCCCCCAGTCTGGCTTCCTGCCGAATTACAACCTGCTGACCGAGGTCGGTGGAACGCCGAAAGACGTCAAGATGTGGCGCTATCGCAATGCGTCGGTCAACCCGGCCACCTACAACTCGATCATCATCGATCCGATCGCGGTCAATCAGGGCGCCTACACCAAGGACATCACGCCCGAGGTCGTGGCCCAGGCCAAGGCGGCGTTGCAGACCGCCATCTACGAAGCGGTTGAAACTCGCAAGGACATGAAAATCGTGACCACCCCCGGCCCGGGCGTCGCCCGCATTTCGGTCGCCATCACCGGCGCCGAGATCGACGCAGAGGGTCTGAAGATCTACAACTTCACGCCAGTCGGACTGGTCTCCAACGGCGTACAGTATGCCGCTGGCGTCAATTCGAAAATCCCGGCCATGATCGTCGAAAGCAAGATCACAGACAGCACATCGCGCAGTTTCCTGGCGGGCAGCGTGGTGTCGGTGCAGGGCGAGACCTTCCGGACCAACACCGGATCGATCGAATCCTTCCAGAACATGGCGAAAAAAGCCGTTCAAGCGGCGGTGATGAGCCCGGCTCGCTAAGTGCCAACAATAAGTACCAACACTAAGTACCAACAATAAGCACCAACACCTGGCAACAACGCTGCAAATTCTGAAAAAACGCCCCGCTCAACGGGGCGTTTTTTCATGCCCGCCAGTCGACCATCATTTTCAGACACTGCGGATCACCGAAGGCCACTTCATAAGCATTGCGCGCACGAGCAATCTCGAAGGTGTGAGTAATCAACCCGTCCAGTGAGAGGGCGCCCGACTCCACCAGTGCAGTCACCGCTTGCAGGTCGTGCTTTTTCCACTGAGCCGCGATCCTGATCTGCGCTTCGCGCATGAAGGCCGGAGCAAAGGCAAAATTCAGATCCTGCTTGTAAAAGCCTGCCAGCACGACTTCGCCGCCGGGTGACAGCCGCGAAATCAGGCCATTGAGAATTGATCCGTCGCCGCTGACGTCATAGATCGCGGCGTAGTCCTTGCGGGAGTCTTCATCGGGATGGATCACGGTGTAGCCGTCGCCGCCCTCACGGCGCACAGGCTGCGTTTCCCAGACGGTCGGCGCCGGCATGCCGAGTGCAAGCGTGATGCGCGCCAGCAATCGGCCCATCACCCCGTGGCCCACGATCAGATCGGGCGCCACCATCGGCTCGCGAGCGCCACCAATCGAGACGGTGTGATAGCAGGTTGCCGCCAGCGCCAGCAGCACCGCCCTGGGGCCCAGATCGGGCGCAACCCGCACGACCCGATCATGCGACACGATCAGCCGCGAGCCTGCGCCGCCAAAGATATTGCGCACGCCCTGAAAGCTGTAGGAGCCCGGAATAAAGACCTGGTCTCCGACCTTGACGCTATCGGAGTCACCCATCTTGACCACCGTACCCACGGTTTCGTAGCCCGGCACAAGCGGATAGGCCAGCCCCGGAAAAGGCGGCATGGTCCCATCCCAGAGCAGTCGCTCGGTACCGGTGCTGATGCCGCTGAAGCTGACCTCAACCTCAATATCATTCGCTTCAAACGGCTTCAGATCGAGCGTCTGAACAGACAGTTGTTGCGGGGCGTCAAAAACGATTGCGTTGGCTTTTGTCATGGAAGCTCGAAGAAAAATCAGAAAACCGCATGATCGCCGCGATCGGGCGCGATCTCGCCGCTCACCAGCCCTGCATAGAAATCAAAGAGGGTTTCGGTGCCGGTCGAGGGCGTGGCCTCAGCATCATAGCGACCGGTTTCAGGGTTGAGCACCAGCATCGATTCGGTTGCGTAATAGCGTCCGATGCGGGCCAACTCGCTTTTCTCAGCAAGCGCCGGAAATAAACGACCAACGGTGCCGAGTACACCAACGATCACATCCAGCATCGCGACCGGAACATGTTTGAAGCGCGCCGGGCGGCCGATCAGGCCGAACAGATGCGCTCCCTGCTGAAGGGGCGTAATCGCCTCGCCCGGCCCACCGATGGGAAGAATGCGATGGTGGCGGGTGGTGTCGTCGATGCAGCCTGCCAGAAAATCCCCAAGATCATCGTCACTGATCGGTTTGCATGCGGTGAGCTTTCCGTCTCCGAACACCAGGAAGGGCTTGCCCTTTTTCACCCGCTCGATCTGACCGGAAAGCGATTTGAAAAACGCTGTCGGCCGAACGATGGAATAGGTCAGGCCCGATTCGATCAGCACTTTCTCGAAGGCGAGTTTGGCCTGCTGAAATGCCAGCACCGGTTTTTGCACACAGATCGCCGACAGCAGCACACACTGTGTGACGCCTGCCCTGCGTGCGGCCTCAAGCGCGATGACATGGGCCTGATGATCGATGGCCCAGGCGTCTTTCGGGACGCCGGTTCGAGAGGCCATGCACGAGACCAGCACATCGAAGTGCTCGCCTTTGAAGCCGTCATTGGCCAGCGACATCGCCTGGGTCACGTCACCGACTCGCACCGTCGCACCAGGAAACTGGCGCCGAATCTCATCGGCCGTCAGTGAAGCGCCTGAGCCCGAACGTGGTCGGACGAAACAGACCACCTCGTGGCCGTGGCGAAGCAGCGCACGCACGGTCGCGCGACCGATGGTGCCGGTTGCCCCAAGGACAAACACGCGCCGTGACGATGTCAGGGGAGGCAATACAGCGGCAATCGGATCGGACGAGGCGTTCATGGTCATCATTGTTGGCGCAGCCTGCAGGGCGCGCGGTCAGGACAGCGCTCAGGACAGCGATCAGGGAACGATCGTCTGCCCATGGCTGGCGGCGATGGCGATCAGCTGAGTACGGTCAGGGCTTTCCCAGGTAATGCCTTTGTCGAAGTCGGTAAACATCGCCGCGGCATTGCCCTTCGAGGTAACGGCAAGCAGTTCGCCGCCGCCCTTGCCAAAGCGAAACCAGTGGGTCGACCCACCGGGCACATGCACCATGGCACCCGGTCCGACCACGGTATCGACCCCATTGACGCCGCAGTGAAGTTCGCCCTTGAGTACAAAGAAGGTTTCGTCCCAGGGATGAAAATGCGGCCCAGGTCCCTTGCCTTCCGGCCCGGATTGATGGAAGAACTCGTTGCTACCGGTCTCATCGGTTGACGCCAGCACGCTGATCATGAAGCCTCCGACGTTGAGTGCCGCCGGGCGTTGATCTTCGGAAACAATCTTCGGTTTGATCATGATCGGTCCGTTGTCCTAAGGAGGTTAAGCAAGGGATGAGGGCAAGATGGGCTCGGCGATGTTAACCCTTCGCCAAAGCCTTTGCATCGCACCGCGGCGCGGCTGTTATCCTCGCCACCTGTCGATCTCAGGGAGCCACCATGACACGCCAGGCCATGCTCGAAGGAATCCGCGTCACCGATCTCACCACGGTGTTCTTCGGCCCTTATTGCACACAGACCCTTGCCGATCTGGGGGCCGAGGTCGTCAAGCTCGAACCTGCTGAAGGCGACACCTCAAGGCTCATCGGCAACCCGCCGACCACGCCTGGCATGGGACCGGTCTTCATGCGCCTGAACCGCGGCAAGCGGACGGTCGACTGGGATCTCAAAAGCGAGTCCGGACGCGAGGCGATGCGCCGCCTGATCGAGGTGAGCGATGTCTTCATTCACAACATTCGCAGCGATGCGATCGAGCGCGCAGGATTGGGTTATGAGGCGGTACAAAAAATTCGTCCTGACATCGTCTATGTGCACTGCACAGGTTTCGATGAGAGCGGACCCTACGCTGGCTTGCAGGCCTACGACGACATCATTCAGGCCGCCACCGGCCTCGCACAACTGCTGCCAATGGCCGATGGCAATCCGCAACCGCGCTTCATGCCGGCAGCCATTGCCGACAAGGTCTCCGGGCTGCATGCGGTCTATGGCGTACTGGCTGCGATCATCCACAAGCTGCGCACCGGCGAGGGCCAGTTCGTCGAGGTGCCGATGTTCGAATCGATGGTGAGCTTCAACACCCTCGAGCATCTGTGTGACAACAGCTTTTTGCCGGCCACCGCGAGCCCGGGTTACTACCAGCGCCAACTTGACCCGACCCGTCAGCCGATGCGGACCAAGGACGGTTACATCGCGTTTGCGCCTTATCTTGATGACCGATGGGTGCGATTTTTCGAAGCTGCCGGCCATGGCCATGTGCTCAAGGAGGCGCGCTTCATCGACAAACCCACCCGGCGCGCAAACATGTCGCAGATGTTCGAGGTCATGGCGACGATTTCCCCAGAGCGCACAACCGACGAATGGCTGGCGCTGATGAAGCAGGCGCAGGTGCCGGCCATGCGGGTCAACCGCATCGATGAATTGCTGGGCGATCCGCAGCTCAAGGCCAGCGGACTGATCCGCGAGCGCGAGCACCCCACCGAGGGGCCTTATGTCGAGGTCGGCATGCCGGTGAAATTTTCGGCGAGCCAGAAACGCGAGCTGCGTCACCCCGCGAATCTCGGCGAGCATTCACAGGAAGTCGCCCGCGAGTTGGGTGTCGAGATCACTGCACGGCCCAAGCCGGCGGTCTGAAAGGAAGCAAGCTACGTATGGAATCCCTCGACCCGGTGGTCCTGGCGCGAATTCAATTTGCGGCCAACATCACCTTCCACATCCTCTTTCCCACCATCAGCATTTCGATGGGCTGGTTCCTGCTGTTTTTCAAGTCGCGCTTCGTTGCGACCGGTCAGCAGTACTGGATGGACGCTTACCAGTTCTGGATCAAGATGTTCGCCCTCACCTTTGTGCTGGGTGTGGTTAGCGGCATCACCATGAGCTTTCAGTTCGGCACCAACTGGCCTGGCTTCATGAATGCGGTTGGCAATGTTGCCGGACCGCTGCTGGCTTATGAGGTCCTGACGGCCTTTTTCCTCGAAGCGACGATGCTCGGCATCATGCTGTTCGGACGGGGGCGCGTGAGCGAACGGGTCCACACGATCGCCACCTTCCTGGTGGCCATTGGAACCACCGCGTCGGCCTTCTGGATTCTGGCCTTGAACTCCTGGATGCACACCCCGGCCGGCTTCGAGATGATCGACGGTCAGGCACATGTCACCAGCTGGTTCGAGGTGATCTTCAATCCCTCGTTTCCCTACCGCTTCAGCCACATGATGATTGCATCGGCCCTGACCGGTTCCTTCTTTCTGGCCGGCATCAGTGCCTACCGCTGGCTGCAAGGCGATCGTGGTCGCGATGTCATGGCAACGCTGCGTACCGGGATCTTCGTTGCCGCGACGCTGATTCCGGTCCAGTTCGTCGTCGGCGATTCGCATGCCTTGAACACGCTCGAACACCAGCCGGCAAAAATCGCCGCGATGGAAGGTATCTGGGAGACGCAAGGCAGCGTGCCGGCAATTATTTTTGCCTGGCCCGATGCCAAGACCCAATCCAACCTCTACGAGATCGCGATTCCCCATCTCGCCTCGCTCTATCTGACCCACTCCTGGAGCGGCGAAGTTAAAGGCATCAAGGATTTCGGCGACAAGCATCCGCCGGTCGCCCCGATTTTCTGGGCATTTCGGGTCATGGTCGGTGTCGGCGTGCTGATGATGGCGGTCAGCTGGTGGACCGCATTTCAGCTCAGACGCAAGGAAGACCTGTCGGATCTGAACGCCCGGATCCTGGTGGCCATGACCTTCGCAGGCTGGGTCGCGCTGGTGGCGGGCTGGTATGTCACTGAAATCGGCCGCCAGCCGTGGATCGTCTATGGTGTGCTGACGACCGCGCAGGCCGCCTCCAAAGTGCCGGCCAGCAATATCGCCATCACGCTCGTGATGTATCTGACGATGTACGCTGCTTTGCTCGTGTCGTATGTATCAGTGGTGTTCTATCTCGCCAGGAAGGCGGGCTCACACGAGACGGGTGATCACGCCATCAATGCCCCGCCACAGGGCCAGGGAGTGGGACAGAAAATCGGCCATCAAATGAGCCAGCAATCGGCAGAGCTGCGCAATGCATGAATTGGCGAACCTTGACCTGACCAGTGCAGCGGGCTGGTTGCCGCTTTTCTTTGCGCTGATCATGGCCGTCTCGATGCTGGCCTATGTGATCCTTGACGGCTATGACCTCGGCGTTGGCATCCTCTTGCGTGAGACCGCCAACCTCGATCAGAAAGACATGATGATCGCCAGCATCGGCCCCTTCTGGGATGCCAATGAAACCTGGCTGGTGCTGGGCGTCGGCGTCCTGCTGGTGGCGTTTCCATCAGCGCACGGCGTCATTCTTGGAGCGCTCTATCTGCCGGTCGCACTCATGCTTCTGGGGCTGACCCTTCGCGGGGTAGCCTTCGATTTTCGGGTCAAGGCAAAGAGTTACCACCGCCCTCGCTGGGATCGCGCCTTCTTCGCAGGGTCGCTGATTGCGTCATGGGCACAGGGATTCATGCTTGGACAGCTGATCACCGGCTTCAGACAGGATCTGCCGGGCCTGCTGTTTGCGGCATTGATCGGCTTATGTCTGATCTCGGCCTATCGCCTGCTCGGCGCCGGTTGGCTGATCATGAAATCCGAGGGCGTGCTTCAGCACAAGGCGGTCGGCTGGGCAATGAGCAGTCTTTGGTTGACGGCGGCAGGCGTGCTGGCCATCTCGATTGCCACGCCCTGGATCAGCCCCGAGATTTTCGACAAGTGGTTCAAGTTTCCGAACGTGCTGATGCTGCTGCCGATCCCGGCGGTGACCCTTGGCCTGTTCGGCGTCATGGTTCGCAGCATCAGGCGTATGCCGGTGCGTCTCGAGCAGGGGAATCAATACGGTGCAGAGGTGCCCTTTGCCTGCACGGTCGGCATTTTCCTGCTGTCGTTTTACGGATTGGCTTACAGCCTGTTTCCCTGGCTGGTGGTCGATCAGCTGACGATCTGGAAAGCCGCCAGTTCAACCGAGGCC
>CAIVAS010000021.1 GCA_903903975.1 uncultured Burkholderiales bacterium
CTGCACTACGACGCGCCGCCGGTGAACCTGGCGGTCGCGCCGATCACGCACGCCGGCGGCTTCGTGGCGCTGGGCATGGGCCAGTTCGGGGGCACCACGATCATGATGTCGACGCCCGATGTCGGGGCCATGATCGATCTGATCGGCAAGCATCGGGTCGACACGCTCTTTTTGCCGCCCACGCTCATCTATGTGCTGCTCGCGCATCCGCAGACACCGACCGCCGATTTCTCGTCGCTGCGTTATCTGATTGCCGCCGCTTCACCCTTTGCGCCCGAAAAGATCATCGAAGCGGTGCAGCGATTCGGGCCGGTGGTGTGCCAGGCCTTCGGGCAGACCGAGTCGGGTTTTCCGACCACCTTCATGTCGCCCGTCGAGATGGCGCAGGCAGTGCTCGATCCGGCGTTTCGTCATCGCCTGCTGTCATGTGGGCGGCCCACCGTGATCGTCGAGGCCATGGGCGTCATGGATGACAACGGTCGGCTGCTCGGTGCACATGAATCCGGCGAGGTGGTGCTGCGCGGGCCGACCGTCATGGACGGCTATCTCGATGACGAGGCGGCGAGCGCCGAGATCCGGCAGTTCGGCTGGCATCACACCGGCGACATCGGCAAGTTCGATGACGATGGCTACTTCTACATCACCGACCGCAAGCGCGATCTGATCATCTCGGGCGGCTTCAACATCTTTCCCTTCGAAGTCGAGAGCGCACTGATGAAGCATCCCGCGGTGCAGGACTGCGCGGTGATCGGTGTGCCCGACGAGAAATGGGGCGAGGCGGTGAAAGCCTGCGTGCAGCTCAAGCCGGGCGCCTCGGTCGGTGCCGAGGCCCTGATCACCTGGGCCAAGGAGCTGGTCGGCTCGATGAAGGCCCCCAAATCGGTGGACTTCATCGACTCGCTGCCGCGCAGCCCGGTGGGCAAGGTGCTCAAGCGCGATCTGCGCGTGCCTTACTGGGCGGGCAAAACGCGCGGCGTGGGTTGAGCGGGAAGGCACGCTTCATCGCGTCAGCCCGGCTGTCCGCGCTCGATCGGCAGCTCGATCGGCAGCTCACTCCGCCGCTTTGAGCATGGCCCGCAGTGCCGCCTTGTTGATCTTTTCGAGCGTCGAACGCGGCAGCTCCTCGACGATGTGCAGCTCGCGCGGGCGCTTGAAGCCGGCCAGCTCGGTCGCGCAGGCCGCGTCGATCGCCTGCGTCAGGGCGCGGCGCTCGGCATCGGTGGTCGGCGTGCAGCGCAAAAAGGCCACCGGCACTTCGTCGAGCATCGGATGGCGCTTGGCCACCACCGCCACTTCGAGCACGCCCGGCACGAGTGCAATCACCCGTTCGATCTCGGAGGCGGCGACGTTTTCGCCGCCGACCTTGAGCATGTCCTTGGACCGGTCGGCGAAGTAGAGCCAACCGTCTTGCCCGAGTGTGACCCGGTCGCCGGTGATGAACCAGCCCTGCGCGTCGAACGCGTCGGCCGTGGCCTGCGGATTGTTGAGGTATTCGGCAAAAAGCGACAGACCGCGCACGCCCCGGATCAGGAAGTCGCCGGTCTCGCCCGGCTCGGCGTCGCGGCCCTCGACATCGATGCGCACGCTGTATTCGGGTGCGCACAGTCCCATCGAGAGCGTGGCATTAGGCAGCTCGACCAGCCCCACCGTGCCATGGGTGATGGTCTCGGTCATGCCCCACCAGCCAAGGGTCTTGACGCGAAAGTGCGCATCCCAGGGCGGCTCGCACACGCCGGTGCCCCACAGCCGATAGCGATGCTCGGGCACCGGCTGATCCATCAGCGCTTTCGGGATGAAGCCGATCACCGATGCCCAGGTGCAGCCCTCTTCGAGTGACACCGGCCAGAAGCGGCTGGCCGAAAAGCGCGGGTTGACGACCGCGGTGGCGCCCGCCCACATCGTGGCGAGCATCGAGTAGGCCTGTGCATTGGTGTGAAAGAGCGGCAGCGTGACCATGTGGATGTCGTCGGGTCGCAGCGCCTGGTGGCTGGCATTGACGCGGGCACCCCAGAGCGCATTGGCATGGGTCCAGAGCACGCCCTTGGGCCGCGAGGTGGTGCCCGAGGTGTACTGCACGCTGAAGGGCGCCAGCGGATCGTGAGGACGGTCGGGCAGGATCGCCGGATCACCATCGATGGCGTCGAAGGCATCGGCTGCCGACGGGCGCGCCGCACCGGCATCGTCGCCGTTGTCGGTGGAGGTGACAGTCAGCCAGCGCAGTCGTTTGCAGGAGGCCGCGACCATTGGGGCAAAGCGCGGCTGCGTGATGCCGGCCACCACCTCGGCATGGTCGGCGAAGTAGCTCAGCTCATCCGCGCTCGAGCGGGCGTTGGTGGTGACCGCAATCGCGCCCATCCAGGCGCATCCGAACCAGGCGATGATCGCCTCGGGGCAGTTGTCCAGATGGACCAGCACCCGGTCGCCGGCGCGAATCCCGCGCGCATGCAGGCCCGCGGCGAATCGGGCCACGGTGGTTTCGAACTGGGCATAGGTCCAGA
>CAIVAS010000022.1 GCA_903903975.1 uncultured Burkholderiales bacterium
CGCGCCGATTCGTAGTCGGCGATCATCTTCTTGCCGCCACCGGAATACCCGGTCAGCGAATGGCAAGCGACCGGATAGTCGGGGGGAAGCAGGCCGGCGGCCACCAGCGGCGCGATCGCCAGAATGAAGCCGGCGGCATGGCAGCCGGTCACCGCGATGCGGCGAGAGGCCCTGATCGCCTCGCGCTGGCCGGCACGCAGCTCGGGCAGGCCGTAGATCCAGCCCGGCGCCACCCGATGCGCGGTGCTCGCATCAATCACGCCGGTGCGGGTGTTGCCGGCCTCGATCAGTGCCACCGACTCACGAGCGGCATCGTCGGGCAGACACAGAAAGACCGCGTCTGCCTGGTTGATCAACTCGGCACGGCGGGCAATATCCTTGCGCCGCTCGGATTCGATCTCGAGCAGCTGCACACCGTCATGGGCGATCAGCCGGTCGCGAATCTGCAGGCCGGTGGTGCCTTCCTGGCCGTCGACGAACACTTTGCGCTTCATGGGCGATGCTCCCTTGAATCGGTCGATGCGACAGTGCCCGACCGCTCAGCCCTCAATAATGCCACCGCGCTCATGTCGATTGGTCGACCCAAGGATTAAAGAGCGGGACGCGGGCAAGTTTGTAGTCGCTGGTGTCGCGGGTCACGACCGTCAGCCCATGTTGCAGGGCGGTGGCAGCGATGATCAGGTCAGGCTGGGAAAAGGTATGTCCGACTTTGCGGCCCTCTTCAACCAGGAGGCGCCACTTGAACATCACCTCCTCGGAAACTTCCAGTACACGCTGCTCAAACAGGGGCCGTACTCTGTGCAACAGCCAATCGTTCAGCTCGGCACGGCGAACCGGATCGCCGACCATCTCGATACCGTAGCGGAATTCGGCGAAGGTGACCGCGCTGACGAACAGGTCATCGAGCCGCTGGCTCGCGATGAATCGGCTCACCCGGGCACTGGGGCGCGGCTTGCGCAGCTCCGAAATGACATTGGTATCAAGCAGCCAGCCGCTCACAACTTGACGGTCCGCACAGGCATCGCCGAACGGCCGGGTTCAATCCCAATCTGGCGATGCGGCGATGACCGCAAGGCATCAATGAGCAACTCGCCGGGTCGCACGCCCTTCAGGCGATTGAATTCGCCAGCGTCGACCACCACCACGGCGTCACGGCCATGCAAAGTGACCGTCTGCGGCCCGTCGCTATGGGCCATCCGCACGAGCTCACTGAATCGGGCCTTGGCGTCCTGAAGGCGCCAATGGCTGCGCAGGGGCTGTGCGGTCGGTACTGTCACGTCTGATGATTTTCTAGTCATGCTGACCAGAATATCAGCGCCCTTTGCGGCAGACAAGGCAAGGACGTGTCACCCGCTTTCAACAGCGCAGACGCCCGCAGGCAGTCTCAAACCGTCAGACTGTGTCGTGATCCCATGCAGTCGGGCTGACTAACCCACCCAGCCGAGCGCGCCAAGCAGCGCGCCTGCCCCAATCAGCCAGAGCATGTTCAGGCGGGTCGTGGCAACGATGACCACCGTCACCAGAGTCAGTGCCCACATCCGCAGATCGTCATGATTGCTGCCGGCGGCCACTACCCAACCGGCCGACGCGGTCAATCCGATGGCAAGCGGCGACAGCCCCAGACGAATCGCCGCCACCAGGGGCGCATCCTCGCTCGCCCGCTTCCAGCGCCAGGCCGACCAGGTGACCACGCTTGAGGGCAGCATCAGTCCGGCGGTGGCGGCAAAGGCGCCGAGTGCCCCGCCCGCCTGCCAGCCGAGCAGGGTCACGAACAGGATGTTCGGCCCGGGCGCAGCCTGTGCGATCGCAATCGAATCGGTGAACTGCACGCCCGAGATCCAGTGACGCTCATCCACCAGAAAACGCCGCATCTCGGGCGCCGTCCCCAGGGCGCCACCCACCGCGAGCAGCGACAGCGAGGCGAATCGCAGGAACAGATCGAGGGCGTCGGCGTGAGTCATGGTTGCCGGTCTTGTGTCTGACCGGGGCCACTGCTCGAGTCGACACCCGTCGGCGCGCTCGACACAACCGTCGCGTTGCGCAGCGCCAGCCAGGCCATCAGGGTGGCGATCGGCGCCAGCCCCGCGACCACCCAGAGCAGTTTCAGATGCAGCAGCCCGACACCTGCAAAGGCCAGAACGCCGAAGATCAGCCAGCGCCAGCGCTTGCGCTGGGCCAGCGCGAGCTTGAGTGCAGTGGCCATGATCATGCCGCCGGCAACCGCCCCCATCCCGCCGAGCGCGCGGCGCACCACCGGATCATCGGCGACCTGTCCATAGAGAATGGCCAGCCCCAGCACAACCACCATCGGCATGCCGAGCATGCCGCCGAGTGCCGCCAGCGACCCGCGCCAGCCAAACCATCGGTCGCCGACCATGATCGCCAGATTGCAGATATTCGGGCCGGGCAAAAGCTGGCCAAAGGCCAGGTATTCGGTGAACTGCTCACGGCTCAGCCAGCCACGCTCCTCGACCAGCACCCGCTGGGCCCAGGGCAACACGCCACCGAATCCGCGCAGCGCCAGCAGCGTAAAGACGACGAAGAGTTCGCGCAGCGACTCGGGGCGAGGCGGTGACGCTGGCGTTGGGGCTGGCTCGGGGCCACCGCCGGCTGCGGTCGAAGGATCAGAAATGGTCGGCAAAACGGTCGCTTATCGGGCTCAAGAGGGTTGCCCGGAGGGATCATAGCCCTCTGTCCGCCCGGGCATTCGCCATTCTCGCTATCTGTGCGCAGCATCGATTTGCCGGGAGTTTCAGACCAAGCCTGATTTGCCTTAGCAAACTGGCATCAATGACTTCGATTGCTGAAATGCCCGATGCTTCTTGCGCTTATCGCCCGATAAGCCAAAGCCACAAAGAGGACACTGGTCGCAGATGATTCTGGCACCTGCCGCGCGTCGCGAACGCAACGCTTTCGAGTCGCCGATCGCCCGCATCCATGTAAAGAGACCCCCAATGAGCAGCTACTACGACGGCCTGAATCTGAAACTCCTGTCTGCCATACCCGATGACGCAAAGCGGGTGCTGGAACTGGGATGCGCCAATGGCCGTCTGGGCAGGCGATTCAAGGAACTCCACCCGGGAGTCCACTGGCTGGGAGTCGAACTCAATCCAAGCGCCGCCGAAGACGCCTCACGTGTTCTTGACAAGGTCGTGATGCTCGATCTTGACCAGGCAGACTTGAGCACGGTGGGCCAGGACTTCGATGTCATCGTGATTGGCGATCTTCTCGAGCATCTCAAGTCGCCCGGCGAAACACTGAGCGCGCTGTATGACCTGAGCGCACCGAATGCGACGATCGTCTGTTGCCTGCCCAACATGGCCCATCTCAGTGTGATCGAGCGCATGGTGTCCGGCGATATTTCTTATGACCAGATGGGACTGCTCGATCAGACTCACACGCGATTCTTCTCGGCGAGTTCTGCCTTCAAGACCTTCCTTGACAACGGTTGGCTGCCACATCTGCAAGACCAATATCGCGTCGAAGCGGCTCAAAGCGAATTTACGAATTGCATTGTTCAGGCAGCGATGTCGCTCGGCGTACCGGCGAACACGGCCCTGTTCAACCTTGGGATGTACCAGATGATTCTGGTGTGCCGAAAATGGTCGATGCAGTTCCTCTCCACACCTTCGGTCAGTGAAGCATTTTCGGTGATTGTCCCCGTGACGAATCACCGGCAGCTTGAACTGAACATCTCCCGCTCGCCAGGGCTCAAGGAAGTGAACGCCGAGATCATTCAGGTCGAAGGCGCTGGCAGCGCGGCAGAAGCCTTCGAGATCGGCTCCCGGAAGGCCACTCATGCGTGGCGAGTCATGGCCCACCAGGACGTTTATTTTCCTGCCAGCAGCGGCTATGCACTGGCTAAACATCTGGGGATTCTGACGCAATCAGGGGCCAATGTGCTGCCGGTGGGTTTTGCAGGACTCGAGAAGTTGAGCGACGGCAAGCTGCGTTACGCAGGTGCCGTGGTCGACCGCACCAGTTTGTTCTCCCATCAGGCCTCAGGTGCAGCGGTCTCTATGGATGAATTTGCAGTGGCCCTGCACCGCGACGCCGCAGTCAAACCGGATCGATCATTGGGCTGGCATCTTTGGGCGACCGATCTTTGCCTCCAGGCCGAACGACTTGCCCGGCGGCCGATCGGGCAAATTCTCGATCTGCCACTGTTTCACAACTCGACAAACGATTACCAACTGCCCGATGGCTTTCGTGAGAGCGGACAACGGCTGCTCGAAAAATACCCTGACTTGATGAGTATCCCGACGCTTTGTGGCTTGATTGACCGCAAAACGGCATTGGCCGAGATGGCGTGACGCGAGCTCAGTGAACGCCGAGTGGCAGGGACCTGGTGAAC
>CAIVAS010000023.1 GCA_903903975.1 uncultured Burkholderiales bacterium
CATCGCCATGGCCGCCGCAATGCCGTTCAGAAAATGCTCGCGGGTCAGCAGCTTTGCCGGGGTGAGGTCCTCCCAGACCATCTCGACCGCGCGCCGCCCGCATTCGGCGCTCATGCGCGGGTGATTCGCATCGGCCGCCGGAATCGCGGAAGCGCCTGGCAACGTCAGACCGATGGCTTCGGTAATGCCCATCATGGTCGCGGCTGTGCCCATGGTCATGCAGGTGCCATGGCTGCGGGCGATGCCTGCTTCCACGTCGGTCCAGTCTTCATCCGAGATGTTGCCTGCGCGCCGCTCGTCCCAGTATTTCCAGACGTCCGAGCCCGACCCGAGTGTCTTGCCCTTCCAGTTGCCGCGCAGCATCGGGCCGGCCGGCAGATAGATGCAGGGCAGTCCTGCCGAGAACGCACCCATCAGCAGACCCGGTGTGGTCTTGTCGCAGCCGCCCATCAGCACCGCGCCATCAACCGGATGGCTGCGCAGCAGTTCCTCGGTTTCCATCGCCAGAAAATTGCGATAGAGCATGGTGGTCGGTTTGACGATCGGCTCGGACAGGCTGATGGCGGGCAACTCCAGCGGAAATCCGCCGGCCTGCAGCACCCCGCGTTTGACATCCTCGACCCGCTGTTTGAAGTGGGTGTGGCACTGGTTGATATCGCTCCAGGTGTTGACGATCGCGATCACCGGCTTGCCGACCCAGTCCTCCGGGCCGTAGCCCATCTGCATGAATCGCGAGCGATGGCCCATCGAGCGCATGTCGTCGGGCGCAAACCAGCGAGCGCTGCGCAGGCTGTCGGCGGTTTTTGCATGAGGCTTGATCATGGTGGGTGTCCCGGATGGCAAATCGGCATCCTAGCCGGTGTGGCATCCGGTCGTCGTGTTGCATCGCAAGATTGCCAGCGCCTCGCGGTGAGGCTATCTTCGGTCCGCGAAGCGCTGCAACGCAATTAAAACAAAACAATCGGAGAAGTCATGAAATCGATCTATCGTGCGGCCCTGGCCGCACTGGCGATGATGCTGTCCGTCGCTGTCACGCCGGCGAGTGCCCAAGGCACGATCAAATTGGCCTATACCGACCCGCTGTCAGGGGCTTTCGCGCAGGTCGGCGACGCCAACCTGAAGATGTGGTCCTACCTCATCGACTACATCAATTCGAAGGGCGGCGCCGCTGGCCGCAAGTTCGAGCTGGTCCCCTTTGACAACAAGTCCCAGCCGGCCGATGCGCTGCTCGCCCTCAAGAGCGCCACCGACCAGAACATGCCCTTCATTGTTCAGTGCAGTGGGTCGAACATCGCCGCTGCCCTGATCGAGGCGATCGACAAGCACAACACCCGCAACCCCGATAACCGCATCATTTACATCAACTGCGGTGCGGTTGCGACCGAGCTGACCAACGAGAAATGCAGCTTCTGGCATTTCCGTTTCGACCTGAACGTGGCGCAGAAGGCCGAGGTGCTGGTTCGCGCGCTGCCCAAGAACATCACCAAGGTCTACCTGATCAATCAGGACTACCTGTTCGGTCAGTCGGTCCAGCGCGATGTCAAAGCCTTCCTGAAGCAGGTACGGCCTGATGTGCAGGTTGTCGGCGACGAGCTGATTCCGCTGGGCAAGATCCAGGATTTCTCGCCCTACATCACCAAGGTCAAGGCCTCCGGCGCCCAGGCCCTGCTGTCAGGCAACTGGGGCCCGGACATCAACCTGCTGCTCAAGGCAGGCTTTGATGCCGGCGTCGATCTGCGTTATTACACCTTCTATGCGCACCTCGCAGGTGGCCCCACCACGATCGGGCCGGCCGGCGACGGCAAGGTCTATTCGGTCATGCCCAACAGCGAGAATCTGCCGGTCGAGAAGGGCCTGAAAGACGCCGACGAATTCATCCAGGGCTTCCATAAAGCCAATCCCGGCATGAAGTTCGACTTCTCGTCAGTGGGCTTTCGGACCATTCTCGAGTACCTCCAGGAAGCGATCAACAAGACCGGCAGCGTCGACCCGACCAAAATCGCTTTTGCCCTGGAAGGCATGAAGCGCAAGGACCTCTTCAACTACGACACCATGATGCGCAAGGAAGACCACCAGGTCATCATGGAGTACATGGTTGGCCAGCTGTCCAAGGGCACCAAGTACGACTCCGAAGGCACCGGTCTGGGCTGGAAAGTGTCGGCAATCGTCGAGGGCAAGGATCTGATGCAGCCGACCAGCTGCATCATGCGACGTCCGGCGAAGTAAGCCTCCCCTGTCACGTCATCCTGCACGCCCCCGCGCACTGCGCGCGGGGCGCTCGGTGCGCCGTTGCGCAGGTTCATAAGGGGTAATGCTGCGTGGAAGTCTTTCTTGTCTCGCTGCTCAACGGGCTGGTCTACGGCATGCTGCTGTTCATGCTGGCCAGCGGGTTGACGCTGATCTTCAGCATGATGGGCGTGCTCAATTTCGCCCATGCCAGCGCTTTCATGCTGGGCGCCTATTTCGCCTATTCGATCAGCCTGATTGCCGGGTTCTGGGTGGCACTTTTTGTGGCCCCCATCCTGTGCGGACTGCTGGGCGCTGCCATTGAACGATTCGGATTGCGACGGGTACACCGCAACGGTCATGTGGCCGAACTGCTGTTCACCTTCGGGCTGGCGATGGTGATCGAGAAGGTGGTCCAGATGTCATGGGGACTGCTGGCCGTGCCCTATCGCATTCCGGCCCTGCTCGACTTCCCGCTCTTTTCGGTCTATGGCACGCAGTTCCCGGCCTATCGCGCCTTCATGCTGCTGATCTCGGCGCTGATGTTCCTGGCAATCTGGCTTGCCCTGACCCGCACGCGGGTCGGCCTGGTCATTCAGGCTTCGCTCACGCATCCCGAGATGGCGCGTGCGCTCGGCCACGACGTGCCAAAGATGTTCACACTGGTCTTTGCCAGTGGCATGGCCCTGGCCGGACTGGCCGGTGTGATCGGTGGCAACTATCAGACCACCTCGCCATCGATGGCGGTCACCATGGGTCCGATCGTTTTCGTGGTGGTGGTCTTCGGCGGGCTGGGCTCGCTGCTGGGCTGCTTCATCGCATCGCTGCTGATGGGCCTGATCCAGACCTTCGCGGTGGTGCTTGACTATTCCGCTGCCGACCTGCTGGCGCGCGTGGGCCTCACGGTCACCCGATCGTCGCCCCTTGGTGAGTTGCTCACGATGCCGCTGCCCCGCATCGGCGCCCTGCTGCCTTACATCCTGCTCGTGCTGATTCTGTGGTTCCGGCCGCGTGGACTGATGGGGACCCGAGACACATGAGGACTCGCACTGATTTGCGCTGGATATGGGTGATCGCGCTGGCGGTCGCTCTGGTGCTGCCCTGGATTTTCTTCGACTGGAAGACCAGCCGGCATTCGGGTTTCGTCCTGACGATGCTCAGCGAGATCGGACTGATGATCGTCTTTGCGCTGTCCTTCAACATGCAGATGGGGCAGGCCGGTCTGCTGTCCTTCGGGCATGCGGTGCTCTTCGGACTCGGCGGATACACCACCGCCCACGCCCTGAACGCGATCCGCAGCAGTGGCGTCTGGTTCCCGCTCGAACTGGTGCCGCTGATCGGTGGCCTGGGCGGCCTGGCTTTCGGCGTCGTGATCGGCTACATCGCAACCAAGCAAAGGGCCACGGCCTTCGCGATGATCACCATGGGGCTGAGTGAACTTGTTGGTGCTGCCGCGCTGATGTTCATGACCTTCTTCGGCGGCGAAAGTGGCATCACGACTGACCGCATGATCGAGTCGAGCCTGGTCGGAGCGACCTATAGTGCCCCCTGGCAGGTCTATTACCTGATAGTCTTCTGGGTCTTCGTCTCGGTCGCACTCATGTGGCTTCATACCCAGACGCCGCTTGGCAAGATGGCCAATGCCCAGCGCGACAACTTCGAGCGCACGCAGTTTGTGGGGTATGACCCGCAGCTGATCCGGTTCTGGCAGTTCGTGGTGTCGGGGTTTTTCGCCGGCATCGCCGGGTCGCTCTACACCATCGTGTACGAGATCGTGACCTACGACGCACTGGCGGCCTCCAAATCGGCCAATGCGCTGCTGGCCAGTTATATCGGCGGTGTGGGTGGATTCTTCGGTCCGGTGCTCGGCGCCACCCTGGTCGTGCTGATGCAAAGCGGACTGAGCCTGCTGTCGAATTCCTGGGTGCTGTACATCGGCGTGCTCTTCATCGTGATGGTCATGTACGCCCCAGGCGGCATCGTCGGCATCCTGGGTCAGCATGCGCCGATTGCGCGCATCGGCAGGCTGCATGAACTGATCCTTCCCTATGTCCGGATCCTGGTGCCAGGGGTGATCACCCTGTTCGGCTTCGTGTTGCTGGTCGAGCTGACCTCCTTCGTGACGATCGGTGCGACACAGGGCAAGAAGTTCAAGGTGGGCTCGCTCATGATCGATGCTGCGACGGCGCAGCCCTGGATGCTGGCGATCGGCGCGCTGCTGATCGGCGGGCTCTGGCTGCGGCTGGCATCGCGCGGATTCATGCAGGTCTGGGACGGTCTGATCGAAGAAGCCAAGACGCTTGGAGGAGATGCGCGATGACCGCCGCACTGTCACTGGCCGATGTGCGCAAGCAGTTCGGCGAGACGAAAATCATCCGGGGTGTGACCCTCGACATTGCCAAGGGCGAGCGGCACGCGATCATCGGCCCCAATGGCGCGGGCAAGACCACGCTGTTCAATCTGATCAGCGGGCGTTTTCCGATCACCTCGGGGTCGATCTCGCTGAACGGCGAGCGCATCGACACGCTCGCCCCGCACGAGATCAACCGGCGCGGGCTGTCGCGCAGTTTCCAGATCACGTCGATCTTTCCGAACATGACGGTGTTCGAGAACATCCGGTGCGGGCTGCTCTGGTCGCGCGGGTATCGATATACCTCGTTTCGTCTGCTCGGGCGCCAGAAGGCGCTCAATGCCGAGAGTGAGGCGCTGCTCGAACGGCTCAATCTGCAGTCGCGCCGCGATCTGATTGCAGGTTTGCTGTCCTATGCCGAGCAGCGCGCGCTCGAGATCGGCATCACCATTGCGGGAGGCGCCGAGGTGATCCTGCTTGATGAGCCGACTGCCGGCATGAGCAACACTGAAACCGAATACGCGGTGAATCTGATCCGTACGGTGAGCGAAGGCAAGACGCTCCTGATGGTCGAACACGACATGAGCGTGGTCTTCGGCCTGGCCGACCGCGTGTCCGTGGTCGTGTATGGCGAGGTGATCGCCAGCGACGTGCCTGCCGAGATCCGCTCCAACATGGCGGTGCAGGAAGCCTACCTTGGAGCAGAAGCGCAATGATGCTCGAGGTCCGCGATCTGCATGCCTACTACGGCAAGAGTCATATTCTTCAGGGTGTCGATCTCACGGTTGGCGAGGGTGAGATTGTCAGTCTGCTCGGTCGCAACGGGGTCGGTCGCTCGACCACCTGCAAGGCTGTGATGGGGCTGGTCAAGCCGCATGGATCGGTTGTCTTCAAGGGCAAGCCGGTTTCAGGGCTTCAGCCCGAGCAGATCGCTCATGCCGGCATCGGCTACGTGCCGGAAGATCGGCAGGTGTTCCCCGCCCTGACCGTGCAGCAAAACCTCGAGCTTGGGCTCAAGCGAGCCGGCAAGTTCGGTCGCTGGAACTTCGAGGATGTGTATCAGCTGTTTCCCAACCTGAGCCAGCGACGCCACAACCCGGCCGGCGTGCTGTCGGGTGGCGAGCAGCAGATGCTCACCATGTGTCGCACGCTGATGGGTGACCCCGATCTGGTCATCATCGACGAGCCGACCGAGGGTCTGGCGCCGAAGCTGGTCGAGCAGGTCGGCACCTTGCTTGATGAAATCGCCCGGCGCGGCGTGTCCATCCTGCTGGTCGAGCAAAAACTGGCGATCGCGCTGCGCATCTCCAAGCGCCTCTATGTGATGGGGCACGGGCGCATCGTTTTCGAGGGCGATACCGCGTCACTGCAGGCCAACGTCGCCGTGCGCAAGGAATGGCTGGAAGTCTGAGCGCTTCGCCGCTCGCTCAAGCGGGGGATCATCTTCCTGTCGCCGGCGAGTTTCTGCTGTGGCCGCCCAGCGTGCAGCCCTTCGGCTACCGGATCGTCGACCGGCTGTTTGCGTCGCGCACCATCGCCCGTGGCCCGGTATCGCGGCCATTTGCAAGAGGCCCTCAGACCGACCTGCGTTATCGCTCGGACGGTCGCGACCTTGGCCTGTCGGCCTTCATGGATCGCAATGTCGTCGCCGGTCTGATGATCCTGCGACGCGGCGAGGTGCTGTTTGAACGCTATGGTCTTGGGCTTCGCGATGCCGATCGCTGGAGCACGATGTCCACCGTCAAGTCGATGACCGCGATGCTCACCGGCATCGCCCTGCATGACGGGGCGATCGCCAGTCTCGATGATCCAGTGACGCGCTACCTGCCTGCTCTGCAGGGCTGCGCCTATGACGCGGTCACGGTGCGGCATCTGCTCACCATGACGACCGGTACCCGCTGGACCGAGACCTACGATGATCCGCAGTCCGACGTCAACCGCTACAGCCGCTCGATTGCCAACCGGGTGCCCGGCGGGGTGCTGGCGCTGATGCGCGAATTGCCTGCGGTCGCCAGCCCGGGTTCGCAGTTCTGCTACAACACCGGTGACAGCTATCTGCTGGGCGCGCTGGTGAGCGCGGCCACCGGGCAGCGTCTGGCCGACCTGATGTCCGATCGGATCTGGAAGCCGTTCGGCATGGAGTTCGATGCCTTCTACACGCTTGAATGCGAAGGTGGCCAGGAAATCGCCGGCAGTCGCGCGGGCATGACCCTGCGCGACATGGCGCGCTTTGCACTGTATGTCGCAGCCGATGGCGTCATCGATGGCCGCCGGACCTTGCCTGAGGGCTGGGTGCGCGATTGCGGGACATCGGTCTGCTCAGTGAGCGACCCGGCGATGCGCGCCCGCGGTGTCGTTGGTTACGGCTACTGCTGGTGGATTACCGACGATGGCGCAATGAACGCCTTCGGTTTTGCCGGGCAGCGCATCTGGATTGATCGCGCCAGCGGGCTGACAGTGGTGATGCTGTCAGCGCAACCCCAGCCGCCTTATCTGACGCCTGCTTATCCTGATTTCGACGCCGAGACGCGAAGTCTGTTGCAGGCGGTGCGACAGCAGTTGGTCTGATCCTCCGGGCGGCGTCGATGGCCTGCGCGCGTCAATGCGCCGGCGTGCCACCCCGGGCGTGATGCCTTGCCAGTGCCAGGCTCAACCACACCGTCAGCAGTCCGAACGCGAGCGCCGCACCGGCCAGCGAGAGCGTGAATCCGACCAGCGTCACCGAGACCGAAATCAGCGACACGCCGATTGATTGGCCGATGAACAAGCTGAGCGCAAAGAGTGCGACACCCATGCCGCGGTGAGTCGGCGACAGTTGCGTGCCGTGCACCTGCAGCGTGTTGTGAAAGCCATAAAAGCCCAGGCCAAGGGCACCGGTGCCCATTGCGGCCAGCCAGGGGTAGGGGGCCACCGCCACCAGCATCAGTCCGGCGCAGACCATCGCGCCGCCGACCATGACCAGGCGCCGTTCGCCCAGACGGCCGATGAGCCGTGCGGCCAGCAGGGTATAGACGAAGCCGCCCACGCCCATTACTGCCGAGATCATGGCCGCCTGCCATAAGGGGATGCCAAAGCGGTCATGCAGGGTGGTCGGAATGAAGGACAGGCCGCCGTACATGATGAGGGCCTCGAGCATCACTGCGCCCAGGATCATCCTGGACCAGGGCGGGCGCGCGATCAGGGCATAGTTGCGCAGCACCGCCCGCAGGCCGGTGTCGCCGGGGGCCATCGACGGCGCGGGCCGCAGGCGGGCGGCCGGGCTGGCGCGCATCAGGACGGCGACGATGCCAAAGAGCGCGGCCAGCACGACGAAGGCCCATCGCCAGCCGACGGTGTCGACGCAGATTCCACCGATCAGCTGTCCGCAGATCACGCCGATCAGACTGCCGCTCATCACGCGGGCCAGCACCGATTGCCGCGCTTCATAGGGCACCTGATCGCCGATCCAGGCAAAGGCCACCGGAATGATCGCGCCGCCCATGCCACCGGCCAGGACGCGTGCGGCGACCAGGCCATACAAACTGGGGGCCAGTGCGCAGGCAATCGAGGCGAGGGCCGCCAGCATCATCGCGACGGTGATCACCCGAAACTTGCCCAGCCGATCACCGAGCGGACCGATGCCAAGCTGCAGCAGTCCGTAGCTGATCGCAAAGCCGGTATTGACGCTGGCCACAGCCGCCAGGCTGGCCTGAAAGTCATCGGCAAAGCGCGGCAGCATCGGATCGCAGACCCGCATGGCGGCGCTGCTTGCAAAGCCGCCGAGCGACAGCAGACCGACGATGCGTGTCACGACCCGCTGATCGAGTGCGTCGCTCATGCGTGCGCGGTGCGCAGGCCCCGTGAACGACGCCACGTCGCACGGGAGGCTTTCAGGGGTGCCCGGGTGTTGCACACGATCTGCGCGGCAGCCAAGGTGGCAATTCGGTGATGTGTTGGTGCAGTGCGGGCTGGCAGCAAGGTCATGGCCGGTCGGTGGACAGCGACGGGCCTAGGGTCAAGCCGGGTCCGTCAACCCTCGATTGTGCCTGAGCGGCGCATCGGTCTGCCCGCGCAGCGATTCGGTTATCGTGCAGCAATGAAATCCATTCTCATCGATCGCAACCGTCGCCTGCGCGACGATCCCGGCACCGGCCACAACCGCTGGCATCCCGATATCGAGCCGATCATCGAGGTCGCCCCGGGCGAGGACGTGCTGCTCGAAACCCGGGATGCCTCGGACGGGCAGGTCAAACCCGGCATGCGCTTCGAGGATCTGGCCAGCCACGACAAGAAGGCCGGACATCCGCTTACCGGGCCGGTCTTCGTGAAGGGCGCGCAGCCCGGCGACGTGCTCGAAGTGGAGTTCGTCGAGCTGACCGCCCAGCGCCATGGCTGGACGGTCATTCGCCCCGGTGCCGGTTTTTTGCGCGAGATTTTCGATGCGCGTTTTCTGGCGCACTGGGAGGTTGACGGTGGCTTTGCGCGTTCGGCGCAGATTCCGGGCGTGCGCATTCCCGAAGGCATCTTCATGGGCACGGCGGGCGTTGCGCCCTCGCCTGAGCAGATGCTCGCCTGGAACGCCCGCGAAGCCGATCTGGTGCGACGCGGCGGCATTGCCCTGCTGCCCGATGCGCAGGATGCCGTGCCACCACGCGAACCGATTGCCAGCACCGGCCTGCGCACCATGCCGCCGCGCGAAAACGGCGGCAATGCCGATATCCGTCAGCTCACCCGAGGCGCGCGGCTGCAGTTGCCGGTCGGCGTGACAGGCGCGCTGTTTTCGATGGGCGATGCCCACTATGCGCAGGGCGACTCAGAGTGCTGCATCACCGCCATCGAGATGGGCGCAAGCGGCGTGGTGCGCTTTCGGCTGCTGCCGGGCGAAGCGGCGAGAAGAAAAATGCGCTTTCCGCGCTTTTCGCACCCGGGTTACTTTGCGCCACCGCAGTGGGCTGCGCCGCACAACTTCGTGGCCACCACCGGACTGCCGATTCGCGATGACGGCACCCAGGAATGCGAGGACCTGACGCTGGCTGCCCGCAATGCGCTGCTCGAAATGATCGCACTGCTGGGCGAGCGTGGTTTCAGTCGGGAGCAGGCTTATGTGATCTGCTCGCTGGCGGTCGATCTGCGCATCAGCAATGCGGTCGACCTGCCGAATGTGTGCGTGAGCGCCCTGCTGCCCGAGGCGATCTTCGAGGTCTGATGCTCAGGCGTGGCTGCGCGAATCGAGTTTGATCATCGAATAAGTGGCGAGTGACGCCATCGTGCAGGCGAGTACGCCGAGAATCGGCATCAGCACCGCGCCGCGTACCCCAGCCGAGTCGATTGCCTGCCCGGTGATGAAGGCGCCGAGCGGCCCTCCGCCGGTGGTCATCAGCGTGAGCGCGGCCATGATCCGCGCCTGGTGGCTGGACGGTGCCTGCTCCTGCATGATCGTGCGGCTCATCGTCATCGCCACTCCCGCGCTCAGTCCCCAGAGGAAAATGCACAGATAGAAGCCCCAGATCGAGATACCAATACTGATCGGCAACAGGGCGGCGCAGGCAGTGAATTGGGTTGTCACCAGGGCGCGCCCCGGCCGGCGTGCACCGCCGCGCTGCGTGAGCCAGGCGATGCTCATAAGTGTGCCGGCCGCGAACATCACATAGGCCGATGCAATGTCCGACGCGCCACCGTGATAAAGATCGCGCACGGCCAGCGGTATGAGCACCAGGAAAACGCCGCCGAAAAACACGCCCATTCCGCTGCTGATGATGTAGTTGGCCATCAGCACAGGTGTCGAGAAAATCATCGTCAGACCGGCGCCCAACTCGTTCAGGAGTGAGCCCTTGGAGGCGGCCTGCTTTGCGCGTCCACCCGGCAGTCGAGAGGCCACGAAGATGCCTGCCGCCAGTAACGCCGCCTCAAGCACCAGCACGGTGACGGTGCCCAGGCGCGTCGCCTGCCCGGCAAAGGCCTGCCCGATCATCTGCGCGCCAAATTGCGTGCCGATTGCCAGACCGACCATTCGCTGCACATTGCTGCCCGCGACTCGTCTGAGCAGACCGTCGCGCGCCGGCAGCGAAAAAGCACCAACCACTCCCCAGACCATCGCGTAGAGCAGGATGCTGCCCTCAGTGACGGCATTGCGCCACACCAGAAAGGCCAGCACCAGCGGCATGATCAGGCCGATGGTCTGCAGCGTCATCAGCCAGCGCCGACTGTCGACCCTGTCGGCGACCCATCCACCCATCAGCAGAAAAAGCAGCAGCGGCAATTGCCCGACCATCTGGGTGATGCCGAAACTGCCAGGCGACTGATTGAGCTCGATGGCCATCAGATAGGACAGCATCACCATCTGAATCCCGTTGGGGATCATGTAGGTGACCACGCTGGTCAGAAACCAGCGTGCGGACGACGGCAATAGCGATTGGGTCATGCGAAGCGTTTTGGGTGCTGCTGAAAGACGTCAAAACCAGCAATTGAACGCGCAGCTTAATTCGGGCGGCAGTTCTGATCCACACGGGTTTCGTCGTCTTTGCGAAAAATTTCCGCTCTCAGCTGGACTATTCGTTTTGCGCTAATTCTAAAGGGTGAAGGTTTATCCTGTATCAATCAAAGAAATCAAGGAGACCTTCGCGATGACACCGTCCGAACCCGCGTTCAGCATCGAGCCGCTTGAAGACGGCGCGATTTTCCGTATCGAACGACCCGCCAAACTCAATGCCATCACCAAGGCGGTGCTCCTTGGTCTGGAGTCCTGCATCAATGATCTCGAGGCCCGCCGACTGCCCTTGCTGCTTGTCACTGGCCGCGATGAGCGCGCCTTTTGCGCCGGCACCGATCTCGGCGAACTGCAGGGACTGACCGCCGAGCAGCGTTCGGCCAAGACCTCGATGGCACGAGCCCTGCTTGTGCGACTGTCGCGCTCGCGCCTGATTACGGTGGCGGCCATGAATGGCCTGGCCTATGGCGGCGGACTCGAACTCGCCATGTCCTGCCTGCTGCGGATTGCGGCACCTCACGTGAAGATGTCCTTGCCCGAGATCAAGCTCGGGCTGCTGCCCGCCTATGCCGGCACGCAGTTCCTGCCGGCGATCGTGGGTCCGGCGCGCGCCACCGAGCTGATGCTGACCGGCCGGCCGGTCGAGACGGCCGAGGCCCATGCCATCGGCCTGATCCATCGCATTGCCGCGCCGCAGCCCGGCCTGATCGAGCAGGCCCTGGCCTTCGGCCGTGAGGTGAGCGGCTTCAGTCCGTCGGCCATCGAGGGCATCCGGCAATGCATCGCTGCTGCCGGCCCGCAGGTGACCGATGCCGGGCTTGCGGTCGAAGACCATTTCGTACGCGCCGAATTCGACAGCCCCAATGCCCGCGAAGGGGTGGCGGCCTTCCTCGAGAAGCGGGCACCGAGGTTCACGCGATGAGCACCGACGGGACCTTCGGCAAACCGCCGCATGCCGAAACCCTGCGGCTGCAGGATGCCTTTCGTACCGGTCTGAACTTCGCCGACAGGGCTGATTTCGACGATGCCCGACGTGGCTTCATCGGCACCATCCCGGATGCGCAGGTGCTGAACGCGCGCGGTGCGGTGGTCTCGAGCATGGCCAAACTCGCCTTTCTCGACCAGGAAGAAGCGCCGGGTTCGGTCAACCCGAGCCTGTGGCGGCTTGCCCGGCTCAATACCCATCACGGTCTTTTTCAGGTCACCGAGCGGACCTACCAGGTGCGCGGATTCGACATCGCCAACATCACCTTCGTCGAAGGGGATACCGGTGTCATCGTGATCGATCCGCTGACCTTCGGTGAGGCGGCGCGGGCGGCGCTGGTGCTCTATCGGCAGCATCGCGGCGACCGGCCGGTGGTGGCGCTGGTCTACACGCACAGCCACAACGATCACTGCGGCGGCGCGCGCGGCGTGCTCGACGAGAAGGATGCGGTCTCGGGAAAGGTGCCGGTCATCGCCCCCGCAGGCTTCATGGATGCGCTGGTTGACGAGTCGGTCCTCACCGGCGTGCCGATGATGCGGCGTGCGGCCTTACAGTTCGGCGGGCCCTTGCCGCCCGGCCCGCGCGGCTATGTCGACAGTGGCCTTGGCAAAGTCACCGGCACCGGGCGCATGGCGCTGATCGAGCCGACCGTCCTCATCACTGAGCCGCGTGAGCGTCATGTGATCGATGGCCTCGAGATCGTCTTCCAGCTCACGCCGGGCTCCGAGGCGCCGGCTGAGATGCATCTGTTTTTCCCGGCGCTGCGCGTGCTGAATCTGGCCGAAAACGCCTGTCAGCTGATGCACAACCTGTGCCCGATCCGCGGTGCCAAGACCCGCGATGCGCTGGCCTGGAGCCAGTACCTCGATCAGGCGCTGGCGGAATACCTGCCGCATGTCGATGTGGTCTATGCCCAGCATCACTGGCCGGTGTGGGGGCAGGCTCGCGCTGCCGAGTTCGTGGCTGATCAGCGCGACATGTACCGCTATCTGCATGATCAGACCGTGCGCCTCATGAACCATGGGCTCACGCCACGCGAGATCGCCGCCGAACTGATGCTGCCCAATGCGCTGTCGCAGCGCTGGCATACCCGCGGCTATTACGGTGCGGTCGCGCATAACGTCAATGCGATCTATGCCCACTACATGGGGCCCTATGACGGCAATCCGGTCAATCTCAATCCCCTGACCCCGGTCGAGGAAGGGCGCCGTTATGTCGAGTACATGGGGGGCGCCGATGAGCTGCTGCGCAAGGCGCGCGCCGACTTCGAGCGCGGCGAGTTCCGCTGGGTGACCCAGGCCATGCACCATCTGGTCTTTGCGCAACCCGACTTCGTGCCGGGGCGCGAGCTGCTGGCCGATGCGATGGAGCAACTCGGCTATCAGGCCGAGTCCTCAACCTGGCGCAATGCCTATCTGTTGGGCGCGATGGAAATCCGTCGCGACCCGAGCAAGCCGCGTGCGCCAAGGCCGATCCTGGGCGCCGTCGGCCTGCTGTCCTCACTGCCGATCGACCGTTATCTGCAGCACATGGCGATCAGGGTGAACGGGCCGAAGGTCGATGCGATGCGGCTGTGCTTCGACTGGGTGATGAGCGATGAAAAGACGCGCCATCGGGTCACGCTGCGCCATGGGGCGCTGACCGCGCTGGCCGGTTCGCATGAGGCCCAGGCCGACGCGGTGCTCACGCTTGATCGCCCGACGCTGGTGGCCATCGTCGAGTCAGGCAGCGATTTTCTGGCGGCGCTCGATGACGGTCGACTGACGCTCGAAGGCGATCGCGAGGCCATGCGTCAGCTGTTTGCCAGTCTCGATGTCTTTGACTTCGGCTTTAACATCGTCGAGCCCTGAGACGAGTGTCGAGCGCCAGGGCGAGTGCTGCTTGGACGGCGCGGTGATCAGCGACGCAAAGTCGTCTGCGACACGGCCTGCGCCTCGATCGCTGCCCAGTCCCAGTCGATGCCGTTGCCGGGGGCGTCGGGTGCGAGCGCCATGCCGTCCTCGATCCGGATGCGCGAGTGGGTCAGGCTGTCGAGCTGGGGAATGTATTCGACCCACTTCGCCGCGGGGCTTGCAGCGGTCAGCGAGACATGCAGTTCCATCAGGAAGTGCGGGCAGACCGCAACATTGAAGCTTTCGGCCAGGTGCGCCACTTTGAGCCAGGGCGTGATGCCGCCGATGCGGGCGACATCGGCCTGAACGATTGAACAGGCCTGCCGCTGCAGGTACTCGCGAAAATGCTGCAGCGAATAGATCGACTCACCGACGGCAATCGGCAGCGAGGTCGATGCCGCCAGACGCACATGGCCACCAAGGTCTTCGGCCGGCAGCGGTTCCTCGAACCAGGCGATGTCGAGCGCTTCGAAGTGTCGCGCCCGCCGGATGGCTTCTGCCACATCGAAGCACTGATTGGCATCGGTCATGATTTCGAAGTCGCTGCCCACCGCCTCACGCACGGCGCGCAGACGGGCGACATCCTCTGAAACATGGGGCTTGCCGACCTTGATCTTGACGCCGCGAAAACCCTGCTGCCGGGCCTGCACCGATTCGCGCGCCAGGGTGTCTGCATCGAGTTGCAGCCAGCCGCCTTCGGTGCTGTAGACCGGCACGCGCGGCTGCGCTCCGCCAGCCAGCCGCCATAGCGGCAGGCCGAGGCGTCGGCCGCGCAGATCCCACAGGGCGGTGTCGATGGCGGCAAGGGCGAGCGCGGTGATCGCGCCGACGGCAGTCGCATGGGTGTGAAAAAAGAGGTCTTTCCAGATCGACTCGATTTCATCGACGTCGCGCCCGAGCAGCCGCGGCCCGAGATGATCGGCAAGCAGGCTGACAACCGACGATCCGCCGGTGCCGATGGTGTAGCTGTAGCCGATCCCCTGCGAGCCGTCGTCGGCGGTGATCCGCACGATCGGGGTTTCCTGGGTCACGAAAGACTGGATCGCATCCGAACGAGCGACCTTCGGCGGCAGGTCGACTCGCACAATCTCGATGGCAACGATGCGCGGCATGGTTACTTGAGCATCCGCGGCAGCCAGAGGGTGATCTCCGGAAAATAGGTGATCGCCACCAGCGAAAGCAGCAGGGGAACCAGCCAGGGCAGGATCGCGATCGTTGTGCGTTCAACCGACAGATTGGCCACCCGCGCCAGGACGAAAAGCACCATGCCAAGCGGCGGATGCAGCAGTCCGATCATGAGATTGAGCGTCATGATCAGCCCGAAGTGCACCGGGTCGATGCCGAGCTTGAGTACGATCGGCATCAGGATCGGCACCAGGATCGTGATCGCCGCGATGGTGTCCAGAAAGCAGCCGACAAAGAGCATCAGCAGATTGGCCAGCAGCAGAAAGACCCAGCGGTTGCTGGTGAGCCCGAGAATCGCATTGGTCAGCATTTCGGCGGCCTGACTGACCGTCAGCAGCCAGGCGAAGATCGACGCTGCTGCCACGATGAAGAGCACCGAGGCGGTTGTTTCGATCGTGTCGAAAGTGGCCTTGGCGAGCAGTCTGAAAGTCATGCTGCGATAGCGCACCAGCCCGAGGAACAGGGCCCACAGCACGGCTGCGACTGCAGCTTCGGTGGGCGTGAACCATCCCATGGTCATGCCGCCAATCAGCAGGACCGGTGCCATCAGCGCCATGACCGCCGAAAAATCGAACCACCAGTCAAGCGCCAGCAACACCGCCAGACAGATGCCGGCGGCAGCATTCGGCGAGATGCCGAACCGGGTCACCAGCAGCCAGATCGCCAGCGGAAACGCGAGCACGATGCTGACCTCGAGCAATGCCGAGCTCAAGGCCTTGCCGGAGAACGTGACGTCTGCACCCCAGCCGTTGCGATGCGCGAAGAAGGCAACCGTCAGCATCATCATCAGCGTCATGAACAGACCGGGCAGGATGCCGCCAAGAAAGAGCGCCCCGATCGAGACATTGGCCATCATTCCGTAGATCACGAACGGCAGGGAGGGCGGGATGATTGGCCCGAGCGTGGCCGATGCCGCGGTCACGCCGACCGCAAACTCGGTCGGATAGCCGTGATCTTTCATCGCCTTGATCTCGATGGTTCCGAGTCCGGCGGCGTCAGCGATGGCGGTCCCCGACATGCCGGAGAAGATGACCGAGCCGACGATGTTCACATGCCCGAGTCCGCCCTTCATCCAGCCGACCAGCGCCACCGCGAAGCTGTAGATGCGGCCGGTGATGCCGGCGATGTTCATCAGATTGCCGGCGAGAATGAAGAAGGGCACCGCCAGCAGCGGAAAGCTGTCGATGCCGGCGATCATCCTGTGTACCAGCACGAAGTCCGGCGCCGTCCCGGTGCTGATGATGTAGAGCAACGATGACACCGCGAGCGACAGGGCCACCGGCACGCCCAGAAGCATCAGGGCGACGAAGGATCCGAGCAGCAGCCACATCATGGCAGTGGTGCGCCGGGCAGGTCGTAGGTGGGCTCCTCAAGCAGCGACGTGCCGGTGCGCAGATGGCGCAGCGCAAGCTGCATCGCGCGCAGGCACATCACCGCGAAAGCCGCTGCAACGAAACCGTAGATCATTCCCATCGGCCAATCGATCATGGTCATTCGCTGATGGCCGACCCGGCGCGTGACCTCGATTGCCAGCCACACGGTGTAGCCCAGAAAGCCCACTCGCAGCGCATCCACCAGGGTCACCAGCACGCGCGATGCGCGTCGCGGCAGATACCGGTAGATCAGGTCGACCTGGATATGGCGATCGAGTCGCACACACATCGCCGAGCCAAGAAAGACGATGCAGGTCAGAAGGTAGCGCGCGCCTTCTTCAGTCCAGGCCGCCGAATCGTTCATCACGTAGCGGGTGAAGAACTGCAGAAAGACGATGGCGCACAGCAGCCAGAAGATGCCGAAGCAAAGCCAGTCCTCGAGGGTGTATCCCGAAAGGTCGGCCGTCAGCGGCGCCTCGTCAAAGGCGGCCGCGATCGATTCACCGCTGCCGGGGTCCTGCCTGATCTCGGTCATCTTCCGAATCCTGGAAAGGCCTGACCAGGCAGGCCGATGGACGATTGGCTGGCGCAGGCATCACTTCAGCGCAACGATCCGGTCGTAGTCCTTGCGTTCATACCCGAGCGATTCAGGTGTGAAGTTCTTGAGCACCGCATCGATGAAACTTTGGCGGTTCACGGTCACGATGTTGATGCCTTTCGCCTTGAATTCATCGACCAGCTCGGCTTCACGCTTGACGACCTTGGCCGTACCGCGCGCCGCCGCCTCCTGGGTCACCTCGATGAAGACCTGCTTGTCGGCATCCGAAAGCTTGCTCCAGACATGCGGCGCGATCTGGGTGACGACCCCGTCGACGATATGGCCGGTCAGCATGACGTTCTTCTGGACCTCATAGAACTTCTTGGCCTCGATGGTGGTCAGCGGATTTTCCTGGGCTTCGACCGTGCCGTTCTGAAGGGCGAGGTAGACCTCGGCGAAGGCGATCGGTGTCGGATTGGCGCCACATGACTTCGGTGTCGCCATGTAGGCCGGGACATCCGGGACCCGGATCTTGAGTCCCTTCATGCCGGCGCAATCGGTGAAGGCCCGATTGGAGGTGGTGTGCCGCGCGCCATAGTAGGTGTAAGCGGTCATCACGATGCCGGTCTTCTTGCGATATTCCTCGACCATTTCCTGGAACACAGGGCTTTTCGCATAGGCTGCCTGATGGGCTGCATCGCGAAAGATGAAGGGGTAATAGGCCACGCCGATGCGCGGGAAATTGCGGGCGGCAAATGACGGGCCGCTGATGATCATGTCAACCGTGCCCAGCGTGAGGCCCTGATTGATGTCGGTTTCCTTGCCGAGCGTCGAGGCCGGATAGACCTGGATCTCATAGCGTCCATTAGTGCGTTTTTTGATCTCCTCGGCGGCCCAGACCGACTCGGTGTGATAGGGCTCGGAGATTTCATAGACATGCGCCCATTTGAGTTTTGTCTGGGCAAATGCCGGGGAGGCGGCGGTCGCCAATGCGGCGATCGACAGCAGGACGGTGGCAATCATTTTCATTGGGGTCTCCTTCATATTTTTGTCGTGGCCATCGTCGATGGACGCGGGTCCTTACCTTGTACACTCTGAGCGAGCTGCGGCGCAATGCCCTGATTGCTTAGCCCCGTGGCAATTGTCCCCAAGCCGCCTGCGTCCAGCCGAATCGACATGACCCGAATCGCCAGCATCCGTGCCACGCCGGTCTCCGTGCCCCTGCAGGCGCCGCTTCGGCACAGCAACGGCGCGCACTGGGGCCGCTTCGTGCGGACCATCGTCGAAGTCGAGACTAACGACGGTTATATCGGGCTGGGCGAGTTCGGCGGTGGTGGCGAGGCAGCAACCGCGGCGGTTGAGGGGCTGATCGGGCTGCTGCGCGGGCACGATGTGTTCCGGCTCGAATCAATGCGCTATGCAATCTGCAATCCGACAGCGAGTCTTTACAACAATCGCACGCAACTGCATGCAGCGCTCGAGTTTGCCTGTCTCGACATCATCGGTCACAAGCTCGGTGTGTCGGTGAGCGAGCTGCTCGGTGGCCGGGTTCGTGATTCGGTCGAGTTTGCGTCGTATCTTTTTTTTCGCTATCCCGACCCGGTCACCGGTGAGGGCGAGGTGCGCAGCGTCGATCAGCTGGTCGCTCATGCACGCGCCCTGAAGGCCGCTCATGGTTTTACCTCGCACAAGATCAAGGGCGGGGTGTTTCCGCCTGCTTACGAACTCGACTGCTATCGGGCGCTGGCCGAGGCCTTTCCGGGCGAGCGGCTGCGACACGATCCCAACTGTGCCTGGTCGCTCGCCGATGCGATCGTGTTTGGTCGCGGCATCGAAGGTCTGAACAACGACTACTTCGAAGATCCGGTCTGGGGCATGCCGCAGATGGCGCGCTTGCGCGAGTTCGTCCGTATCCCGACGGCCACCAATACCGTGGTGATCAATTTCGAGCAGCTTGCCGCCAATGTCGCACAGCGCGCGGTCGATGTGATCCTGCTCGACACCACGTTCTGGGGCGGTATCCGGCCCTGCATCAAGGCGGCAGCCGTGTGCGAGACCTTCGGTCTGGGTGTGGCCGTGCATTCGTCCGGTGAGCTGGGCGTGCAGCTGGCCACCATGCTTCATCTCGGGGCGGTCGTGCCCAACCTGGGATACGCGGCTGATGCGCACTATCACCATCTCACCGACGACGTGATCGTCGGCGGCAAGATGGTCTATCGCGACGGCCGGATCGCCGTGCCCACCGAGCCCGGGCTCGGTATCACGCTCGATCGCGAAAAACTGGCCCGGTATCACGAGTCGTATCGCGAACTCGGCAGCTATGCCTACGATCGCGATCCGGGCCGCCCCGGCTGGTATCCCCTGGTGCCTAATGCCGACTGGGCTGATCCTGCGCTGGCTCAGCGACCATCACTGCGCTGAGTCGGGCCGGGCAACGGGCTGCCGCGCTATCATCGCGCTCGAGCAGGCGGTTCAGCAGGCGGATCGATAAGCGGTTCGATCAAGCACACGAGGAGATGACATGACGACAGGACGGCTTCAGGGCAAGCGGATTCTGGTCACCGCCGCAGGGCAGGGCATCGGTCGGGCCAGCGTGCTGCAGATGGCAGCAGAAGGTGCGCAGGTCATTGCGACCGACGTGAATCCGGCTTTGCTCACGGCTTATGCCGGGGTTGCCGGCGTTCGAACCCTCGTCCTCGATGTGCTCAACGATGCGCAGGTCGCTGAGGTGATTGGTGCCCAGCCGCTCGATGTGCTTTTCAACTGCGCCGGCTGGGTGCATCAGGGCGGGCTCGAGCAGTGCACCGATGCCGACTGGGACCTGAGCTTCAATCTCAATGTCCGCGCGCAATGGAAGACGATCGCGGCGGTCTTGCCCGGCATGCTGGAGCAGGGCGGCGGCTCGATCATCAACATGGCCTCGATGTGCTCGAGTCTGAAGGGCTTCACCAATCGCTTCGCTTATGGCGCGAGCAAGGCCGCGGTCATCGGCCTGACCAAGTCGGTGGCCGCCGACTATGTCGGTCGCGGGATCCGCTGCAACTGCATCTGCCCCGGCACGGTCGATACGCCGAGCCTTGGCGATCGCATCAATGCCTTCGACGATCCCATCGAAGCCCGCAAGATGTTCATTGCCCGCCAGCCGATGGGCCGGCTGGCCACCGCCGAAGAGATTGCCCCGATCGCGGTCTATCTCGCCAGCGACGAATCACTGTTTGCCACCGGCCAGCCGTTCATCGTGGACGGCGGGGCAATGATCTGATCACTCATCTGGAGACACCTTCATGAAGCTCGTGCGTTACGGTCAACCCGGCAAGGAAAAACCCGGTCTCATCGATGCTGACGGCATCCTTCGCGATCTGTCGGGCGTCGTTCCCGATATCGGACCGGCGCAGCTCGCGCCCAAATCGCTCGCGAAACTCGCGCGCGTCAAACCTGCGTCGCTGCCGGCGGTGCGCGGCAAGCCGCGTCTGGGCGTGCCCTTTTCAGGCGCCAGCAAATTTGTGGCCATTGGCCTGAATTATTCCGACCACGCGGCCGAGACCGGCAATCCGATTCCCAAGGAGCCGATCGTCTTTCACAAGACCCTCTCGAGCATGCAGGGCGGCAACGACGATGTGATGCTGCCCAAGGGCTCGAAAAAAACCGACTGGGAAGTCGAGCTCGGCATCGTGATCGGTACACGCGCGCGCAATGTCACCAAGAAAGACGCGCTGTCGTATGTCGCCGGTTATTGCGTGGTCAACGATGTCTCGGAGCGCCACTGGCAGCTCGAGCGCGGCCCGACCTGGGACAAGGGCAAGGGCTTCGACACCTTCGGTCCGATCGGCCCGTGGCTGGTCACCGCCGATGAAGTCGGCAACCCGGGTCGGCTCGACATGTGGCTCGACGTCAATGGCCAGTTGCGTCAGCGCGGCAACACCAAAACCATGATCTTCGATTGCGCGACGCTGGTGGCGTATGTCAGCGGCATCTTCACGCTCAATCCGGGCGACATCATCACCACCGGCACGCCGCCTGGTGTGGGTACCGGCATGAAGCCGCCGCAGTTCCTCAAGGCCGGCGATGTGGTGACACTCGGCATCCAGGGCCTGGGCGAACAGCGTCAACTCATCGTCAAGTACGCCTGATCAGGCGCGAGGCGGTCTCATGTCCGATCCTGTTCTGCTGCTCAGTGCGCTTCACGAACCGACGCAAGGTCGGCTCGAGGAGCGCTACAAGGTTCATCACCTTTACAAGGCGACCGACAAGGCCGCGCTGCTCGCATCAATGAGTCAGTGCCCGGTGGCGGTGACCACCGGTGGGCGCGGCATCGATGCGGCCACGATGGCGGCGTTGCCGGGGCTCAAGCTGGTGGCCTGCTTCGGCGTCGGCGTCGATGCGATCGACCTGGCTTATTGCAAGGCCCATGGCATCGCGGTCACCAATACGCCCGACGTTCTGACCGACGATGTGGCCGATCTTGCCATCGCTCTGTTGCTCGCATCGTTGCGTCAGGTGGTGGCCGGCGATCGCTGGGTGCGCGAGGGTCACTGGGTGTCGCGTGGCCCGATGCCGATCAACCGGGGGCTGGCAGGGCTGCGTATCGGCATCGTCGGTCTGGGCCGGATCGGCGCAGCGATTGCGTTGCGCTGCACCGCGTTTCGCACGCAGATCGCCTATCACGGGCCCAACCGCAAGCCGGTCGACTGGCCCTACTACCCCGATCTGCTCGAGCTTGCGCGATGGTCAGATGTGCTGATTGCAGCCAGCCCGGGCGGCGAGTCGACCCGCGGACTGGTCAGTCGCGAGGTGCTCGAGGCGCTGGGTCCGGACGGTCACTTCATCAATATTGCGCGAGGCTCGGTGGTCGATCAGGCTGCGCTGATTTCGCTGCTGGGCTCGGGTGGGCTGGCCGGTGCCGGACTCGACGTCTTCGACAACGAGCCCCATGTGCCCGCCGAGCTGATTGCCATGCCGCAGGTGGTCCTGCAGCCGCATCAGGCCAGTGCTACGCGTGGCACCCGCGATGCGATGGGTGGCTTGGTGCTGGACAATCTCGAAGCCTGGTTTGCCGGTAAGCCGCTGGTGACGCCTGTTTGAGCGGTGAGCCGCCAGTGTCCCTGACGAGCGAGTCAGGGACAAACTGAGCAAATCAGGGCAATCAGGCTTCAGGCTTCAGGCTTCAGGCTTCAGGCGGGTGCGGGACGGCAGCGGTATCAGTCTCGCCCACCGGTCGCGAGCCGGCAGCGTCGACCTCGGTGGTCGAGAGATCATGCGGGTGGCTCGGCCGCTCCGAACGCTGGTAGCGAAGGGACGAATCGCCGCGGCCGAAAAGATGGCGTGAGAGTTCGGTCAGGGCGCGCTCATAGACGTCCCGCTTGAATTCGATGACCGTCTCGAGCGGAATCCAGAAGTCGTGCCAGCGCCAGGCGTCGAATTCGGGATGCTCGGAGGCGCGCAAGTTGACGTCGGAGTCATGGCCGGCCAGTCGCAGCAGGAACCAGATCTGTTTCTGTCCGCGATAGTGGCTGCGATAGTCGCGACGCACCCAGGTTCGGGGCACGTCGTAGCGCAACCAGTCGCGGGTGCGACCCAGGATTCGAACGTGCTCGGGCCTTAGCCCGACTTCTTCGTGGAGCTCGCGATACATCGCCTGTTCGGGCGTTTCGCCGCGCTGGATGCCGCCCTGAGGAAACTGCCACGCATGTTCGCGAATGCGTTTTCCCCAGAATACTTCGTCGCGCTGATTGACGAGAATGATCCCGACATTTGGGCGATAGCCATCCTTGTCCAGCATGGTCGAGCCCCTGATCCCTTAAACTCCGATCGATTATATCGATGAAGCGCAGTCGTCGCGCCCCCAATTCACGCCATGAAAGCCTCCCAGTTTCTGATCTCGACCCTGAAAGAAGCGCCCGCCGATGCCGAGGTGGTCAGCCATCGGCTCATGATGCGGGCCGGCATGATCAAGCGACTGGCAGGAGGCGTCTACACCTACATGCCGATGGGGCTGCGGGTCATCCGTAAGGTCGAGGCGATCATTCGCGATGAGATGAACCGTGCGGGCGCAATCGAGCTGCTGATGCCGGTGATCCAGCCGGCAGAACTCTGGCAGGAGTCGGGTCGATGGGAGCAGTACGGCCCCGAGCTGCTGCGCGTCAAGGATCGACATGGCCGCGATTTCATCGTGCAGCCAACCTCCGAAGAAGTGATCACCGATGTGGCTCGCCAGGAACTGCGCAGCTATCGGCAGATGCCACGAAATTTCTATCACATCCAGACCAAGTTCCGCGACGAGCGCAGGCCGCGTTTCGGCGTGATGCGCGGGCGCGAATTCACGATGAAGGACGCTTATTCCTTCGACCGCGACCGCAGCGCGGCACTGGCGAGCTATCAGGTCATGTTCGATGCCTACGGCCGGATCTTTGATCGGCTGGGGTTGGCGTTCCGGGCGGTGGCCGCCGACACCGGCGCAATCGGCGGATCGGCGAGCCACGAGTTCCAGGTGATCGCCGAGACCGGCGAGGATGCGATCGCCTGGTGTCCCGATTCAGACTATGCCGCCAACGTCGAACTGGCCGAGGCGCTGCCGCTGATCGCCGCACGCGCCGCGCCCGCGCAGGCACTCGCGTGCACGCCCACGCCCGGCAAGGCGCGCTGCGAAGACGTGGCCGAGTTGCTCGGGATAGCGCTTGAGCGCACGGTCAAGTCACTGGTGCTGGCGGTCGATGAGCGCGAGCCCACCAAAGACGGCGACGATTCGGGTACTGCTGCCCGGATCATCGGCACGCAGGTCTGGTTGCTGCTGATCCGGGGTGACCATGAACTCAATGAGATCAAGGCCGGCAAGGTGCCGGGGCTGGCGGGTTTTCGCTTTGCGACTGAGGCCGAGATCGTCTCGCATTTCGGCTGTCTGCCGGGTTATCTCGGGCCGATCGGCACCGTCAAGCCAGTTCGTCTGGTGGTCGATCGCACTGTCGCCAACATGAGCGACTTCGTGTGTGGCGCCAATCAGATTGACCATCACTACACCGGCGTCAACTGGGGCCGTGATCTGCCGGTGCCGGGCGAGGATGGGGTGGTGCTGGCCGATCTGCGCAATGTGGTCGCGGGCGATCCGTCACCCGATGGTCGCGGCAGGCTGTCGATCCAGCGCGGCATCGAGGTCGGGCATGTGTTCTATCTCGGCACCAAGTATTCGTCGGCGATGAACGCGGTCTTTGTCGATGAAGACGGCAAGTCCAAGCCGATCGAGATGGGCTGCTACGGCATCGGCGTGACCCGCCTGCCCGCGGCCGCGATTGAGCAGAAATACGACGAAAAAGGCATCGTCTGGCCTAAGTCGATCGCACCGTTCGAGGTCGCAATTACGCCGTTAGGCTATTTGCGCTCGGAAAACGTCCGCAGCGCCGCGATCGCTCTGTACGATCAGTTGATGGCGGCGGGCATTGACGTGATTCTCGACGACCGCGATGAGCGGCCGGGCGCGATGTTCGCTGATTGGGAACTGATCGGTGTACCGCTGAGGGTCACGATCGGCGAGCGTGGCCTCAAGGACGGTCAGGTCGAACTCACGGTTCGCCGGGGCATGTCCATGACGCTGACGCCGCTGGCCGGGGCAGCGCAGGCGGTGAAAGACTTGCTCCAGACGTGCTGAGACCACTGCGTACTCATTTTCGAATCCCTTTTTCAGGCCGGCGTGCGCTGCGCGGTGTGGCCTTGCTCGCCGCGGTGTCCGTCTCGCTGCTGGCGACAGGCCCTGCGATGGCCGGCGCTCAGGTCAATGAGCAGTTGTCCGATTCGGTGCGCAGCGCGCTGGCTGCAGCACTTCGTGACCGGTCGCCGCCGGAGCCGCGTTATGTCTCCGGTCTCGAGAAAGTCGACTGGCTGTCCGGCATGTCAGAGCGGCTGCCGGCGCGTCACAAGCCGAGCTATCTCGAGCGCGTCGAATTCCTGCAGATGGCCCGCTACGAGGCGCAGCGCGCCGGCCTTGATCCGCAACTGGTGCTCGGCCTGATCGAGGTCGAGAGCAATTTCAGGCGCCATGCCATCTCGAGCGCTGGCGCCCGCGGCTACATGCAGGTCATGCCCTTCTGGACCCGCGAAATCGGCGATGGCAACCCTGCAGGGCTCTTCGATTCGCGAACCAATCTGCGCTATGGCTGCGTGATCCTTCGCCATTACATCGACATCGAACGCGGCGATCTCTATCGGGCGCTGGGTCGATACAACGGCAGCCTGGGGCGGCCTGAATATCCCAATCTGGTTCTGGCCGCCTGGCGGCGCTGGAACTACGACAACGGCCGGGTCCTGAAGGCCCAGCAAGCTGCGGTGTCGCCGGCATTGACACCGGCAGTGTCACCTTCATTGACAGCGGCTGCCGGCCTCGGCCCGGTGGCCAGCCGCTAGCGCGGCCGTTCCCGGACGATTTCACCAGGCGATTTCAACCGCCTTTTTCAGAGGCGGTTTCACCGGCACCAGCGCTGGCTCAGCCCAGAACGGCGACGGTAAAACGTGACACGCTGACCAGCCGCTTGGCCTCGTCGCGAATCTCGATTTGCCATACATGGGTGGTGCGACCGATATGGATCGGCCGGCACACACCGATCACCCAGCCTTCGGTGACCGATCGGATGTGATTGGCATTGATGTCGAGCCCGACGGGTCGCTGACCCGGCGGCAGGCACAGCGCGGCGGCGACGCTGCCGAGCGTTTCGGCCAGCACGACCGACGAGCCGCCATGCAGGATGCCGGCCGGCTGCTTGGTGCGGGCATCGACCGGCATGCGCGCACTCAGCATGTCCGGGGCGATCTCCAGGAACTCGATGCCGAGATGGTCGACGATCGTGCCGGCCTGTCGTGCCTGCAGCTCTTTAAGGTCGACGAGACGGATGGTGCGCGGGGCGCGTTCGGTATCCGAGGCAGGGGTGGCGGGGGTGACGCTGGCAGGCGGTTGGCGGTCGGTCATGGCACAGTGGGAGGCATCTCGATGGGATGCCGATCTTAACCGCTCTCTTTTTTGACCTCGACCATGACACGACCCGTCTATCGCCACTATGACCAGAGCGCACTCGATGCGCAGTACAACAATCGCCAGAAAGTGCCGGGTTTTCAGGCGCAGATCGACCGAAGGGGCAGCGATGGCGAGCATGCGCGCCGCTCGCTCTCGCCCCGTCTGGATGTGCGTTACGGCCCGGGCGCGGATGATCTGCTCAATGTTTTTCCGGCCGCCGGCTCCGGCCCCGCGCCGGTGCTGGTCTTCATCCATGGCGGCTACTGGATGGCGCTCGGCAAGGACTCGACCGATTACGTCGCCCTCGGTCTGGTGCCCCACGGCGTGGCGGTGGTCAATATCGACTACACCCTGATGCCGAAGGTGCGAATGGATGAGGTGGTGCAGCAGGCGCGCGCCGCAGTGGCCTGGACCCTGGCCAACGCCGCGTCGTTTGGCGGTGACCCGCAGCGGGTGTGGGTGGCGGGGCATTCGGCCGGCGGCCATCTGAGCATGGCGGTTGCGGCGACCGACTGGGCCACGCAATCCGCGGTGCCGCCTGGCCTCGCGCCGGCCGGCGGCTTTTCCTTCAGCGGGCTGCATGACCTGGAGCCGATCAGGCACTGCTACTTGAACGACACGCTGGCGATGAGCGATGCCGAAGCCCGGCGAAACAGCCCGATCCTCATGAGCGCTCCGGCACAGGGCGACTGGACGCTCAGGGTGGGTGGCCTGGAGGGCCCGGAATACCTGCGCCAGGCAAGCGACCTTGCCGCGGCCTGGGGCTCGAACGGCACCCGACGCGTCAGGGTTGAAGTGGTGAGCGATGCCGATCATTTTTCGATCGTCGCGCCGCTGGCGGACCCTGCGTCAGCGCTGGTCGGCGAGGTGCTCGCATCGATGGGCGAGCGCTGATCAGGCTCGCCTCAGCCGATCAGCTTGCCCGGATTCATGATGCCCAGCGGATCGAAGGCGTCCTTGATCGTGCGCATCAGGGCGAGTTCGACCGGCGACTTGTAGCGCAGCATCTCGTCGCGCCGCAGCACGCCGATGCCGTGCTCGGCCGAGATCGAGCCTGAGTTGGCTGCGACCGCATCGTGCACCAGGGCATTGATGTCGTCTTGCATCGCCAGAAAAGTGTCTTCATTCATGTCAAGGGGCGGCGAGACGTTGTAGTGCAGATTGCCGTCGCCCAGATGGCCGAAGACCACCATGCGCACCCCCGGAAACTGCCGGGCGAGCGCGGCATCGGTGGCGGCAACGAAGTCGCCGATCGATGAGATCGGCACCGAGATGTCGTGCTTGATGTTCTTGCCTTCGGCGGCCTGCGCTTCGGAAATGTTTTCGCGAAGCGCCCAGAATTTGCGCGACTGGGCGATCGATTGTGCGATCAGGGCATCGGCGATCAGCCCCGACTCGAAGGCCTGCTCCATCAGCGCATCGAAGCGCTCGGTCGCATGCGCCTCGCTTTGCGAGTCGGATGATTCGAGCAGCACGCACCAGGGGTGCGCTTGATCGAAGGGGGCAGCGCAATCCTCGAAGTGCCGCGTGACCAGCGACAGGCACATCTGCGACATCAGCTCGAATCCGGTGAGCGCCGGCCCGAGCATCGACTGCGCAAGCTCCAGAAGCTTGAGCGCGGCATGGGGTGAGGCCAGTGCTGCCAGGGCAGTGACCTGGGCAGCCGGCTTGGGAAAGAGCTTGAGCGTGGCGGCAGTGATGACGCCGAGCGTGCCTTCGGAACCGATGAACAGATCGCGCAGGTCGTAGCCGGTGTTGTCCTTGCGCAGGCCGCGCAGGCCGTGCCAGACCTCGCCGCGTGCGGTGACCACCTCCAGGCCCAGACACAGCTCGCGGGCATTGCCATAGCGCAGCACGCCGGTGCCACCGGCATTGGTCGAGAGATTGCCGCCGATGGTGCAGCTGCCCTGTGCAGCAAGCGACAGCGGAAAGAGCCGCCCTGCGTCATCGGCAGCCGATTGCGCGGTGGCCAGCACGACGCCGGCCTCGGCGGTGAGGGTGTTGTTGATCGGATCGATGGCGCGGATGCGGTTCATGCGGGCCAGCGACAGAACCACCGCCGTGCCCGAGTCGTCGGGCACCGATCCGCCGGTCAAGCCGGTGTTGCCGCCCTGCGGCACCAGCGGCACACGCTGCTCGGCGCACCAGCCTACGAGTCTGGCGACTTCCTCGACATTCGATGGCTGCACCACCGCGCGTGCACGCCCGACATAACGCTTGCGCCAGTCGAGCAGGAAGGGGGCGGTGTCGGCGGGGTCGGTGAGGACGCGGCCGATGTCGGCAGGCAGATCGAGCGGTTTCATCCGTGGATTATGCCCGCGCCAAAGTGTGACGAAAGTCATGTCGGTGGGCTTTACACAGGGCCTTTGTCAAAAACGACTTGTGTCGACGATGTCTCGGGTCGTGTGTGACCGATGTCTCGTTTGCGAGCCCTCGGGTGAGATTGGTCACAAAAAAGCGTGACTGATTTGGGGGTGGCCCCGGGATTACGTGGAAGACGCCAAGCCCTTCGTGGGGCCAAGTTTTCACTCTCTCGTTTTACCCACTTTCTCAAGGACATTGTCATGACCAAGCATTTTCTGACCCGCATCGCCGCATCGGTGGCGATTGCAACGGCATCGATGGCGGCTTCGGCTGGTGTGATCGATTTCACGTCGAATGCGTGGAGCAGCGCGAATGGTCAAAACAGCTATAGCTTGAATGGCGTGACGCTGACGGCCCTGCCGAATGGACCGTTGAACATTCAGAGCTTGACCTTCAACGCAGGTCCCTGTGGCAACTCCTTGGTCGGACTGGCTTGCCAGGGCGCCGGCATCGGCGTCGGCCCAGTCGACCCGACTCAGATCAATGTCCTGCCTGAGGCCTTGCGTGTCAGTTTCATCAGCGCGCAGTCGATCTGGGGCGTCGATTTTCTGAAGTTCGTTTCGACAACGACGCCCCTCACGAATACCCCCTACAGCGAGCAGATGCAGATCCGGTCTTCAATCGACGGCACGAACTTCGGTGCCTGGCAGACTTTCACCGCACCCAACCCGAGCGCGACCGGCGGCTACTATTCGGCCGGCTTTCGTGCCGACAATGTTCTGGCGCTGGAGATTGCGGGCAGGACATTTGGTTCGGGCTTTTCAACAAATGTTCTCAGCGCTGCCTCGCTCGCACGCATCACCGTCCCGGTCCCCGCCACGCTGCCCCTGATCGGCCTCGGTCTGGCCGCATTCGGCGGTCTGAGCCTGCGTCGTCGCTCGGCCTGAACCCCAGTCTCCTCAGCCAAGTCGACTCATCATCGACAGGCCGATCAGTTCACATCGGGCTGATCGGCCTCAGGTGGGCGTCTTAGGCAGCGCCTTAGCGCATGCCGCCGGGCATCATCCCCTTCATGCCCCGCATCATTTTCGCCAGCCCGCCCTTTTGCATCTTTTTCATCATCGCCTGCATCTGGTCGAACTGCGCCAGCATGCGGTTGACGTCCTGCACTTGAACACCGGCACCGACCGCAATACGCCGCTTGCGGCTGGCCTTGATGAGCTCGGGCTTGGTCCGCTCGGCCGGCGTCATCGAATGAATGATGCCCTGCATGCGCCGAATGTCCTTTTCGGCGCGGGTCATGTCGGCCTGGCCGGCCGCCGCCTGCATCTGCGCCGGCAGCTTGTCCATCAGTGACGACAGGCCGCCCATCTTTTTCATCTGGCTGATCTGCGCGAGGAAGTCGTTCAGATCGAAGCGGCTGCCGCCCTTGAGCTTTTCGGCCAGACCGCGGGCCGCCTCATGGTCGACGCTGGCTTGCGCCTGCTCGACCAGGGCGAGGATGTCGCCCATGCCGAGGATGCGGTTGGCCATGCGGTCGGGATGAAAGGCATCGAGCCCGTCGAGCTTTTCGCCAGTGCCCACGAACTTGATCGGGCAGCCGGTGATGGCCTTGACCGAGAGCGCTGCGCCGCCGCGTGAATCGCCGTCGAGCTTGGTCAGCACCACGCCGGTGAGCGGTATCGCTTCTTTAAAGGCGCGCGCGGTATTGACCGCGTCCTGGCCCTGCATCGCATCGACCACGAAGAGCGTCTCGATCGGCTTGAGCGCGCCATGCAGCGCGGCGATCTCGGCCATCATGGCCTCGTCGATACCCAGGCGTCCGGCGGTGTCGACCAGCACCACGTCGTGATAATGATTGCGC
>CAIVAS010000024.1 GCA_903903975.1 uncultured Burkholderiales bacterium
GTCGACAAGAAACTGATCGGGCCGGCCTACAAGGACATCGCCGCCAAATACGCCTCTGACAAGGACGCGATCCCGCGGCTCGCCAAGAAGGTTCGCGCGGGCGGTGTCGGTGTCTGGGGCCAGATCCCGATGCCAGCCAACCCGCAGGTGAGCGACGACGACGCGATCACTCTGGTGACCTGGGTCCTGTCGGCCAAATAAGTTTCCGCAGTCCATCCCTTCTTCGAACGACCCGCCAGGACCTGCCTCAATGCAGTTCGACATCCTTTTGCAGCAGATCCTCAATGGCCTGGTCCTGGGCAGCGTCTATGCCCTGATTGCCCTGGGCTACACCATGGTTTACGGCATCCTGCAGCTGATCAATTTCGTGCACGGCGATGTTCTGATGGTCGGCGCGATGGTGGGCGTCACGGTGGTCAGCCTGCTTGCCAAATCGGGCTTGCCGCTGCCGGTCATTCTCGTGATCGCGGTGGCCTGCGCGATTCCGGTGTGCGTGATCCTGTCGCTGCTGATCGAACGCGTCGCCTACCGGCCCTTGCGCAATGCGCCAAAACTCGCGCCGCTGATTACCGCGATCGGCCTGTCGATCGTGATCCAGACCCTGGCGATGATCATCTGGAAACCGAACCCGATCGTCTTTCCCGACCTGCTGCCCACCACACCGATCGAGATCGGCCCGGCATTGCTCGCCCCTAAACAGATGCTGATCCTGGTGGTCTCGGCGATCCTGATGATCGGACTACTGCTGCTGGTCAACCGGACCAAGCTCGGACGCGCCATGCGGGCGACCGCCGAAAACACCCGCATCGCCGGTCTGATGGGCGTCAATGCCAATCAGGTGATCGCGGTCACCTTTGCGATCGGCGCCTCGCTCGCGGCGGTTGCCGGTGTGCTGGTCGCCATGAACTACAACATTGCGCAGTTCAGCATGGGTTTCATACCGGGGCTGAAGGCCTTCACCGCGGCGGTGCTGGGCGGCATCGGTAACCTCGGTGGTGCAGTGCTCGGCGGCCTGCTGCTGGGCATCATCGAGAGCCTGGGCGCCGGCTACATCGGCGACCTCACCGGCGGCTTTCTGGGCAGCAACTATCAGGACATTTTCGCCTTCGTCGTGCTGATCGTGGTGCTGGTGTTTCGACCCTCCGGCCTCATGGGTGAGCGGGTCGCCGACCGCGCCTGATCTCAGCCCTCGCACATTCCGCGCCGCCCGCACCACCCGCACCAGCTATCGCAGCAAGCATGCAATTCCCCTCATTCAAGGACAATCCGGTGGCTGCTTATGGCGCCACCGCGGCCATCGCCCTGGCACTGCTGGTGCTGCCTTTCCTGGCCGGCACACAAGGCAACGGCTGGGTGCGGATCATCGATTTCGCGCTGCTCTATGTGATGCTGGCGCTCGGGCTGAACATCGTGGTCGGCTATGCCGGACTGCTCGATCTCGGCTACGTGGCCTTCTATGCGGTCGGCGCCTATCTCTACGCGCTGCTGTCGTCGCCACAGCTCGCCGAGAATTTCGAGTTCATCCGGCAGATGTTTCCGGATGGCCTGCACAACTCGATCTGGCTGGTGGTGCCGCTGGGTGCGGGTCTTGCCGCGCTGTTCGGCGCGATGCTGGGTGCCCCGACCCTGCGGCTGCGCGGCGACTATCTGGCGATCGTGACGCTCGGCTTCGGCGAAATCGTGCGGATCTTCCTGAACAACCTGAACGCCCCGATCAACATCACCAACGGCCCGCAGGGCATCACCAATATCGACCCGATCGAAATCGGCGGGATAAGCCTGGGCAAGACCCAGACCTTCTTCGATATCGAGGTGCCGTCGGTTTATCTTTACTACTACCTGTTCCTGATCCTGGCGATCCTGATCATCATCGTCACCATCCGGCTGCAGGACTCCCGGCTCGGACGCGCCTGGATGGCGATCCGCGAAGACGAGATTGCGGCCAAGGCGATGGGCATCAATACCCGCAATGTCAAGCTGCTTGCCTTTGCGATGGGGGCGTCCTTCGGCGGTGTGGCCGGCGCGATGTTCGCGTCCTTCCAGGGTTTTGTGTCGCCAGAGAGCTTTACCCTCATGGAGTCGGTGGTGATCGTCTCGATGGTGGTGCTCGGCGGCATGGGTCATGTGCCGGGCGTGATCCTGGGCGCCATCCTGCTCTACGCGATTCCGGAGGTGCTGCGCTATGTGGCCAAGCCCGCCCAGCTCGCGATTTTCGGACAGGAACTGGTTGCCCCGGAAGCGCTGCGGATGCTGCTCTTTGGCCTTTCGATGGTGGTGATCATGCTCTATCGCCCCGCCGGCTTATGGCCTGCCCGGCAACATGGCAGCTCAGCCGACGCCGAGGATAAAACCTCGCGCGAGGTCACGCCTGCCGCCACTGGCGCGGGGCAGCCATGAGTGCGATCCCGACCGGCATGAGCCCTTCTTCGGCCAAGGCCTCCCCCGACACACCGCTGCTGCTGGTGCAGGGTGCCGAAAAGCGCTTCGGCGGTCTGCAGGCCCTCTCCGATGTCGGCGTCTCGATCGAGCGCGGGCAGATCTATGGCCTGATCGGACCCAACGGCGCCGGCAAGACCACCTTCTTCAATGTCATCACCGGGCTCTACACCCCGGATGCCGGGCGCTTCGAGCTCAACGGCAAACCCTATTCACCCACCGCCGTGCACGAAGTGGCCAAGGCGGGCATCGCCCGAACCTTCCAGAACATCCGCCTGTTTGCCGAGATGACCGTGCTCGAAAACGTCATGGTCGGTCGGCATATCCGCACGCATGCCGGCGCCTGGGCGGCGATGCTCCGGCTGTCGACGCAGCGGCGCGAAGAGGCCGAGATTCGCGAGCGTGCGATGCAGCTGCTCGACTATGTCGGCATTGCCCGCTATGCGCCGTTTCAGTCGCGCACCCTGTCCTATGGCGACCAGCGCCGACTCGAAATCGCGCGCGCCCTGGCGACCGAGCCCAGCCTGCTCGCGCTCGATGAGCCGGCGGCCGGCATGAATGCCACCGAAAAACTCGCCCTGCGCGAACTGCTCGAGAGCATCAGTCGTGACGGCAAGACCATCCTGCTGATCGAACACGATGTGAAGCTGGTGATGGGTCTGTGTGATCGGGTCACGGTGCTCGACTATGGCAAGGTCATCGCCCAGGGCCTGCCCGACGACGTCAAGCGCGACAAGGCGGTGATTGAAGCCTATCTCGGAGCCAGCAATGAGTGATGCGGCCACTGAGGCGGCAAAGAAGGTGAACGCCGAGGCGGTGCTCGCGGTCAGGGGTCTGAAGGTGGCCTATGGCGGCATCCAGGCGGTCAAGGGTATCGACCTCGAGGTGCGCCGCGGCGAGCTGGTGGCGCTGATCGGCGCCAATGGTGCCGGCAAGACCACAACGCTCAAGGCGATCACCGGCACCCTGTCGCCCAGCGCCGGCGACATCGCCTTCGATGGCCGATCGATCGTCGGTCGCGATGCCTTCCAGCTGGTCGGCCAGGGCCTGGCCATGGTGCCCGAGGGCCGCGGCGTGTTCGCCCGCATGACCATCGTCGAGAACCTGATGATGGGCGCCTATACGCGCGATGACACGGCCGGCATCAAGAGCGACATCGACCGGATGTTCGAGACCTTTCCGCGACTCAAGGAGCGCGCGGCCCAATTGGCCGGCACGATGTCGGGGGGCGAGCAGCAGATGCTGGCCATGGCCCGCGCACTCATGAGCCGCCCTCGCCTGCTGCTGCTCGATGAGCCGAGCATGGGTCTGTCGCCGATCATGGTCGCCAAGATCTTCGAAGTGATTCGCGCCGTGTCGGCCTCGGGCACGACGCTGCTGCTGGTCGAGCAGAATGCGCGGCTGGCGCTCGAGTCCGCCAATCGGTGCTATGTGATGGACTCGGGTCTGATCACCATGAACGGCGATGCCGCCAGCATGCTCAACGACCCGCGGGTGCGGGCGGCCTATCTGGGTGAAGCCGCCTGAGCGCTGTCGGCCGCCGACGTGAAAGCATCCGCAAAGAAGGCGTCCTGTGGCAAGCCGCAACGCTCGACGAAATCGCGGCGTGCCGAATCCACCACGATCGGCGCACCGCAGGCATAGACCTGATAGCCCGACAGATCGGGCAGATCGGCCATCACCGCCTGATGCACGAAGCCGGTTCGGTCCTGCCAGTCGTCTTGCGGCAAGGCGTCTGATATCACCGGCACGTAGCTGAAGTCGCGCAACTCAGAAGCCCACTGCAGGCACAGCGCGTGGTGATAGAGGTCCTGAGGTCGACGCCCGCCCCAATAGAGCGTCATCGGTCGCCGGATGTCCTTGTGGATCGCCTGCTCGACGATCGCCTTGATCGGCGCAAAGCCGGTGCCGCTGGCCAGCAGCACGATCGGCGTGTCGGCGTCTTCCCGCAAAAAGAAAGTGCCCATCGGCCCTTCGAAGCGCAGGATGTCGCGCTCCTTGACCGCAGGCTCGGTCACACCGAACAGCGCATCGGTAAAGCGCCCACCGGGCATGTGCCGGATATGCAGCTCGATCTGCTCGGCGGCGAACGGCGCGCTGGCCATCGAATAGCTGCGGCGCGTGCCGTCCTTGAGGATCAGCTCGACATACTGACCGGCGAGATACTGCAAGCGTTCGTTGGCCGGCAACTGCAGCCGCATCACCGCCACATCGGGCGCGGCTCGCTCAATCGAGGCAATCCGGCAGGGCATCTTGCGGATCGGAATATCGCCTGCTGCCGCGATCACCCGCGCTTCGATCACCAGGTCTTCGCAGGCCCGCGCGCAACACAGCAAGGCAAAGCCCTGAGCGGCTTCATCGTTGCGAAGCGCATTGGCCTGATGCGGTCCCTGCTCGAATCGACCTTCAATCACCTTCGCCTTGCACGAGCCGCAGGCGCCGTTCTTGCAGCCATACGGCAGCACGATGCCCTGGCGCAGACCGGCCTCGAGCACCGACTCGTCGGCGTCGGCTGAATACTGTCTGCCACTGGGCATCAGACGGATGTTGAAGGGCATCTCGTAGAATCGGCGGGTGAAGAAACGATTGGTCAAACAGGGCAGCCCGCATTATGGCTCACTGCCTCGGCGCTTTCGGCGTGCGCGGCTGGTGCTGCTGGGCTGCGGTGATGTGGGGCTGCGCTTTGTCAGGATGTATGCCGACCGGCTGCACATCGTTGGCGTGGTGCGTCGCACTGAGGCGCTCGATGCGGTGCGCGCAGCAGGCGCCACGCCACTGCGCATCGATCTCGACGATAGGCGTGCCAGTCGCCGACTGCGCGGCCTGGCACCTTATGTGCTGCACAGCGCGCCGCCGCCTTCATCGGGCAAGGGCGACCCGCGAACGAAGCACGCGCTGCAGGCGATGCCGCAAGCCACGGCATGGGTCTATCTGAGCACGACCGGCGTCTATGGCGACTGCGGCGGGGCACGGTTTGACGAAACGCGGGCAGTCGCGCCGCGCAACGAGCGCGCCCTCAGGCGGGTCGCGGCCGAAACGCTGCTGCGCCGGCGTGCCGCCACGGGTGCATCGCGGGTCAATGTGCTCAGAGTGCCGGGCATCTATGCCGGCGACCGGCTGCCGGTCGAGCGGCTGCAGCGTGGCACACCGGCGCTGATCGATGCCGACGATGTCTATACCAACCATATCCATGCCGATGACCTGGCCCGCATTGCGTTTGCCGCGCTGTGGCGCGGTCGCTCGCAAAGGGTGATTCACGCGGTCGACGACAGCGACATGAAGATGGGCGAGTACTTCGAGGCGGTGGCGCAGGCTTTCGGCTTGCCTTCGCCACCACGCATGCCGCGCGCGCAGTTGCGCGAGGCGGTCTCGCCGATGCTGCTGAGCTTCATGTCGGAGTCACGTCGACTCGACAATCGCCGGCTCAAGCGCGAGCTGCGGGTGCGGCTGCGTTTTCCGCAGGTCGCCGATTTTCTGAAGACCGTCGGGCAAGACCTCGGCTGAGGGCGGCTGAGGGCGGGCCGCGACTGGCCGAGGCGATATCGGCCGTGATATTCTCGAAGGCTGCATTCAAGCTTGCTGTTGCAGTGTTTCGCAGCGCAGGCGATCAGGATTGCCGATGTAGCTCAGTTGGTAGAGCAGCGCATTCGTAATGCGAAGGTCGGGGGTTCGACTCCTCTCATCGGCACCAGCAAGCAAGCGGCTTTCGGCGTGCATCGTCGATCAGGCATTCCCTGACATCGCAACCCATGCAAGACAAACCAGACATCCGCCCCGGCCAGTCCGTTGAACTGCTCAAGGCACTGCATATCCTCACGCGCGACGGCCGGCTCAACCAGGACAGCCGGCGAAAACTGAAGCAGGTTTATCACCTGTATCAATTCATCGAACCGTTGCTGGAGCAGATCAGGCAGGCGCAAGGCCATATCAAGCTCGTGGATTGCGGAGCGGGAAAGTCTTATCTCGGCTTCATTCTGTATGACCTCTTTTTCAAATCACTCGCGCCCGGCTCGCAGGTCGTGGGCATCGAATCCCGCAATGAACTGGTGCTCAAATCCCGCGAGCTTGCTTCGCAGCTCGGCTTCGATGGCATGTCCTTCCTTGACCTGCAGGTCGATCAGGCGATTTCGAGCATGGCCAGCCCCAGCCTTTGCGCCGGGGCGGACATCGTCACAGCCCTGCATGCCTGCGACACCGCCACCGACGACGCCATCCGGTTCGCGCTGTCGGCCAAGGCACGTTTCATCGTGCTGGCGCCCTGTTGCCAGGCGGAAGTCGCAGCCGTGCTGCGCAAGAGCAAGACGCCGTCCCAGTCCGGCGAGCCGCTGGCGGCAATCTGGCGCCATCCCCTGCACACCCGCGAATTCGGCAGCCATGTCACCAATGTGCTGCGCTGTCTGCAGCTTGAATCGCACGGCTATCAGGTGACCGTCACCGAACTGGTGGGCTGGGAGCATTCCATGAAAAACGAACTCATCATCGCCAGACTCAACAAGGATGTGCCACGCCGGCGGGCTGCAGAAAAATTGGATGCGCTTCTCGGCCAACTGGGACTGAGGTCCCTGCAGGAGCGCTTTTTCACCGGCCTGGACCGCAGCAGCAGCCCTTCGGGATCGGTGCCCACAGCATGACGCTGGAAAAAATCCTTCACAGCCAGGGCTTCGGCAGCCGCAAGCAGTGCCGCCAACTGATCTGGAATGAGCAAATCAGCGTGGCGGGACGCCTGATGACCGATGCCGATGAGGACCTGCCCTGCGAAGGCCTGGTCTTCAGCGTTAACGGCAAAGAATGGACGTTTCGCCAGCACGTCTACATCGGCTTGCACAAGCCTCCCGGTTACGAGTGTTCGCGCAAACCCAGCCACCATCCCGGCATCCTCAGCCTGTTGCCGCAGGAGTACCTCAACCGTAATACCCAGCCCGTCGGTCGCCTCGACCATGACACCACCGGCCTGCTGCTGCTGTCCGATGACGGCGGCTTCATCCACGCCCAGTCCTCGCCGAAGCGGCATGTCCACAAAATCTATGAAGCCACCGTCTTCGAGGCGGTGACGCCGCAACTGATCGCGCAGTTGCAGGACGGCGTGAAGCTCATCGACGAGGACAAGCCCATCGCCGCGCAGGTGCGCATGCTGGACACGCATCTGCTGGAACTCAGCATCGACCAGGGCAAGTACCACCAGGTCAAGCGGATGCTGGCCGCGGCGGGCAATCACTGCGTCTCATTGCGCCGCAGCGCGATCGGCAAGCTCACCCTTGATTCGTTGGGCCTGCCGATGGGCCAATGGTGTCATCTGGAACCCGCGCAACTGGCCCAACTCGTCTGAGGGTGCACCGACTGCCGGAGCCGATTCGAGTGGGCACCAGCAGCGAAGCGGGTTTCGGCGCACGCAAGCGCCATCGACGCGGGGCAAGCCTTGGCCGCGCGACTCATCCGATCGCACAAAACAAAAAGCCCGCCGAAGCGGGCCTGTGTCTGCGCAAGACCTGTCAGGCTTGCTTGCGACGGGCTGCACCGATACCGACCAGTCCCAAGCCCAGCAGGGCGATGGTGGCGGGGACGGGGACAGCCGAGGCCAACTCTACGCCCCCGGTTGCGCTTGTCCCGAAGAGATTAGTAGGGGTGTTATAAAAAGCACTGGCATAACTCAACCCGATCGTACCTGTCGTGACACCGTCCAAAAAACTGTTGAATTGGAAGAGTGCACATTTAGATCCTTCTTGACAGGTAGGGGGCTCTGACATACCGAGATTCGTATGCAAATCACCGGGAATACTGGACGTCCACGGACCGTACGGGGTATTCATCGTGGCGCTGAATTTTCCACTGAAAACCACGTTGACGTTCGACAGGGTATTGGTACCCATGACGTAATCGAAAGAACCAGTGATGGATTCAGTCCCCCACCCCCCACTCAACGTCGTCCCCTCTACAAAATTGTAAGTCGCCGCTTTCGCCGGAAAACTGGCCAGCACCGATATTGCCGCAGTCATTGCTATTGCTGAAAAAGATTTGCAGTTCTTCATTCTATTTTCTCTTTAAAAGGTACAGGTCGCACTGATTCGGGAATTTCAATAAAAACTAAAATACACAACACGTTTTCAAGACTTTGAGACCTGCCTCATGGCCTGGCTTTTGAGATTTGTCACATGGACACCTGGCACACCAAGCACGACAAGGACTAATTCTTTATAACTAATTCTATGACAGCCCCTGAAGAACGGCCCCAGTCATAAAGAAAGGGAAATCAGCGCGAAAATTCGGGCGCGGGCTGTAAAGAAATCCGACATGACATTTGTCACAGATTCGATCGAACACCCATGGCCAGCATCCTTCTCTACTGCCAACCCGGCGCCAGTCAGACCGAACTGGCCGGCACCCACGACGGCAAACCGAAAATCAGGCTCAAGGCACCGCCAGTCGACGGCGCAGCCAACAAGGCGCTGATCGCGTTTCTGGCCGATCGCTGCGGCTTACCGAGGTCGGCCATCCGCATCGAGTCGGGAATGCACGGGCGGATCAAGCGGGTGGCGGTGGACGGATTAAGCGACGCAGAACTTCGGGAACGCCTCGGCCGGGGCAACGGTGCTGAGGCATAATCGATTGATTAATAACCGCTGCCTTCCCACCATGAAAATCACACACCGCGTCGTCCTGGCCTTCACCGCACTCGCCCTGGTCAGCCTGTCGGCGCAGGCCCAGCAGTTCTTCCGCATCGGCACCGGGGGCACGGCCGGCACCTACTACCCGGTTGGCGGGATGATCGCCAACACCGTGAGCGTGCCGGGCAAGATCTCTGCCACCGCGCAGGCCAGCGCCGGATCGGTCGCCAATGTCAACGCGGTCATGAGCGGCGCAGCCGAATCGGGCCTGACCCAGGCAGACGTCGCCAGCTGGGCCTACACCGGTAAAGGCGTCTGGGAAGGCAAGCCGCCAGTCACCAGCCTTCGCCTGATCGCCAACCTCTACCCGGAAAGCGTGCACATCGTGGTGCGCAAGGGGTCGGGCATCAAATCGGTGGCTGATCTCAAAGGCAAGCGGGTGGCTCTGGATGAACCCGGCTCAGGAACGCTGCTCAATGCCCGCACGATTCTGGCGGCCTATGGCCTGAAAGACGCCGACCTGAAACCGGAATACATCAAGCCCAATCAGGCGGGCGACAAACTCAAGGACGGCGCGCTTGACGCCTTCTTCTTTACCGGCGGGGCACCGGCAGGCGCGATTGCCGAACTTGCCTCGGCAGGCGCCGGCATCGAACTGTTGGCCATTGATGGCCCGCAGGCCGATGCGATCCGCAAGTCAGACGGCTTTTTCGCGGTCGACACGATTGCCGGCGAGACCTATAAGGGCATCCCGGCGGTCAAGACCCTGGCCGTGGGCGCGCAGTGGGTGACCAACGAAAGCGTCGACGCCAACCTGGTCTACGAGATCGTCAAATCCCTCTATTCGGAAACCGGCCAGAAAGCCATGGGCGCCGGCCATGCCAAGGGCAAGTTCATCACCAAGGAGAACGCCCTGCTGGGCGCGGGCATTCCCTTGCATCCGGGCGCAGCAAAGTACTTCAAGGAAGTCGGACTGCTGAAGTAAGGCTGCTCGCGTCATCAGCCCGTGGGCGGTCGATTGGCCGCCCTTTTTTTTGAATCAGTTCGAACCGCTACTGTTGAGCCGCCATGAATGCCACCACCCTGCCAGACGACCGGCAACTCCAGGACCTCGAGGAAAAGTTCGACCCGGAGATGCGCTTTCGTCCGCTCGGCGCAGCTGCTGCGACGCTGGTGGGCGGGCTGCTGATCGCGCTGTCGCTGTTTCATTACTACACCGCCGGATTTGGTCTGCTGCAGGAGGTCACCCATCGCGGGGTGCACCTGGCCTTCGTGCTCGGGCTGATCTTCCTGGTTTTCCCGCATCGCAAGGCGCTGCTCGAGCGAGCGCAGCCATCGAGCCTGGTCAGCCCCGGCGGCGTGCCGTGGTTCGACTGGGCGCTGGCGATGGCCGTGGCGGCATCAACGCTCTACATCCCCTGGATCTTTCATGACCTGATGTTCCGGGTCGGCAATCCCTTGCCGGTCGATGTGGTGATGGGCACCATCCTGATCGTCGCGCTGCTCGAGGCCACCCGGCGCTGCATGGGCTGGCCGCTTCCGCTGATCGCAATCGCCTTCATGGTCTATGCACTCTTCGGGCCTTACTTTCCTGGGCTGCTGAAACATGCGGGCGCCAACTGGAACCAGCTGATCAGCCACGAATACCTGACCAGCCAGGGCGTCTACGGTGTCGCGGTGGGTGTCGTCGCCACCTATGTCTTTCACTTCGTGCTCTTCGGGGTGCTGGCGACCCGCATCGGCCTGGGCCAGCTGTTTCTGGACATCGCCTCGGCGATCGCCGGGCGCTACGCCGGCGGACCAGCGAAGGTCAGCGTTTTCGGCTCGGCGATGTTCGGGATGCTGTCGGGCTCATCGGTCGCCAATGCGGTGACGGTCGGGTCACTCACGATTCCGGCAATGATCCGCGTGGGCTACCGGCGCGAGTTTGCCGCAGCAGTCGAAGCCGCCGCCTCCACCGGCGGGCAGATCACGCCACCGGTGCTGGGCGCCGCCGCATTCCTGATGATCGAGTTCCTCGCGGTGCCCTATCAGACCATCATCGCTGCAGCCGCGGTGCCGGCCTTCATGCACTTCTTCGGCGTGTTCATGCAGGTGCACTTCGAGGCCAAGCGCTTTGGCCTGCGCGGACTGACCGAGGCCGAGATGCCGAAGCTGCGCGAGTCGTTTGCCCAGCGCTGGCCAACGCTGATTCCGCTGGGGTTGCTGATCTTCATCCTGGTCTCGGGGCGCACGCCCTATCTGGCCGCCTTCACCGGCATCACTTCCTGCGCCATCGTCGGCCTGACCACGAAAAACGCCGGCAACACTGCCCGACACTGGGGTCTGATGGTTGCGCTGCACGTGCTGCTCGGCGTGGTCTTCTTTGCCGGTTTCGAGAGCCAGGAAATCAAGTTCGCGATCTTCGCGGCCGGCGCACTGGGCACGCCTTTTCTGATGAAGGCACTGCGAGTCGACGGGCGCATCGGCCTGCCGGTGCTGGCCGAAAGCCTTGGCACCGGCGCGAAATACGCACTGGCGGTCGGGGCAGCAGCCGCCACCGTCGGCATCGTGATCGGCGTGGTCACGCTCACCGGCGTGGGCTTCAAGCTCAGCACCATCATCACTGGTGCGGCGCAGGCGGTGGCCGGTGGCATGGGCAGCCTGGTTCCGGCCTCGCTGATCACGCCGCAGTCGCTGACGCTGCTGGTGGCGCTGGTGATGACCGGCCTGGTCTGCATCCTGCTCGGTTGCGGCATCCCCACCACTGCCAACTACATCATCATGGTCACCGTGGCCGCGCCAACGCTGACCCTGCTTGGCGTCGAACCGCTGGTGGCGCACTTCTTCGTGTTTTATTACGGCGTGCTGGCCGACATCACGCCACCGGTCGCGCTGGCCGCCTATGCGGCCGCCGGCATGGCGGGCAGCGATCCGTTCAAGACCGGGAACACCGCCTTTCGGCTCGGACTGGCCAAGGCGCTGGTGCCCTTCGTCTTCGTGTTTTCGCCAAGCCTGCTGATCGTGGCCAAGGGCTTCACCCCCTACGACTTCACCGTCACCTTTATCGGCTGTGTGCTCGGCATCACGCTGCTGGCTGCAGCGCTGTCGAAATTCTTCCTGGTGGAGATGACCCGCGCCGAGCAGGCCCTGTGTCTGTTGGCCGCCCTGCTGATGATCGCCCCAGGCCTCATCCCCACCCTGATCGGCTGCGCGCTGGCAGTGCCGATGCTGCTGCGCCATGTGCTGGCCCGGCGACAGGCAGGCATGGCCGGCGCCTCAGCTTGAGTGCATCGGTTTGAGCGCATCGATGATCGGCGAGGCAATGAGCTGCGCGCCTGTGGCGCCAGATGGAACGCGTTAAGGCTTACACTTTGGGTCACCATCAGTGGTCAACAGCCCGCTCGCGTGCTTGCTCTGATGCGAGCGCCCGGATCGCCTGACACTGGCAGACAACACCACATCACCCACAAGGGGAGACACTCATGACCGACTACGACCTGATCATCCGCGGCGGCACCGTCCACGACGGCCTTGGCAGCGAACCGCGCGTCACCGACATCGCCGTCAAAGACGGCCGCATTGCCGCCATCGGTGCGATCAGCGGCACAGCCCTCGAGGAGATCGATGCCAAGGGCCTGCTGGTGACCCCGGGCTTCGTCGACGTTCACACCCACTTTGATGGTCAGGCCACCTGGGAGCATCGGCTTGCGCCGTCTTCCGGCCACGGCGTGACCTCGGTGGTCATGGGCAATTGCGGCGTCGGTTTTGCGCCCTGCAAGCCCGATCAGCGCGAAATCCTGATCAAGCTCATGGAAGGCGTGGAAGACGTGCCCGAGGTGGTCATGATCGAAGGTCTGCCCTGGAACTGGGAGACCTTCCCCGAATATCTCGATGCGCTGGATGCGCGTCAGTTCGACATCGACATCGCCGCGCAACTGCCGCACTCGGCATTGCGGGTCTATGTGATGGGCGAGCGCGCCGCCACCCAGGAGCCGCCCACCGCACAGGACCTGGCCACCATGCGCCGCCTCACCACCGAGGCCATCAACGCCGGCGCCCTGGGTGTGACCACCTCGCGCAACATGCTGCACCGGACCAAGGCCGGCGAACTCGCCCCCAGCCTCTTCTCGGAAGAAGACGAACTCGGTGCGCTGGCCGAGGGGCTGAAGGATGCCGGCAGCGGCGTCTTCCAGATCATCCCGGCACCGATGGGCGATGCCGACCATGAGTTCGGTGTGATGCGTCGCATTGCCGAGCGCTGCGGCCAGCCGCTGTCTTACTCGCTGATCCAGATGCCGGCAGGCGACCCGGACGCCTGGCGCAAGTCACTCACCGCCCTGTCGCAAGCCACGAAGGACGGGCTGCCGATGCGCGCCCAGATCGCACCGCGCCCGGTCGGCATGCTCTATGGACTCGAGCTGAGCTTTCACCCGTTTGCCTATCACCCGAGCTACAAGGCGATCAGCCGCCTGCCGCTGGCGCAGCGCCTGGAGCGGATGAAAGACCCGATGTTTCGCGAGCAACTGCTCAGCGAGCAACCCGAAGACACCAACCCGGTCAACATCAAGACCGTGCGCGGCTTTCAGTACTGCTATGCCTGGGAGACCGAGGCGAATTACGAGCCGCAGATCGCCGATCGCATCGACAGGCTGGCAGCCGCCGCCGGTAAATCGGTGGAAGACTTTTCCTACGACCTGCTGATCGCCAATGAGGGCAAGTCGATCTTCTATCAGCCGGGTGCCAACTATCGCGATGGCAATCTGCTGGCAGTGCGCGAAATGCTCGAGCATCCCGATACGGTCGTGGGCCTGGCCGATGGCGGAGCGCACTACGGGATGATCTGCGACGCGAGCTTTCCCACGTATTACCTGGCCCGATGGGCACGCGATGCCGAGGCCGCGCAGCGGATTGCACTGCCCAAGGCGATCGCAGCGCTCACCAGCGAGCCGGCAACGCTTGCCGGCCTGAATGATCGCGGTCGCATCGCGATCGGCCATAAGGCCGACTTCAACCTGATCGACTTCGATCGGCTGAACGTGCGTGTGCCCACGGTCGAGCATGACTTGCCGGCGGGCGGTCGCCGACTGCATCAGCGTGCCGACGGTTATGTGGCCACCATCGTCTCGGGCACGGTCACCTATCGCAATGGCCAGGCCACCGGCGCGCTGCCGGGTCGACTGGTGCGCGGTCAGCAAAAGGTTCCGCAGACCGCTGCGACGATCTCAGCCTGAGATCGCGCACTGACATCAGGCCCTGAGCCCGGGGCCTGATGTCACGCAGCCCCGTCAAAGACATAAGGCTCAAGCGTCGCCTGCGCCGTGCTGCGCAGGGCATGCCACTGGCCCGGACCACCGTAATACGCCAGACTGCCCGGCTCGGCCTTGCCATCGCCGTTGTAATACGACAGGCAATCGCGCAGCGCGCGGGTGTTCAGATCGGCATCGCGGCAATGCTGCGCGTAAGCGACTTCCGGATCCTTGCGGACATCAACGACACCCGCACCGCGTTCACGCATGGTCTTGAGCATCCAGACGACATAGTCGGTATGCGCCTCGACGCCGAGGGTGAAGTTGAACTGGCCGCCGCCGCCCTGCGGGCCGGACATGATGAACAGGTTGGGAAAGCCCTCGCTGTGCATGCCGAGGAATGTCTTCACACCCTCGGTCTGCCACTTCTCGCGCAGTGTGCGTCCGCCACGACCAGTGATCATGTTGAAGGTCGAGGTCGCCATCCACTGAAAGCCGGTCGCATAGATCAGCACATCGAGCGGATATTCGGTGCCGTCGTGAACCACACCCCGCTCGTTGATGCGGCTGACGCCCAGCGGCGCGGTATCGACCAGCGTCACCTGCGGCAGGTTGAAGGTCGGCAAAAACTCGTCGTGAAAGGTCGGCCGCTTGCAGCCATAGGGGTAATAGGGCTTGAGCGCGGCCGCGGTTTTCGGGTCCTTGACGATCGCGGCCACCCGCGCCCGGATCTGCTCCATGATCCGGAAATTGGTGTCGAGCTGCTTGGCGATCATCTCCTGCGGCGTGAGCGCGCGCTCGTACTGTTTGCGCTCCTTGAAGTCGGACACCTTGCCCGACAGGAAATCATCATTGCCCTGCAGCGCGGTGCGCCCCGACGAAATCATCGCCAGCCGGTCGCGGCGCGCCCGCGCCCAGCCCGGCTCCTTCGACCAGTTCTCGATCTCCTGCGCCGTGGTGGCCCGCTGATCGCGCACGTCGATGGTCGACGGTGTGCGCTGAAAGACGGTCAGATGCTTGACCACCTTGGCGATCTCGGGGATGACCTGCACCGCGGTCGCGCCGGTGCCGATGATGCCCACGCGCTTGCCTTCGAGATCGACGGTGTAGTCCCAGCGCGAGGTGTGAAAGGACTTGCCCTTGAAGGTCTCCATGCCCTCGATGCGGGCAAGCTTGGGCGTGGTCAGGATGCCATTGGCCAGCACGACGAAGCGCGCCCGCATGCGGTCACCCCGGTCGGTCACGACGGTCCAGCGATGCGAGGCTTCGTCCCAGGTGGTCTGCTCGACCGTCGTGTGAAAGAGGCAATGGTCGTAGAAGCCGAAACGCTGCGCCATGCTCTGGCAGTACTCGAGGATCTCGAAGCCCGAGGCGAATTTCATCGTCGGGAAATAGCCCATCTCTTCGAGCAGCGGCAGATAGCTGTAGGCCTCGACATCGCAGGCAATCCCGGGATAACGGTTCCAGTACCAGGTGCCGCCGACATCGCCACCCTTTTCGCAAAAGCGCACGTCACCGAAGCCCGCCTCGCGCAACTTGTACCAGAGCAGCAGCGCGGCAAACCCGGCGCCGATGACCACAATGTCGCACTCGTCGGTCAGCGCCTCGCGCGGCACGGGAGGGGCCGAGTAGACATCCTCGAGGTAGCGCGCGAATTCGCCTTCCATCGCCATGTAGTCGGCCGCGCCGCGCCTTGATTCCTTGAATTCGCGATAACGCGCCTGCTCATCGGCATTGAAGACCGCACCAACCGGCGCATCGGGCAGCACCTTGAGCGACTCATCCGAAATCGCCGAATAGCCCTTGCCGGCGATCCTGTCGGTGGCCTTGGCGGCGCGAGTTGTGAAGACCTTGAAGCCGGTGGTCTGGTCGATGCGAATCGATGGCGTCATGATCGTTTGTCCCCTGTGTTGTCTGATCATTGCGGGCATGGCTCGATCGGGCATGCCTCATTGACCGACAGGATCGCCGGTAAGGGACTTGTCAGGCAAGTCGCAGTTTCAGCGGGGCGTGCGCGGGCTCTGCGAGGAGGCAGGCATCGACCGGATCGCACCGGCAGACAGGTCGCCGGTTCCCAGGTCGACCGATGACGCGTAGGTGCGATCGAGGGGCTGGCTTGCAGGCTTGGCCGAGACCAATGCGCCGAAGGTCTGCATGGAGGCCGACGGGCTCGCAGGGCGTTTATCGGTGCTCTGGGCCGATACCGGGGCGCTGACGACATTGACCGCCGTGAATTCGGGTCCGGCCTGGCAGGGTGAGATCAGGGCGAGCGATACGAAAAGTGCTGCTGCGGCTGCAGGAACGAATCGCTGCAATCCGGACTGCGGACGCGACGGGGCGCATTGCATGGAGTCACCTCGGTCTGAACAGGCGGCGAGGCAACAGGCACTCGCGACGTATCAGAACTTAGGCGAGCGTTGCCGGCGGACGAGTGAGGAATATCACTGACCAGCGAAATTTCAGTGTGGGCGGGTCAGATTGTGGGCTGTTCACTGCAGATCAGCCGGATGACGCGCGGGCCTGCTGGGCCGACAGCCCCAGCAGCAATCCGATCGCCCCGGCATAAAAGACGATATTGGCCTGATGGGCCAGCGTCACCTGCGTGAGTCCACTGATGCAGGTCGCCATCACCACCGCCAGACCCGCCACCGCGACGCTCTTGCCGACCGTGTCGCGTCGATCGCGCGCGGCACGGCCCATGCGCCAGAAAAGTCTGGCCGGCACGGCATACATCGCGCCGAGCATCACCAGACCCGGCACGCCCAACGTGGTCAACGCCTCCATCAGATCGTTATGACCGTGCTTGACGCAGAACTGCGCGGTCGGGCATTGCGGCAGGCTCATCATCAGCTGTCCATATTGATTGAGGCCGATGCCGGTCAGTGGATGCGCCAGCAGGGTCTGTACGCCGAGTTGCCACATCAGCAGACGGGCACCAACTGGTGAATCAGCATCGCCGGTGCCGAAGCGATCGATTTCGGTACCGATCGTCTGAAACCGACTGGCGAGTTCGACCCCCGGTATTGCGAAGGCCAGGGCAATCAGCAGCGACAGCACGAGCAGCAGGCCAAAATAGCTGGACGCACGCATGCCCCGATGCCTGACAGGAATCAGCGGCAAAGTGGTGATCACCAGCGCCATCCACGGGCCGCGCGAACCATTGAGGATCAGGATGACCGCCGCCAGAAAGAGCCCTCCCCAGGCCAAGGCATGGTTGCGCCAATCGTTGCCAGGCCTCACAAAGCCGATCAGCGCAATCGCGGCCACCATGTTGGCAAAGACGATCGGCGGCAGTCCGGCGCTCGGCCGATCGACCCTGAGCACCGCGACTTGCCAGGCGATGATTGCTGCTGCCGCGATCAGTCCGATGAGAGCCCCGGCCCACAGCAGCCGCGTGTCGGCGCCCCGGTGCATCACCAGCAGACAGGCCAGCAGGGCCAGGATCATGCGGCTCGGATTGTCCAGGGTGTTCCAGCCCAGATCGAAGTGCAGGATCGAGCCGAGACAGATCACCAGGACGGTTAGAATTGCCAGTGACAGGGGTCCAAAGACATCAGCGTTGGCACGAGCGGTCGCGGCCAATCCATGCCTCGCCACCATCAGCGCCACGAAGGTGGCCGCCAGAAACACCGAGGCGCCTTTCGGAACACTCAGCAACAGGATCGGAAACGCCAGCACCAGCAGGCTGGCGACAGTCAGATGCCGGAACTTGTCAGGCCACATCAGCGATTGCCATGAGCATCTCGGTTGTACTGATCACGAAAGACGAAGCGCACAACATTGCCGCCTGCCTGGCGGCGGTGGCCTGGTGCGATCGGATGATTGTAGTGGACTCGGGCAGTCGCGACGGCACGCCGCAAATAGCGCGCGAACTCGGTGCCGACGTCTTCGAAACCGACCATTGGCCGGGATTCGGGCCGCAAAAAAACCTTGCGATCGCCAAAGCCGACACCGACTGGATTCTGTCGATCGATGCCGATGAGCGCGTGACGCCTGCCCTTCGTGACGAGATCATCGCCGCCATGGCCGCGGGCAAAGCCGATGCCTACGAGATGCCGCGTCTGTCGAGTTTTTGCGGACGTTTCATCCGACATGGCGGCTGGTACCCTGACCGCATCACACGGCTGTTTCGGCGCGGTCGGGCGCGATTCAGCGACGATCTGGTCCATGAGCGGGTGGTGAGCGACGGCCCGGTCGGTCGTCTGATGACGCCGCTGCTGCATCACACCTACGAGGACTACTCGGAAGTGCTCGCCAAGATCGAGCACTATTCGACACTCGGCGCGCGCCAGGGTTTCGAGCGCGGCAAGCGGGCCAGTCCGGCAGGCGCAGTGCTGCACGGCACCTGGGCCTTCATTCGCACTTACCTGCTGCGGCGCGGTTTTCTGGACGGCGCTCAGGGCCTGGGCGTGGCCCTCATGACCGGCCAGGCGAGCTACTACAAGTACATCAAACTGTGGCTGTTGTGGCAGCAAGCCGGCGCTCAGCCCGCCAGCAGATCGAGGCGCGACGATCGACCCGGCCCTTCGGGTAACACATAGGCGAGTTGCCGGTCGTCGAGTCGCAGATGACGCTCGAGCACCGAGGCGATGACCTGGCGAAAGTCGGTGGTCACCGCAAGGTCGCGGCCCTCGTGCAGCGCATTCGTCTCGAGCCCCGGCCATTCGCCATGGACCCGACCGCCGCGCACGCCAGCACCCATCAGCCACATGACATTGCCATGGCCGTGGTCGGTACCCTGTGTGCCGTTCTGACGCACCGTGCGGCCGAATTCCGACATCACGATGACGACGGTGTCGTCGAGCCGGTCGTCGAGTTCCTGGGCCAGGGCGGTGAGCCCACCGGCCAGCGTCTGCAGGCGCGTGGCGAGCTGACCACGGGCGCCGCCCTGATTGGTGTGAGTGTCCCAGCCGCCCACCGAGAAGAAAGCTGCGCGCATGCCAGGTTCGCGGCGCATCAGCCGGCCAAGACGGGCGGCATCCTGGGACAGGCCGGCGAGCGGGATCGCGCCCCTTGCAATGCCGGGGTCCATGCCGGGATCCATGCCGGAGGCGGCAACGTCCTGCATGGCCTGGCGGGTCTCGCGCATTGCCTGCCAGCTTGCACCGGCGATCAGATCGCCGGCATAAAGTCGATCGAGTGCCTGCGCAAGTGCAGGCGAGCCGCCACCGCGTTGCTGATCGGCGCCGCCTGCCGGCAATGACGCAACCGGTATCGGTCCGGTCAGGATGCGCGGCATGATGGCACCGAGATTGACCGCCTGCACCACTGCCCTGCCGGCGTCAGTCGCCGGGTCGGCCAGCACCTTGAGCAGCCGATTCATCCAGCCGTCGGGGGTCGAGCGACGGCCCGGGGTCGCAGTCTCGAGATAGTCCTGCGCATCGAAATGCGATCGGGTGAGGTCAGGCGATCCGCTCGCGTGCACGAAGGCCAGGCGGTCTGCACTCCACAGTGGCAGCATCGACGCCAACGCCGGATGCAGACCGAAGAGTGCATCGAGCGGCAAGGCGCCATCCGGGCGCCCGGGCGCGGCAATCGCAATCTCGGCCCGGTTTCGGGCATACGCCGGATCGCCATGCGGTACGACCACGCTCAGCCCATCAACCGCACCGCGCAGCATCACCACCACCAGTTTGCTCTGCGACGATCGGGCGGCCATCGTGTCAGCGCCTCATGAAATCCGGACTGGCCAGCGCCATCGAGACCCGTTCTTTTGCCGGCAGGCCGGCCATCACCGACTTCGCGCCGGCGCTCAGGCTTGTCGAAAGCGCATCGCTCATCGGCATGGCGGCCTGACCGCCGAGCCGGATACCGAATTCGGCACGCTGACGCAGCCCCTCCGGGTTGAGCCAGGCCTCGCGCGAATCACGCCAGCCATCGGGCGTCGGACACAGGAAGATCGGCATGCCCATACGCGCGACCGCGCCACCGAGCTGCCGGGGATCACCGAGCGGCATCGCACAAGCACGCACTGCCGAGACCGTGTACTGGTAAGGCGTCTTGAACTTGGCCCCGCGCATCGACGGGTCGAGAAACTCGGGGCTGAGGATGAGCGTTCGCATCACCTCGCGCAGGTCACCGTCGGTCTGAGAAAAGCGGGTCGCCAGACGTTCGACCAGCGCGGGTGGCGGCTCATCGGCGACGAAACTGGCGGCGAGCTTGCGACCGATGTGCCGCGCGGTCGCCGGATGACTTGCCAGCAGATCGAGCGCCCATTCGCCCTGCTTCTGGCCGCCACCCGGGACCTCCAGACCTAGCAGCCGCTTGGGACCGTTATCGTGCCGTCCCGGATAAAAGCGAAAGGCATCGCTCGGCCCGGGGTTGCGCCGATCGAAGGACCAGCCTGTGAAGACCCGGGCCAGTTCGGACACATCAGCCTGGGTATAGCCGCCATCGACACCGAGCGTGTGCAACTCGAGCAGCTCGCGGGCGTAGTTTTCGTTCGGGCCCCTGGGCATCACGAAACCTGGCGGCAGCGGCGTGCCGGGCGGCA